>JAPXLY010000020.1:0-20615 GCA_033809295.1 Bacillota bacterium
AATGCAAACGAAACATCACCTTTTGATTCCTCAAACGGACGAAGCCGGAGGGCAAGCTTCTCCAGGGAGTCTATGGCAGTGAGTTTGCTCCAGCCTAGATGCAGAGCCCTGATACACTGTGAGATACGCTGCGCTCCTGTAATCTCAGAAAGCTGCCGAAATAGGCGGTCCAGCCTCCCTTGCGGGGGTTCCACCACAATCATCTTGAAATCGCATCCGAGGCCTTCCAGGATTTGCCTTTGAATTTCGCCGTACAATCCAAGACGGCACGGACCTATGCCGCCTACCATTACAATAGTATCTGCCCCCGTCTCGAAGGCTTCCAAGTAGTTTCCAATATTCATTTTCAGCGGAAGACAGGCGAATTCAGGAGAGTTCTTGGAACCCAGTGACATTGTGCGTTTGGTAGGAGGGGGGGGCAACACCACGTCAATTCCCAGCGCTTCAAAAACAGCTTTTGCCGCGATGTGGTAATTGCCAAGACGCGCAAAGGTCAGTCTCACCTTACCATTGACCTCTCCACAACATCCATAAAAGCTTCAAGTCTGGTTAGGACACCGGCTTCTCCTGTATGTTCGTCAACTACGATCGTCATAAACGGCACCTTGCGCTCGCTTCTTGCAGATTCCTGTTGCAAGAGCTCGCCGATGAAAGAGTCAGGCCCGCAAGCAAAAGCACTCATTTGGAGGCAGCCGTCGACGGTCCCTGGGGTTAGAAAGTAGTAACCTGCCCCAAGCAACCGTCTACCCATGGTCCAGAACACCCTTTTTCTGGACTTTGCTTGTCCCCGTTCAACAACTGCATCTTGCAGCATGTCCATAGTCACTACCCTTGCGCCCATCAGGCTTAGCCTGTCCAAAACGTTCATTCCAAGAAATGAGTCATAAATGATATAGGGATGGCCCAAAACGCCGATGATCGGGTGCCGTACGTCCTTGTCATATCCTGACGGGGAAATACGAGATATCGCGGAATCCTCGAAATGCTGCGCAAGATGGCCGCCCTCTCCCGCCATTGCGTCAATTGGCGGAACTCCCGCCTGGAGCAGCCGGACAAATGCATCATAGGCTTGCCTTGCCCTTCGCCTTGCAGCAGATATCGCAAGTGGATTCCGTGTGAATAACCTGCCTGTGGCATAGAGCTCTCTTACATATGCCCGGGAGTTACGGCTCATGTCAATTGTGGGGTCGACAATCTGCCGGATGCCCTCACAGTTATGTCTTACCATGTCAGGAAGGCCCATTAGCTTTGGGCATATATAAGCCTTCCTCTCAACGGAAACCAATCTTGGAACGAACACCCTGTCACATACTCCGGAGAGGCTCAGCACATGGCCATGAAAGGCTTTTACAGGCAAGCAAGCCTCGTCTACTGTAACCCTAATCCCTGAGTCTATCACCGCCTTGGTGGTGTTGTCTGAGACTTTGCAAGTCTGGCCAAGAGACTCAAAAAAGGCCTTCCACGCCGGATAGTAATAATAGTATAGGAGCGCCCGAGGGAACCCTATAGTCTCTTTCACCGAAAACTGACACCTTCCTTAACTCAAACGCCTGAATACTTAGTATAGACTGCATGCGCCGCACCTAAGTAGATCACCATAAGTGATCGCCGGCTCTGGAAAATGTACGTGCTGTGTGGGGTTGCCGGTATTGCACTAAGGGGACGGCGCCCCAAGTGGGTTGCCTTGACAAAATCCGGCCCGTAGGCCGGTGGCCGGATTTTGACACCCCTCGTTGCAATCACCGGCCTCAGAAAACGTACGTACCGTGCGGGGCCACCCAAGACAATCGGGAAACCAGCGAAACCTAACGAATTCATAGTCAGGACCGCGGACTAAAGAAGAGGGCAGCGACAGCACTGAAAAAAACGGCCACTGCCAGCCCTTGCCCTGTGAACTCAAATGCCCCCGTGAACAAGCCGATAATGCCGCTTCTCTCCGCCTCTAGCAGAGACCCTTTGGCAATGGACGCCCCGAATCCGGTAACCGGCACTAGTGCACCTGCTTTGGCAAATGAGAGAAAAGGCTGGTAAATTCCGAAACCACCTGCAAGAGCGCCTATCACGGTGAACAATACGAGCATGTGCCCGGGTGTGAGAGTTGTCAAGTCCAGTATTAATTGACCTATACCACAGATAAGCCCACCGATGAGAAATGCAATAATGTAGTCCACAGGTTACACCTTCTTTCTACGACTCGATGACAATAGCATGGCCTATACCGGGAATACTCTCTCCCTGCTGAAAAGTTAACGGGCTCAGCAAGGCGCCGGTGGCAATCAGTAGGATCTTCTTCAGGTTTCCTCTCTCCATCTCTTTCAATACATGGCCAAACGTAACAACTGCCGCGCATGCACATCCGCTTGCGCCTGAACCTACTCGTTGAGCCTTTGTGTCAAAGATCATAAGACCGCAATCGTTGTGGTTGCTCCCTATATTACAACCTGCGTCTTTTGCCAACTCCGCAAAAAGCTCGGATCCAAGACTGCCGAGATCACCTGTGAGAATCAGATCGTACATATCGGGAGCGCATCCGGTGTCAGCTACATGCCTAAGAAGTGTATCTGCAGCAGCCGGGGCCATAGCAGCGCCCAAGTTATACGGATCTTTTACTCCGAGATCGATCACCCTGCCGGTGGTAGCCCAAGTAACTTTCGGACCGTTCCCGGAAGATGCCAGAACCAGGGCGCCGGCGCCTGTGACAGTATACTGGGACGTAGCCTTGTGTTGGATGTTTAGCTCTATTGGGTAGCGAAACTGGCGCTCGGCTGTTTGATAATGACTTGAGCACGCCACCAGGACATAGTCAGCGAACCCGCCGTCAAGGATCATGCATCCCAGAGCCGTTCCCATGGCACACGTGGAGCATGCCCCGTACACCCCGATAAAAGGTATGGCAAGCTGCCTTGCGGAGAAACTGGCCGAGACAATCTGATTTAGGAGATCTCCTGCAATGTAGTAGTCTACCATGCCCTTATCGATGCCTGAGCGTTCTATGGCAATCTCGGCAGCCTGCTCAAGGAGTTTGCGTTCACCCCTTTCCGCAGTCTTCTCCCCAAAGGCCAAATCGGGCAGCACCACGTCAAAGTCCCGGGCAAGAGGCCCGCGCCCTTCCATAGGCCCTATTATAGTACCTGTCCCGATGATTATCGGTGGATTTGTGAACTTGACAGTCGCTTTGCCGATCTTCTTTGACGCCACAGCGCCCTAATTCCCTTCCTCCTACAGCCCAGTGATATGGCTTATGAAAGCTGCGAATACTCCGCTCAAAACACCATATACAATGACAGGGCCTGCAATGATAAACATCTTGGCCCCCATTCCCAAGACCCAACCTTCATGCTTGAAATCAATGGCAGAAGCAGCAACTGTGTTGGCAAACCCTGTAATAGGCACTGCAGCCCCTGCCCCGGCAAACTCAGCAAATTCATCGTAGATCCCGAATGCAGTCAAGACTATGCCGAGTAGAATCATAACTGCAAGGGTAGGAGCGGACGCTGCGTTGATATCCAATCCTCGCCCCATGAAGATGCCTAAGACAAATTGACCCAATGCGCAAACAGCGCCGCCTGTCATAAATGCAACGAGGAAATGCCGGAGGTAAGGAGGCTTGGGCTTCCTTTTGGCCACCAGTTGTTGATAAACCTCTTGCCTCCGCTTCTGCTCCTGGGTTGCCTGGACAGTCTCAGGCATCTTTGTTATCTGTTTTTTGGCCTTTTCAGACTGCACCTTTGCTTATACCCCCTGATCTATACGCATCAAATACATGCTAAGACTAAGTAGATCGCCATAAGCAATCCCCGGCTCCGGAAGATGTTCGTACCGTGCGCGGCCACCTAAGACCTCGAACAACGAGCGAAAACTGATGGACTTATGCTTAAGTACCGTCCACTGAGAAAGCCACGTTCACATCGGCTTTGTATTTCGTAATCTTACCGTTTTCTATAGAGGCGGTCATATTCAGGACTTCGACACCTGTGATATTCCGGATGGTTTTGGATGCTGCACTGACAGCCTCCTCTATTGCATGCTCCCAGCTTGTCGTTGACTCACCCAGTAATTCCACGACTTTTACTACTGACACGGGCTGTGCCCCCTTTCTCTTTTCTAATTATGCGCATGTAACAGAGGTTTAATTCTCTTGGGATCTAACACGTGTGACTGCTTGGGGCGTGATTGCTCAAAGAAGGTGCGGGGAATAAGGACAAGAAACCGCAAGGCCGGGGAGGAAATGCTACACGGCATCCAGTTCTTGCCGCAAGCGTTTCAGTGCGCTTTTCTCAAGCTTGCTGACTTGCGGCTGGGAGATGCCCAGTCGTTCAGCGACTTGCATCTGCTTTAAGTCATGGAAAAACCTCATCTCTATTACTGCTCGTTCAGTAGGATTTAAGTGCGCCATAGCTTGCTTGAGCGCAATAGATTCTATTTGGTCGTCCGCAAAAGAAAGGGAGGCAATTCTGTCTTCAATGCAGAATGAATCGTCGGAGGAACCAGGTTCCGAGAGAGATACGATAGGCTTCAGGACATCCTGGGCCTCAACTATCTCTTCGTTGCCGAGTCCGGTCTTCCCGGCAATTTCATCAATATCCGGCTCCCGCCCTAATTCAATTCTTAGAATACGCAGTGCTTCTTCGACTCTGACAGCTCTGTCTCGAAGTGTTCTTCCAATCTTAAGCCGCCCTCCGGAACGAAGATGTTCCCGAATTGTCCCGAGGATAACCGGCACGGCATACGTAGAGAAGCGAGTCCCGCATGATTCGTCAAACCGGTCTGTCGCTCTCAACAGCCCTATACATCCCACCTGGAACAAGTCTTCCTTCTCGTCTGCTTCACGGGAAAACCTGTTTACCAAACTCATTACAAGTCGTAGATTCCGCGAGACCAATTCTTCACGGGCATCTCCGTCCCCGGCACGTATACGTTTTTTTAGCTCATGCACCTCTTCGTTGGTAAGAAGGGGCAGAAGAGGAAGTTGAATTTGATCAAGCCTCCGGTTCATCACTGTCCTTCGCCGTCCCGTGAGGTGACTTTCTTATCTCAACCCTAACCCCTTCTCCCGGGACGGAAGACACATGGAGCTCATCTGATAACGCCTCCATTATCGTGAACCCCATACCCATCCTATCCGGGTCCGTGGTGAAAGCCGGCTCCTTCGCCTGTTCTACGTCGACTATGCCCTTCCCGAAATCCTCGACTGTGACACAGAGGGTGTTACCTTCTCTCACTACAGACAGCCGGACGATACCTCCGGAAACACCGTAACTGTGGAGCACAGTGTTGGATATGGCTTCTGACACCACCAATTTTACATCGTCAATTTCCTCTAAAGTGAATGAATTGATTTGCGCCGCAAAACACGCAACCGTCGTTCTGGCAAATTCCACATTCTCAGGTACCGCCGGAAATTCCAGGGTTACATAGTTTCTTACGCTCACCATGTTACACCCCCTGAGCCTTGGCCCAGGCTTCGTCTTCAGTGTTGCAAATAGGTATAATGCCTGCCAAGCCTGATAATTCAAGGGCTTTTCGCGCTTGTGGCGATGGGGCCACCACTATGACATTCCCACCATGAGGTTTGAGCCTTTTGTATCTGCCCAGAATCACTCCTAATCCTGAGCTGTCAATGAAAGCAACATCACGCATTACAAGAAGGATGTCATTTATATCAGGATTCGCATCGAGCTGCTTTTCAACTGCGTCGCGGAAGCTCGGCGCCGTATTCAAGTCGAGCTCCCCGAAGATGCCTGCAACCAGAACACGGCCAATGACCCTGACGTCAAGCTTCATTCACAATCCTCCTCCTGTTTTCCCGTCCCATTCCTATTCTCCGGACCGTTGATTAGTCCTTCCGAGGCTTGCGAAAAAGAAAACAGCCCAGAGGGCTGTGGAAATAGGAGGCTTGAGACACCTGCTACCGGTTCATCCTGAACAATCCACGGAGCAGGTTTCGGGTGATACGAAATACAACCGTAAAGATGTTGCCGCGGCGTACTTCTTCCGCAGCTACCAGGGCAACCCTGCCTATGATTGAACCATCTTCGGCCAAGGCAAGCATTTCGCCGAGCTTCTGGCCCTTTGCCACAGGCGCGTCAACCTTATTCGCCAGCGCCGTCTTGCTTCTTACCTTATCTTCTTCTCCCCTGGGCACGACTGCAACTAACGGTTCCAAGCAAATTGCATCCACGTGATCCGCAACTCCTCGAGTGACTTCCACCGCATCAATAACCTGACCTTCTCTTGCCAGCGCAACACCGGCAAAGTGCCTGAACCCAAAGTCGAGCAGGGCCGACGCTTCCTTGAAGCGTGTGGTCGAGTCAGCGACCTTGAGCACGACCGAGATCAACCTCAAACTGCCTTTTTTTGCAGTCGCTGCAAGACAGTAACCTGCCTCTTCAGTAAAACCCGTCTTAAGCCCGTCAACACCTTCATACGATTTTATGAGGCGGTTTGTGTTCACAAGAATGTTTTTTCCATCGCGCACATAGTCGATCCAAGTGGTAAACCATTCATGTACCTTCGGATGACGCAGCAATTCCCTGGACATAAGGGCAATATCCCTTGCAGTCGTGTAATGGTTCGGATCAGGCAAACCTGAGGCGTTGACGAAATTGGTTCCTGTCATTCCAAGTTCCTGTCCACGCTTATTCATCATGTCAACAAAGGCTTCCTCACTGCCGCCAACATGTTCTGCCACTGCGACACTGGCATCATTTGCCGAAACAATGGCAATAGACTTCATAAGGTCCTCTAGAGACATTTCCTCCCCGACTTCCAGCCAGATTTGCGAGCCTCCCATTCTCATCGCTCTCTCACTGGTTGCCACCATATCACTGAAGCCGGCTTTGCCCTGGTCTATTTTCTCCATAACCAGGAGCATTGTCATAATCTTTGTGATACTGGCAGGAGGGAGCGGTTTCTCCGGATTCTTCTCAAAGAGAACCTTTCCTGAAGTTGACTCTATCAGCAAAGCCGACTCAGCAGTAATGGGAATACTCGGCGCAATGGAAAGCTGCTGTGCCTCTACATGCCGAGAGCCGTATCCTCCGGTGATGAGAATCACAAAAGTCAAAATGACGTTGATTCCGGCAAGGAATGTCCTTGCTACGACACTTCTCTTGCCCACTTTTTCTTCCTCCCTGTCATACCACGCACTGGATTCACATCTGTACACGTACATATTCACGCGGGCGGGGCGATATACCCCACCCGCATGAAAAAGCAAGCCTGACAAGGGTTAAAGCTGTTTCCTCAGCTCTCGATGACGTATTTGATGAGCCGGGGCACACAGGGCTTATCCTGGGATACTTCATATGATGACATCACGAGCCGGCAAGCAGGCTCAAGCGTATCCCAAGCGTTGGTATGGAGCATTACCAAAGGTTCACCCTGCTCCACCCTGTCTCCGATTTTCTTCAGGACTATGATGCCTGCTGCAGGGTCTATTGTGTCGTCTTTCGTTCTGCGTCCGGCGCCCAGGATCATGGAAGCAACTCCAATCTTCTCTGCATCGATTTCACTTATGTAACCTGACCTGGCACTTGGAACCGCCTCCAGGCAGCTTGCGGACGGAAGAAGAATATCCGGAGCTTCAATGACCTTCACGTCACCGCCCTGAGCGGACACAAGGTCAGCAAATTTACTTAGGGCGGCACCGGTCTCTAAGGCCCTTATCAGGTTTGGCCTGGCATCCTCAACACTTTTGGCCTTACCCCCCAGAACAAGCATGAGTGACCCCAGAGACAGGCATAGTTCTCGGAGATCTTCCGGCCCTTCGCCTCGCAGGGTACGAATGGCCTCTATGACTTCGAGAGAATTACCCACTGCGTAACCCAAAGGCTGATTCATGTCACTGACTAACGCAGCGCCCGTCTTCCCTGCCCCTCTCACGATATCCACCATCAACCGGGCCAGGCGCTTGGCGTCATCCTCAGATTTCATAAACGCTCCTCTGCCGGCCTTTACATCAAAGACAATGGCATCTGCCCCACAAGCCAGTTTCTTACTGCATATGCTGCCTGCTATTAACGGTATGCTGTCTACCGTTGCAGTCACGTCCCGAAGCGCGTAGAGCTTCTTGTCAGCAGGGGCAATGGAGGCGGTCTGCCCGACCACGGCAATTCCCGTTCTATTCACAGCTTCCACGAATTCGTCCTTTGACAAGTCAACCCGAAACCCGGGGATAGATTCCAGTTTATCCAGGGTACCACCGGTATGGCCCAGCCCTCGGCCTGACATCTTTGCTACAGGAATCTCTAAAGAGGCCACAAGAGGCGCAAGAACCAGGGTGGTTTTGTCTCCCACTCCGCCGGTGCTATGCTTATCGACTTTCACTCCGTGAATCCCGGAAAGATCCACGGTTTCTCCGGAGTGAGCCATTGCCATTGTCAGATCACACGTTTCTCGTACGCTCATTCCCTGAAAGAATACGGCCATTAGAAAAGCGGACATTTGATAGTCGGGAATGCCGCCTTCGGTATACCGGCAAATCATAGAGGTGATTTCATCACTTGACAACTCATGGCCGCGTCGTTTCTTTAGGATAATGTCATAGGCTCTCAAGTTAACCCCTCTCCTATTCTCCCCCAGCCCGTGGGTGGGTTCTGTCATATATCTCTTTTAGCTTCCCTTTGGTAAGGTGAGTATATATCTCTGTAGTGGCAATATCTGAATGCCCCAACATTTCTTGGACCGACCGCAGGTCCGCGCCGTTCTCCAAGAGATGTGTGGCAAAGCAGTGCCGGAGAATATGAGGGGTCACGTCTTTTGAAATGCCGCATTTCCTTGCGTAACCCTTGATGATTTTCCAAAAGCCCTGTCTGGTTAGCCTCTTCCCCCTACAGTTCACAAACAGGGCCTTCTCTCTCCTGCCTTGCAACATACGTCCCCTTGCTGACCGGAGATAAGTCTCCACCCAAAGGCAAGCTACACTACCCATAGGAATAATCCTCTCTTTAGACCCTTTGCCTATGCATTTGGCATAACCCATATGAGTATCAATATCCCCCAGGTCCAGAGACACCAACTCAGACACGCGCATACCTGTAGCGTACATCGTTTCCAGCATGGCTTTGTCTCTGATGCCGGACGGGGTGTGAGTTGCCGGGGCTTCCAAAAGAGTAGTTACTTCTTGTGCACTCAGGACTTGGGGTAAGGTTTTCTCTCGCTTAGGGGAGGAGATGTTGGTTGCGGGATCCTCTTCCATCAGCCCTTCGTGGTGGGCAAAACCATAGAACCCTCGGATGGAAGAGACTGACCTTGAAATGCTGGAGTTTGCTTTTCCAAGATCTCGCATGACTTTTATGTACGACAGAATAATATCCTCACTTACATCCTCCAGGTGAATGCCGTAAGTGTCATTGATAAATTCCTCAAATTGAACGAGGTCTCTCCCATACGATTCTATCGTATTTCTGGCAAGGCCTCGTTCACAAGAGAGATATGCGAGGAACTCATCTATCCAGGTCAACGTATCTACCCCCTCCAAATGAACACTGCACACGCAAGACGATCATAAATCCGGCCGGGAAAGCCATTAGTATCTAAGTAGATCACCGCGAGACCGTTGTTCTCTCCCACATTATGTTAACGCAGTTCGCTTGAATCACAAAAACCGGTCGCCGTCTTCGGCGAAACTGGCAGCTACTGAAGAAGTTCAACGGTCCCAACCGCAAGCAATCGCCGGTTCCAGATAGTGTACGTGCCGTGCGGGGCCACCCAAGACAATCGGAAAACGAGCGAAAACTAATGAACTTATACTTGGGAATAGCTGTTTTTACCAGTATAGCATGACCTTCTGAGGCCTGCAATTACATGTGCCTGGACACCAGTTCTATGAAAACCGGGGTTACGAAGCCTTCAACAACGGAGGCAATGCCAAGCAAGGCAAGAGCGCCCATAAGGGCAATGCAGGAAAGTAGAAACTGGGGATAGAGAGGCACTCGGCTACTCCTCAACCTATCTTCGATTACAGTTTTTGCAAATGCAAGTGAAGACTCGAATGATACAATCAATGCAGGAATAATGAATAAGTTCTGAGGGAGCACGGACACAAACGCAAGCAGCACTCCTCTGACAGCCATTTGTAAGACAAGAAATCCCACCGTAAATCCGATAATGAAGCCTCGTAAGAACATGAGAATACCGATTCCCGGAGCGCCTATCACAGAAAGGCCCAAGAGCCACCCGATAAAAATGGCCTTGAGATTGCCGTAGAAACCCTGGCGCGAGGCGGAAACAGCGGACACTTGCATTGTGTCGCCGAAGCCGCGAAAGAAGACTGTGAGATCCTGGGCCAGTGCGGACTTCTGACTTTCCGGAAGGATTCTTGCTGCCAGCGCACCGAAGGCGACCCCCATCAAGAGCATGACGATGACAATTGAATATGTGAGCATGTGCTTCCTTATGTAGTCACTGAACACCTGAGCCGACCTTGTTCTCGCAAGCATTGCCGTCCCTCCTCAAAACCAACTCCTTTCATATGTATGTCCAATTCGCCGTCCTTATGCGTCGAGGTTCGGAAAACCGTTGTTTATGAGGGCTTTGCCGTAATGCCCTCCTCCGCCCGCAACAAGAGGGAGCGTTCCTTCACGCGCCTCAATGATTAGGTGAGCTGCCTTCCTTCCTACCACCTCAGCCAACTCCTCCTCCAGTGCGGTATGAAGAACCGCCATTTCACTTCCGAACCGGGAGATCAACTTGTCTATGGATTTTGGCCCTATCCCGGGCACGAATTCCAGAGGAATCTGGTACCGGTACGGAGGCCTGTGTACAGGGTGTTCCGGAACAGGGTAATCCTGAATATCCGCAATTCTGTCGAAAACTCCCCTTACAACAGATGTGCTATTGCACTCAGGACACCGGAGAACAGGGGGCGCCTGGTTCCGGAAGGTCCTATTACATGCAGGACAGTAGGTCCTATGGTACTTCCCAAGCTTCGGATCCAATCCATAGTTCGCAACCACGCGTCTACCGTCTCTGCGTGCCAGCGATTTTATGGTCTCATCAAATGACGCTTTTTCCAGAAGCATGACATTGTATTCCCGCCCAATCTTCGGCAGCGAATGAGCGTCAGAATTGGAAAGAAACGTGTACTGCTTCAATTCAGATATAGTGTCAGCCAGATCCGTATCAGCGGAGAGGCCCAACTCCAGCGCAAGAAGAGAATCCAGGATCTCATGGGGAAACGCGTCATTAAGTCTCCTTACGCAGTTTCCATAGATACTCTTATGCGGCGAAAAGGCATGGGCAGGAAAGGGGATTGCCCCTGCATCCAATGCCATCATGTACAGATCCCTGGAAGGCATTGCGCATACCGGCGTACTGAAAAATATATTAGAGACACACCTTCTGAGGCTGCGGGAAAAGGATTTCGCCGTGTCAAGGGTCCTGAGGAGAATCAAGTGATGGGAGTGCCCTCTGTGTTCCTCCGATGTCTCTACCTCGGAAGCCAAGAGGATGACAATGCGATCTTTATATCCGATTCCGCCGCCTGGAATCTCAATCATTTCCCCTGAATCAAGAAGGTTCTCAATATCCCGGATCACTCCCGGAGCGGCTGCATCCACAATTCCGACGATATCCACGCCTTTTCGATAAAAGCATTCTTTAGCTATATTCTCAAAGGTGAGTTTCCTTGAACCAGATACTTTAATCGGACGTCCCAAGCTGTCACAACCTATATGGACATGCAAGTCAACGTAAAACTCAGTCAACTAGAAAAGCCCCCTCGACATGATAATTGCCAGTCCCAGAAGGGTTTTGGCGTCACGGATTTCGCCGTCTTCTATCATTCTCTCAACAGCTTCACGCGGCAGACGATGTCTTTCTATGTTCTCATCATCGTCAGGTTGGCCGGTTCCGGGGACAAGATCCGTCCCAATAAACAAATGTAGCATCTCACTGGAAAAACCCGGCGAAGTGTAAAATGATGCAATTCTCTCGAGGCGCCCGGCTCGATATGAAGTTTCCTCCTCAAGTTCACGCATTGCACAATCCTCCGGGCTTTCTCCGGGATCCAGTTTTCCTGCGGGGATTTCCCATAAGTTTTCACCCACTGCATATCTAAACTGCCTCACCAGTATTGCGCTCCCATCCTTGTCAATAGGTATGATACCTACACTCCCGGGATGTTCCACTACTTCCCTGGAACTCGTCCTCCCTGAAGGTAGCCTTACCTGATCCACGCGCAGGTTTATCATTTTCCCTTGATAGACCGTATTTGACTTCACTTTCGTCTCCGATAGAACACGATAATCCAATATTCTTCCCTCCTACATTGTCAAATAGCAGGCGCAAGTCGGAGAAATCACCAGGTGCCAAAGTATAGTCCGGCCCGGCAATTCCTGGACATGTACCAAGATACTGGAATAACATCAACTGCGTCGGCATATCATATACACCATAGAGGGAGGGATGTCCTCTTATGGATATTGTTTTTTCAAAAGACTCGTTTCGCATCTATGGGAAGCCGGCTGAGGTGCTGGAGATTCTGGCAAGCCTGTCCCGAACTTATGCGACACTAGGTGATCTTCTCCAATCGCGCCGGCTACACACGGGCTTTTCTTTCCATAACAAGCCGTCCTGCAAAGACACCTGCGGCTCCGGCGGCAAGAAAAAATTCCGGATCTTCCGGGACAGTCCGCCCCATTGTAGCAACATCGATTCCATCCTTTTGAAGCCTTTTGACTGCGGACATTCCGTTCTCGGTGACGATGACATATTGTTTGGCCAGGTTTTTCCCACTGAGTTGTGATTTTATAAATTCCCACCGGCCCGGTAGCATCTCAGGCAAGACCACTACACAATCAACCAGCACCACCTGGGCGAGGACAGTGATTGTGTGGTGGCTTACTCCGAAATGCCTGCCGCGAAGATCAAAGAAGCTGATCCTCGGCGCGAGAATAGGAATTCCTCCCAGAGAGTGGGCTGCGTTTATCGCTATGCCTTGTTCAATGCCGGAGAACCCGTATTTTGTGCCTGTTCCCACCTGGCCCGGCCCCATAGCGACAACTACCGCGTCTGCATCAGTACACTCTTTTGCCACGCATAATGCTGAATAGACGTTTACGGATTCCAGATCACCGCCGAACGCGTGGCCGCAAGTGATGATAGAATCTATCAGTGCCTTATCGCGCAGGTTCCGGGCTAATTTGCTGAAGGCTGCGGGTAAGGCCCCGCCGTCGGTCATTACGTAAGCAACCTTGGCTTCATTGCCTGTAGCTTCCTTAATGCCGGCGGCTACAGGAGCAACCATGCTATGCAGTTCGCAAGCGACGACTGGAATACCGTGGATTGGCTTTGGTTCTTTGAGAGCTTCATGGTATTGGCTGCCTTCCTCTTCAGCAGTTAAGCAGCATACCTGGAAGGGAGTGTATCGTGCCTTGATTATGTGCCCCGGGCCACATGCCCCGCCCAGGCTTTCCCTGCCCTCCACCCACATGACAAAATGATACCCGCCTGTTCCAAGCTTGAGTTGGACAGCATTCGTGTTTAGAATTACCCAATCTCCGGGCGCCACAGGCCCTGTGAGATCCGGATAGCATATGGCATGCGAATTTACCCCTTCACAGACGACTTCTGTTTCCAGGACACCTGCAGAAAGTCTAGTAACTCCTGTGACTTGTCCTCGCCGTGCTCGTATCATACGGATGCCTCCTGGCCGGCCCTGCCTGACATTCAGGTTCCCGCAGGTATGGAGCCACTTAGCAGGGAAACCACATACACTGTCGTATAGTGATAAATAAGGTGGAAAGACACGCGACTGTAAACTTGTCCCGAATATGTTTCCCGCACAGGGGACATCATAGTCATTGATAATTCGAGGAGGAATATCAGTGCAAAAATGGCACATTTGGGTAGCCGTATTTGTGGTGTTGGCCTTGGTAGGATGGTCAGTGGGAGTAACCACAAGGTTATCACGGGATATCACGGCAATCGAGAGAGACTTGGACAGGGCATTTGAGGATCTCGCCGCTCTGTCCAGGCGAGTATCAGACATCGAAACTCTGGAAGAGTCTGCGATGGGTCCTGAAGTGACAGTCTACTATGCCGGAAGCACTGAGACTGAATCATACCTGGTTCCTGTAAGGCGAAGAGTGGCACAAGGCGCAGACCCTGTGAGAGGCGCCCTGGAACTCCTTGTCAGAGGGCCTTTGCCTGAAAGCGGGCTGGAGCCGACTATCCCTCAGGGAACAGAGGTAAGGAGTCTCGAAGTAAAAGGCGACCTGGCAATCGCGGATTTCAGCGAGGAGATCGTGGCAAACTTCGTGGGTGGAAGTTGGAATGAGGCTCTGCTTGTCGGATCCATAGTGAATACGCTTACGGAATTCCCTGGGATCGCTCGTTGCCAAATACTGATTGAAGGGAAAATAAAGGAGAGTATCGGAGGCCACATAGGCATCGACACTCCCCAGGTGAGAGCAGCGGAGCTCATTCGGCCCCGCTAGACTTCCGCTTTGTCCCTTGAATGCCACACAGAGGCAATTTCAATGCCTCGGGCAAGCGCTTGCCGGTTGAGGGGAATCAGGTTATGGCGCCTCTCCGGCAGCACTCTCTTCATTGCGTCAAGCACCGTATCGCAACCTACTACCCTGGTTGTGGCAAGATAGGCGCCCAGCGCCACCATGTTAGCGATACGCAAGTCCCCGAGTTCATTTGCAATCTTGTTTGCAGGGACTGCCAATACCCTCACATCTGTCCTCTCAGGCGGCGATTCAATGAGAGAAGAGTTGTATATGATGAGCCCGCCGCGGGAGACCCAAGGAGCAAATTTGTCCAGGGACGGTTTGTTAAGCGCAATCAAGCTTGTAGGCTCAGTGACAAGGGGAGAAGACACCTCTTTCGAGGAGACTACCACTTGGCAGTTGGCAGTGCCTCCTCTCATCTCAGGGCCGTATGAAGGCATCCAACTCACATTCGCACCTTCCATCATGCCTGCATACGTCACAAGCTGTCCTATTAACATGACGCCCTGTCCGCCGAATCCTGCAAAAATCACCTGTTCATGCATTATTAGCCCACCTCCGGAACCCGGGTGAAGTCTCCAAGCGGATAGTAGACGCTCATCTTATCGTCTACCCATTTCATTGCTTCAAGCGGAGACATACCCCAGTTAATTGGACAGGTGGAGAGGAACTCCACGAGACTGAATCCCCTGCCCTGAATTTGCATTTCGAAGGCGCGTCGTACAGCACGTTTGGCCTTTGTGACATTGGCGGGACTCGTTGCCGAGACCCTGGAAATGTACGCCACGCCTGAAAGTGACGACAGAAGTTCTGCGACTCTAATGGGATGGCCTGCGCTTTCCACATCCCTGCCCCTGGGAGAAGTCGTAGTCCTCTGGCCCGGCAATGTCGTAGGCGCCATTTGCCCACCGGTCATACCGTATATTGCATTATTCACGAAGATTACGGTGATCTTCTCTCCTCGAGTTGCAGCATGGATTATTTCAGCAGCTCCGATAGAAGCCAGGTCCCCGTCACCTTGGTAACAAAAAACGACAGAGTCAGGGAGGCATCTTTTGATTCCTGTAGCGACTGCAGGCGCCCTGCCGTGAGAAGCCTCAACAAAATCGCAGTCAAAGTAGTCATATGCCAGCACTGCACATCCCACCGGCGAAATCCCGATGGTTTTCTCACGAACACCGAGTTCATCAATGACTTCCGCTATCAGCCGGTGGATAATGCCATGAGTACATCCAGGGCAGTAGTGGGTGGGTGTGTCTGTTAACGCTTCCGGACGTCCGAATACTTTCTTCATTGCCTATATCCCCTCCTCCACAATCCTCTCGATTTCGTCCAGCACTTCCCTGGGTGTCGGCGTCATTCCGCCTGTACGGCCATAAAAATGGACAGGTTTGGCGCCAAGTATTGCCAGGCGCACATCTTCGACCATCTGTCCAAGACTCATCTCAATTGTCAACACCCGTAGACTCCCCTCTGCTGTCTGCTGCAGGGCATCATATGGGAAAGGCCACAGACTCACCGGCCTGAACAGTCCGACTCTCAGCCCACGCTCTCGCGCCACGTCAACAGCAGCGTGCGCAATCCTTGCACATGTTCCGTACGCCACCAGCAGTGTCTCAGCATCGCAAGTCATGTAGGTCTTGTACCTGACTTGCTCGTCTGCAATCCTCTTATATTTCTTCCCCAGGTGAAAATTGTGTTGCTCGAGTTTCGCCGGGTCGAGGCTGAGCGAAGTTATTACGTTTTTCGGCCGCATCTTTGCTCCGACGGTAGCCCAGGTCTTCTCAGGCAAGTCTGCTTTCCCTCTTCTCCCCGGGACTACAGGTTCCATCATCTGCCCTAAGATTGCGTCTCCCAGAATCATCACAGGATTGCGGTACATGTCTGCCAGATCAAAAGCGGTAATGGTAAGATCCATGAGTTCCTGCACGCTTGCAGGGGCAAGGACTATTAGTTTATAGTCGCCATGGCCTCCTCCCTTGGTCGCCTGAAAGTAGTCAGCTTGGGATCCTTGTATACCGCCTAAACCGGGCCCGCCTCGGACAATGTTCACAAGCACACAGGGAAGTTCTGCGCCTGCCATGTATGAGACAGCTTCTTGCATCAAGCTGATTCCCGGACTTGAGGATGTGGTCATTACCCTGGCGCCTGCGCACGCAGCCCCGTACACCATGTTGCTGCCTGCGACCTCACTCTCCGCCTGGAGAAAGACTCCTCCCACCTCAGGCATACGTCTTGACATGTACTCAGGAATCTCATTTTGAGGAGTTATCGGATAGCCGAAGAAGTGTCTGCAGCCTGCCAAAATGGCTGCTTCGGCTATGGCTTCATTCCCTTTCATCAGTATCTTTCCACCCATGAGACAGAGTCCCTCCTTTACCTGTATACTTCAATTGCCACCTCCGGACACATCCTGGCACAATAAGTGCATGCGTTACATCCTTCTTGATCAAGTATGGTCGCCGGATGATATCCCTTTGCATTGAAATGCTCTGCCATGGCCAGGATCTTCCTGGGACAAAAGGCGACACACAACTCACAGCCTTTACACCGTTCTTCGTCAAACACGACTTTTGCCACTTTGCGTCACCTCCTACGTCTACATGTAGATCTTTACTTCCTCCTCGCGACGAAGTGCACGAAGACACGCTTCTGCCAAAGCCTGCATCTCATCTTCGCCCGGATAAACCATAACAGGCGCTATAAATTTGACGCGGGCCTTAATCCATTCTACCAGCATTTCTGAATAACACACCCCTCCTGTGAGGATTATTGCGTCAACTTCCCCTTTGAGGACGGTTGCCTGGGAGCCTATTTCCTTGGCAATCTGGTAAGCCATGGCTTCATATACCAGAGCTGCGTATTCATCTCCTTCCGCAATACGCCTCTCCACTTCCACTGCGCTGTTTGTCCCAAGATAAGCCATTAGCCCGCCTCTGCCCACCAGCTTTTTCTTAATTTCTTCCAGTGAAAGGTTGCCTGAGTAACACATTTCCACAAAACCAAGGAGGGGAAGCCCTCCGCTCCTCTCAGGAGTAAACGGCCCTTCTCCGTCCAGAGCGTGATTGGCATCGATAACTCTGCCTTTCCTGTGTGCACCGATAGTGGCGCCGCTGCCCATATGGCAGACAACGAAATTGGCGTCCTCATACCGGATTCCGATGGCCTTCGCTGCCCGCCTGGCGACAGCCTTATGGTTGAGCGCATGGAATACGGCAGTCCGTGATATTTCCGGAAGCCCGGACAACCTGGCCAAGGGGTCAAACTCGTCGACTACGGGAGGATCTGCGATAAATGCAGGGACACCGATAATATCTGCAATCTCCCGAGCCATAGGGGCTCCCAGATTGCACGCATGAGGAATCTTGCCTGTACCGATAAGATCACTGATCATCTTAGCGTTTACCTCATAAACCCCGCTTTCTATCGGTCTTAACAAGCCTCCCCTGCCGATTATCGCTGTGAAATCCGATATCTGACAATCCTGTCGTGCCAGGATTTCGAAGATGTCTTCAATCCTTTTCTTGTACTGACCCAGCACGGTCTCAAATACGCCTAATTCCTCGGGCCTATATCTGATCACCTCCTCAAAAATCAAACAATCATCTTCATACACTGCGATCTTAGTAGATGTAGAACCAGGATTAATCACGAGTATCCTATGCATGATCGTCTCCCTCCCGGCGGCTGGTTAAGGAGCAGCACGCTGACATACTGCCTATCAAGGCACGAATATCCTGTGAATCTTCCCTATCCTCGCAATCCTTTCCTCTGCAAGGCGAGCCGCTGCCAGATGCGGAGGAATTCCTTCTCTCCTGGCGATTTCTATAACCGACTTGATTCTGTCGTATATTCCGCCTGCTTTACGCAAAGCCCTTTCCCTATCGTAGCCGTAGATCTCTTCCGCTACGTTGATTACTCCGCCTGCATTGATAATATAGTCAGGCGCGTAGAGAATACCCAGGTCTTCCAAGGCATTGCCGTGACTTTCGTCTTTAAGTTGGTTGTTGGCGGACCCGGCAACAATTCTGCACCGTAGTCGCGTCACCGTCTCTGCATTTATTACGCCACCAAGTGCGCAAGGACAAAACACGTCGCATTCAACGTCATAAATCCCGTCGGGAGAAACAGGCTTTGCGCCGAACTCCTCAACTACCGTATCCACCCTGTCTTTGAAAACGTCACTCACATGGACCATGGCGCCTTCCTCGGCGAGATGTTTCACGATGGAATAACCTACGTTGCCAATGCCCTGAACGGCTACGCTTCTACCACGAAGAGAACCATCACCAAAAACCTCTTCCAAGCAGGCTTTCATCCCGCGAATGACCCCGTACGCGGTGACAGGAGACGGGTCTCCGCCTGCGCCCGGGCCTGACGGAAGCCCCACCACGTGTTGGGTCTCCATATGAATGATTTCCACGTCCTCCCCGCGAATCCCCACGTCTTCAGCGGTTATGTAACGTCCTCCCATCGTCTCCACGAATCTTCCGAACGCGCGCAACAACACTTCGCTCTTGTCACGTCGAGGGTCTCCAATGATTACAGCCTTGCCCCCGCCAAGGTCAAGACCTGCGGCAGAACTCTTGTAGGTCATTCCCCTGGCCAGCCTGAGCGCGTCAATCATTGCGTCTTCCTCTGATTCGTACGGCCACATTCTGCATCCGCCAAGGGCAGGGCCAAGGGTAGTATCATGGATAGCTATGACTGCACGCAGCCCTGAGACTTCGTCGCTGGCGAAAACAAGCTGCTCATATCCGTATTTTGACATTTCATCGAATATTCTCATGGGACTCCTATCTCCTTCCTTGATGAACTCTATTCGGGGTTACTCGCATTGCCTGCTAAGTATGACTTCATTTAGTTTTCGCCGGTTTTCCGATTGTCCTGGGTGGCCCCGCAAGGTACGTACACTTTCTGGAACCGGCGATCACTTATAGTGATCTACTTAGCTCATGGCGACGCCCAATGCAAGGGAATAGAATTTTGACGCATGCGAGTCTGACCTTGAGGTCAAAACAATGGGTGCACCTGCACCTGCCACCACACTTGCGCAACACCCGTCTGCCATGTACACAAGGGTCTTGTAAAATACGTTTCCTGCTTCTATATCAGGCATTATCAGGATATCAGCCATGCCTGCCACCGGACTTTTGATCCCTTTGATTCTGGCTGACTCAGGGGAAATTGCGTTATCCAGCGCCAGTGGGCCGTCAACGATACCGCCTTTTATCTGGCCGCGGTCTGCCATCTTACTGATACATGCCGCATCAACGGTAGCCTGCATATCACTGTTGAGGTACTCGATTGCAGCAATAATTGCAACCCGAGGATTGGCTATGCCCAACACATGCGCCACATTAATGGCATTTTGAGTAATCTCCGCTTTCTCTTCCAATGAAGGCGCAATGTTCATGGCGCCGTCACTGAATATCACTACTCTGTCACTTCCCGGCATTTCAAACACAGACAAGTGCGACAGAAGCTTGCCGGTTCTGAGGCCGCCGTCTTTGCTGAGAACGGCCTTCAGCACATCAGACGTGCTGACCAGGCCTTTCATTACCAGGTTAGCCTGTCCTTCCGAAACCAGCCTAACCCCTCTTCGCGCCGCGGCAGCAGGCCCGTCTTCTTCTACGAGCTCATGTTTGGATATATCCACTCCTGCGATACCGGCAGCTTCCTCTATCTTGTTAAGGTTTCCCACAAGGATGCTTTTTGCGATTCCGCAACTTACAGCTTCGTCTATCGCAAGGAGCACTTCAGGATCCTCTGCGGCTACAACCACGCAAGTCTTGGTTCCCCTTGCTTTAGCCAGCTCTACAATATCCCTGAGCGACCTTACCATATCTCTCCCCCCTTATTACCCGTACGTCCTAACCTCTTCCTCTCCTGAAAGCGCTCGAAAAGCACCTTTGGCGAGAGATTCCATTTCCCTTTCCCCGGGATACGTCCGAACTTCCGCAATAAATGAAACCCTCTCCCGTATTATCGAGACAAGCAGCTCCGATGAAGCCAAGCCTCCGCATATTAGGATAGCTTTCACATCTCCTGACAAGACTGATGCCATAGCCCCGATTTCCTTGGCAATCTGATATGCCATTCCTTCATATATCAGACCCGCATATTCATCTCCGGCTGCAATGCGCGCTTCGATTT
>JAPXLY010000021.1:0-20162 GCA_033809295.1 Bacillota bacterium
TGTCTTGCACAAGAGAAGCACAGGATAGCTCCACCTGCGACTACGCCGGCAGAGATGTACCATTCGCCGTATCCCGGTATTCATACGTCCATAGTCATGTGGCCATAGTGATGCGTCCATAGCCATACGTCAATAGCCATGTATCCATGGTATCAATGAGATGCCGAATAGGAGTGGGAATAAGACGGATATGTGGTGTCAACAAGAAACCGCCTACGCAAGCACAAAAAAAATGGAGGCGACACCCGGATTTGAACCGGGGAATAGCGGTTTTGCAGACCGCCGCCTTACCACTTGGCTATGTCGCCCCAGAAACTTCGATTGCAGTTAAATCCTCTACCAGGGGTTCCCTGCTATGTTTCGTGTGACTCTATTCTATGTAAGATATGGCCTGCTGTCAAGTCTAATCTCATGCCAACAGCGTCCCGCGAAGTTTCCCGGGAAGCGCGCCATATATCGCCATAGCTAAAGCCAGGGGTTTTACGGCGCATACGGGTAAGCAAATCACCCACGGCTGGAAATCCTCCTACTGATTAGATTGCCAAGGGTTTTGATTTCTTGCACAATCCCTTGTTCTGACGAACCGGCATATGAAATGAGAAGATTCCTCTCGCCTCCCCCGCTAAAGCAGAAAGCGGAGCCGGGGACAAATGACCCCCCTAAGGCTCGCGCCTCTCTGTGAAGCTCCGCGGAATCGATACCGTCAGGAAGAATGACCCAAACTGACATCCTTCCTTCGCTCACTCGAAATCCGGTTCCTGAAGGCAGGTGTTTTTGCAGAGCCTGGCTCACAATCTCTCTCTTTCTGCTGTATATTTTCCGGATTCGCGCAAGATGAGTTGTGAAATAGCCTTGCCTGCAGAACTCGTAGCAGGCAGCTTGGAGCACCGGGCTGGAAAACGGGTCAATGGCGCGCTTTGACAGCGCTAGCGCCTGGATGATCGGCCTTGACGCAGTCACCCATCCAATTCGGAGGCCGGGAAAGAGGATATCGCTCAGACTTCCCATATAGACTACGCACCCCTCGCGATCCTCGGCCTTCAAGGGTGGGACAAGTCGGCCTGAGTAACTAAGTTCATCTGTGAATCCATTCTCGATAATCATGATCTCCCCATCTTTGGCCAACTTGAGAAGACACTTCCGCGTTTGCGCATCCATAGTGACGCCGGTAGGATTCTGGCAAAAAGGCATGACACATAAGAATCTGGGACGAAGCGTGGAACTCATCTCTTCTACTTGGTCTACATCTACTCCATAAGGAGTCATGTCTATCCCTTTTGCCTTAGCCCCTCCGTGCAGTAAACACATAAGGACGCCTGGGTAACCCGGGTTCTCGGTAAGGACTACATCCCCGGGGTTGAGAAACGTTGAACATAAAAGCGTCAGTCCTTGTTCGAATCCACTTGTCAGTAGCACTTCATCAACGGAAGTCGCAACTCCCCTTTCAGTCATGTAGTTCGCCAACCATTGCCGGAGAGGCCTGTAACCTTCCGTATCGCCGTAAGCCAAGAGCTTGTGCGGGTAGTTGGTCAGAACATAGTTCAAGCAAGAGCGCAGCCTTTCTGCTGAGAGGCGATCAAATGCCAGTGTGGCACCGGACAAAACCATGGTGTCTTGATCATGTGTACAAGGGCCTAATCCTCCGGCTATGTCAGGGAGCATAGCCACCCAATCTGACAAGTCCTTTTCAAAACCCGCATCTTCAAGATCCACGTCTCGACTTCTCCTGAGCAAGTGAAGACCTTCGCCTGTCAAAGGCAAAGGCGAAGCCTCAGTCGAATCTGCGTTGAGCCTCGGGCAACACGATTCACTGACGTATGTCCCCGCCGTACCGTACGCCTCAACAATTCCCTCTGTAGTCAGCAACTCGTACGCTTCAAGCACCGAATTTCTACTGACCCCCAGGATCCGTGCGAGCGTCCTGGATGACGGCAACTTGGTCCCCGGGGGCAATGCCCCGCTGCGGATAAGCTCCTCGAGGCCGTTTTTCACCTGCAGATAGATGGGTACAGGCCCGCGCTCTACGGAAAACAGACTCATATACTGACACCACCTAAACCCTTGATACATCGTTTGTCGGAAGACCTACTAAGGCTGCCTAAAGATTGTCCCTTATGCCAAAGGATAAACAATTCTGTCAACAGTTAATTATATATACTACTCTCATGAGTCAACTCCTCCTCAAAACCTACACCTTATAGCTACCGGAGCAAAAATCCGGGGATTGTCCGAATCCGGATCTTGGCAATGGCGGACCGAATGCCAATGCCAAGGACTACCCTGGATCCAACAACAAAGCAAAATAGCATCCTATTGGCTCTTGTGAACCGTTATCGGCTCCCTTCATAATGATACTTGGGGAAAATGTGTGAAATTCACGCTGCCTCCGGAGTCCAAGTCATACGAGTTTATGCAGGAGTGAAAGGGGTTATCTCACGAGATGAGCCTAACACAAAGCGTAAAACCCAATGCCCTGGATGTCGAATGCACGGAAGACCTCCTTCTTGACGTTAAGAATCTCCACACCCAGTTCATTTTTGATGAAGGCATTGTCCGTGCAGTTGACGGAGTATCCTTTGATGTCAAAAGGACACAGGTCTTGGGGCTGGTGGGTGAAAGTGGTTGCGGAAAGAGCGTGACCGCACTCTCCATCATGCAACTGGTCCCGGGGCCGAGAGGTAGAATTACGTCAGGTGAAATCCTCTACTATCGAGACGGGGAGAGAGACTTCATTGACATAGCAGCCGAGCACCCGCAAAGCCCCGTAATGCGAAGCATACGCGGAAATGAGGTAGCTATGATATTCCAGGAACCGATGACATCCCTCAACCCTGTATACACTGTCGGTTTTCAGATTGCAGAAGCAATCGTCACCCATCAGAAAGTCTCGATAACACAGGCCTTGGAAATTGCCACAGACCTTCTGGACAGAGTAGGTATTCCCAGCCCGTCACAGAGAGTAAAGGAATTTCCCCACCAGATGAGCGGTGGGATGCGCCAGAGGGCTATGATTGCAATGGCCTTGTCATGCAATCCTGCACTCCTTATCGCGGACGAACCCACGACCGCCCTGGATGTCACCATACAAGCACAAATCCTGGACCTCATGAGAAAACTCCAGGATCAATACCAGATGGCAATAATCATAATCACGCATAACCTGGGTGTCGTCAGCAAGATGTGTGATGACATCGCAGTAATGTATATGGGGAAGATCATTGAACATACAGACACCCATACGCTGTTTCACGAACCGGCTCACCCCTACACTGTAGGACTTCTCAACTCTATCCCCAGGATGGGAGGGCGGAGAAGGAGACTCGTGCCCATTGAGGGTATGGTGCCGGATTCCTTGAAAATCCCTGAAGGCTGCGCCTTCGGGCCAAGATGTCCGCGATTCAGAAAGGAATGCCTGGAAAACCCACCTGTCGTTGAACTGGCAGATGGACACTCAGTGAGGTGCTGGTTATATGCATAGACAAAACCATGACGGAGAAGCCCCAGACGACATCCTCTTGGATGTAAGAGGCTTGAGAAAGTACTTCCCTATCCTCGGCGGAGTTTTCAGGCGTCCCGTAGGCTGGATCAAGGCTGTGGACGGTGTTGACTTCTTTATACGCAAAGGTGAAACCTTAGGGCTTGTGGGTGAAAGCGGATGCGGGAAAACCACAACAGGCAAGTGTGTGCTACATTTGGAGGAACCGACCGACGGCAAAATCAGGTTCAACTCGAACGGGACTTGGACGGACGTGTCGAGAAGCACCATTTCGGGACTCCGCCGCGAGATGCAGGTTATATTCCAAGACCCCTACTCGTCCTTGAGTCCCAGGATGAGAGTGGCGGACATAGTCGGTGAACCCCTTGAAGCACAAGGACTGAAGAATCGAAGTGCCCGGTACGAACGGGTGGAAGCTCTCCTTGCTGCTGTAGGATTAGGACACCATCACATGCGAAGATATCCTCACGAATTCAGCGGCGGACAAAGGCAGAGAATCGGAATTGCCAGGGCCCTGGCGCTCAATCCGTCCCTTATCATATGCGACGAGCCTGTCTCTGCCTTAGACGTCTCAATCCAGGCACAAGTGCTGAACCTCCTTGAGGACCTGCAGCAGCAGTTCGGACTCACATATCTTTTCATCGCCCATGATCTTTCAGTGGTCCAGCACGTGAGTGACAGAGTCGCTGTGATGTACCTCGGCAAGATCGTAGAAATGGCTGATGTGCGACTGCTGTTTGAAGAGCCCAAGCACCCATACACAGAAGCCCTTTTCTCGGCCATACCTGTGCCTGATCCCGACTTTCAGTACGAGCAAGTGGTCCTGGAGGGAGACGTTCCGAGCCCGGCAAATCCGCCGGAAGGATGTCATTTTCATCCAAGGTGCAGATTTAGACAGGATATATGCTGCCACGAAGAGCCGGCCTTAGAATCACTGGACGGCATAGGCCATTTTGTTGCGTGCCACTTTAAAGATGAACTCAAACTCGCCGGCATTCCCATGGAAAACGGGAGGTGATAGCCTTTAGAGTGTGGTCTTTCGGAATTCGGGAATTTGAGCCTAGTAAGGATAAAGGAGGCTGAAAACATGAAATCCAAGGTTTTCACAGTGGTTTTGACGGCGCTCACGTTGGTGACCTTCGGTTATGCCGTTTTCGCCCAGACAACTGATCCTAACACCTTTGTCTACGTAAGCTTTGGAGATCCGGACACGCTCGATCCTGCGTATGCTTACGACACGGCAAGCGGCGAGCTTCTGCATCAGCTATACGATAACCTCGTTGCTTACGGGAAAGGCGGAGTAGACACGCTGATGCCAATGCTGTCCACAGAAGTCCCGTCAGTCGCCAACGGCCTTCTGTCTCAAGACGGCAGAACAGTGAAGTTCCCCATTCGTAAAGGTGTCAAGTTCCACAACGGCGCTGTGATGACTCCTGAAGACGTGGAGTACTCATTTGAGCGCGCCATGTTGGCGGACCCTTCCGGCGGGCCATGCTGGATGTTCTTCGAGCCTCTTTTCGGGGTTCAGACCCTAAAAGATCTGGCATGCAAGATCGGAAACCTCGAGTCCATCGATGATATGCAGAAACTGGACAAGAATCTCGTTGTCAAGATATATGACGCAATCGACAAATCAGTGGAAGTTGAAGGAGACTATGTAGTCTTCCGGCTTGCCACTCCCTATCCTCCCTTCATGCAGATCCTTGCTAAAGGAGCAAGCTGGAGCTCAATCTTGAACAAGAAGTGGATGATCGAGAACGGCGCCTGGGACGGCAAGCCTGACACGTGGCTGAAGTGGTACGATCCTCCAAAAGAAAGTATGGCCCTGTACGAGAAAGCCATGGGCACCGGCGCTTTCAAGCTGGTTACATGGGATCACAGCGCAGCGCAGGTTGTGTTCGAACGCCATGACGATTACTGGCAAGGGCCTGCGAAGCTTAAGACAGCGTTCATCAAGTACATCTCAGAGTTCAATACACGCAAACTCATGCTCCAAACGGGAGAGGCAGACGCCATCCAGGTTCCGCCCATGTACTTGGATCAGGTAAGAGCGCTTCCCGGGGTTACAGTCCTTGATCACCTGCCTTCCATTACCAATACTGCGCTTCTGTTCAACTACACTATTCCGGTTGCAGGCAATGAGGACATAGTGGGAAGCGGCCTTCTGGACGGCAAAGGCGTGCCTCCCGGCTTCTTCAACGACATCCACGTGAGGAAAGCGTTCTGCTATTCTTTTGATTATGATGCCTACATAGACAAGGTAGCACTTGGGCTGGGCGCTAAACCTCACGGACCGATTCCTGCGATTCTACCTTTCTGCGACAAGTCTTTGGATTGGTACTCCCTTGATCTCAAGAAGGCGGAAGAGGAATTCAAGGCTGCCTTTGACGGCAGACTGTGGAATGTAGGATTCAAGTTGACAATCCTCTATAATACCGGAAACGACAACAGAAAAACCGCGGCTGAAATTCTCGAAGCAGGCATCGAATCTCTGAATCCCAAATTCAAAGTTGATGTCCAAGGTGTTCAGTGGTCAACATACCTTGACAAGCTGAGAGCGTCAGCCCTGCCTGTGTTCTTCATCGGCTGGCATATGGACTTCCCTGACGCCCACAACTTCATATTCCCATACATGCACTCAGCAGGGGCTTTCGCGGGTTACTGCGGTGAAGCCATGGCTGATCTCGCCAAACGGGAATTTGACGACCTGATTGCCAAAGGCATCGCAACCACTGACGATACAGTCCGCGCTGAGGCATACAAGACACTTCAGAAGAAGGCGTACGACTTAGCCCTTTCTATGTACTACGTGGACCCGGAAGACATCAGAGTCCACAGAGACTGGGTAAAGGGATATGTCTATAATCCGGCAAACAGCGCAAACTACGACTTCTATGAAATCTGGAAGGAAGCCAAATAGAATCAAAGTAGCGTAATCGCTCCGGAGGGGGGCAACTTCGCAATCCGGTTGCCCCCTCGGGCGCTACATAAGGGGAATGGTTTTATGTTAAGTTACATAGGGAGAAGACTCTTATTTCTTCCGCTGGTTCTGTTTGGGGTGACATTGTTCATATTCATTGCGATGTCGTTTCTATCCCCATATCAGCTTGTAAGTTCGTACATCAAGTCCCCGGATGAGCTAAAAAACCAGAGCCTGGATGACCTTGTGAAGAAATACCACCTAGACGATCCTTCCCATATAAAGTACTTCCGGTGGATTAGCAATATCGCCCGAGGCAATCTCGGTTACTCACGGTCAGCCAACATGCACGTAGCGGATGCAATTAAAGCCAGATTCCCTGCGACACTGGAGCTCACAGTTTTCGCGATAATCCCGGTTGTGCTCGGGGGAATATGGCTGGGCTCAATCTCAGCGATACACCACAACAGTGCGCTGGACCACGGAACACGTGTCTTTGCAATAATCGGTTGGTCACTCCCGTCGTTCGTCTTTGGCATAATTCTCCTCATGTACTTCTATGGGGTGCTAGGATGGTTCCCCCCTGGTAGGCTTTCCACCTGGGCAGACATGATAGTCTTGTCAAAGGATTTCGTTCGGTACACGGGGATGAATACAGTGGACGCCATCCTAAACGGAGAATGGGCCGTGTTCTGGGACGCCATTAGGCATCTCATTGCGCCTACGATTAGCTTATCCTATTTATGGTGGGCTTTTATCCTTAGGATCACCAGGTCGAGCATGCTCGATGTGCTCAACAAAGACTATGTTAGGACTGCGCGGGCTAAAGGCCTTCCTGAAAACATTGTTATCGGACGGCACGTCAGGAGAAACGCCATGATTCCCGTGGCTACGGTTGCAGGATTCATGGTCCTCGGAATGCTGGGAGGACTTACGATCACGGAGACTGTATTCGACTACAAAGGCGTTGGCCTCTTAACAGCGACTGCAGCTCAACAGTTGGACTATACATGTGTCCTTGGAACAACCATGTTTTACGGTCTTATCCTGGTTGTATCCAATCTGGTAGTGGATATCCTATACGCCATTATTGACCCTCGCGTCAGATTAGACTAAGAAGGCGGTGACCTGCACGGTATGATGAAGAAACTTCTCAGGAATCCTCTGTCTCTCTTCGGATTCGCCTTACTCATTTTCTTTATCATTGTGGCTCTTCTTGCCCCGGTGATTGCGACTACTCCGGAGAGACATAAGCATGAACCCTATCGCATCCCCAGGTACGGGTGGCAGATAGAGCCCACGCCCCCTTCCAAGGAGCA
The DNA here is from genome assembly GCA_033809295.1 of Bacillota bacterium. Classification (GTDB taxonomy): domain Bacteria; phylum Bacillota; class SHA-98; order UBA4971; family UBA4971; genus UBA4971. The sequence goes on from JAPXLY010000021.1 coordinate 7,736, forward strand.
TCCCTTCGGCCTTACGCAAGGTCAACACGACATATTCTACGGGGTTGTATGGGGTGCGAGAACTGCCTTCTTCGTCGGGCTCGTGGTAGTTGGATCAAGCTGCGCCATTGGCATAGTAGTCGGAGCAGCCTCAGCGTATATCGGCGGGCGAACTGATGAAATCATCATGAGGGTGGTAGACGTTTTCCTAAGCTTCCCTTTCCTGATCGCTGCAGTAGTCATCACCTGCGTTCTGGGTAAAGGCCTTGATAAAGTCATGATAGCAATGGTGTGTTTCTGGTGGATGAACTACGCCAGGCTGCTTCGCGGCAACATTCTGCAGGTGAAGCAAGAGGAATTTGTCTTAGCGGCGAAGGCTGCCGGAGTCAGCGATATCAAGATCATCATAAGGCATATTCTGCCCAACACCATTTTCCCGGTGCTCATCAGCGCTTCCATGGACTTAGGGTCTGTTGTGGTGACTGCTGCAGGCTTAAGTTTCCTAGGGCTCGGCGCGCCGGAAGGATATGCCGACTGGGGCCAGATGATAAGCTTTGCGCGGAATTGGCTGCTTGGCGCCCCAGGTGAACCGCTCAAGTATTGGTATACCGTGATCTACCCGGGGGCTGCCATAGTCCTGTTTGTCCTTGCTTGGAACCTAATAGGAGATGCACTGCGAGACATCCTGGATCCGAAGATTCAAGCATAGCAGAAGCCTCACCGCCCTGCCTTAACCTTAACCAATGAATGGGCCATTAGGCAAAAAAATGGAGCGGAAGACGGGATTCGAACCCGCGACCCTCGCCTTGGCAAGGCGATGCTCTACCACTGAGCCACTTCCGCCCGGATTGAGACTTTTTTGTGGATTCTGTGCTAGAGACAGTCTAGCACATTGAGGCATGTATTGCAATAAGCCGCCCAAAATTCCCAGGGGGCGCCCTGCTGACGATATCACCCTGTACCAGTCCGGAACGAACAGCATTACCCGCCAAGCGACAAGAATTGTCAACCCCAAAATGTGGTCGAAAGGCGGACACTTCCGCCGTTGGGGGTGGTCGAAACCAACCACTTGCCGGCTTTTTGATACGAAAATCGAAAACGGTGGTAGAAATTAGAACAGCGTTTTAAGAAAAGTGGTCGAAAACCTAACACAGCCCCTGCGATGGTACCTAAAATATGGCATAAGTTACCACAGCACCTGTGAATTGTGGTATATTCTAGTTGCGTGATATGAGCTTCGTGATTTGTGCATCACATTTGGAATTCATGCTGCCGGCCGGAATTCATCCTGCCGGCCTGCGCTATGCATACACTGCAAAGGAGCCGAAAGGCTGGGTGACAATATCACTGTCGGTGGCCCAAAGTGATGATATCGCTGCCGGTGGGCCATGCAATCCATATCCGAGGAGGGACAATAGCTTATGGCGAGGATAGCCGTGGTGACAGATTCTACTGCAGACCTGCCTGACAATGTATATGAAGAAAACAACATTAGGGTAGTCCCACTTCATATTCAGTTCGCAGACGAAACATATAGAGAAGGAGTTGACCTCTCCAGCAAGGAGTTCTACAGCAAACTGGCCTCCTGCAAAATCATGCCAAAAACATCACAACCCGCTCCGCATGAGTTCGAGACAGTCTACAGGGAACTCATGGAGAAATCAGACGGTATAGTGTCAATCCACATGTCAGGCAAATTGTCAGGCACATATCAATCTGCAAATATAGCAGCAAACGCTATAGGATGCAGTAATATCCATATCATAGACAGCAACTCGGTCTCTGCCGGGACCGGCCTTCTCGCTATTGAAGCAGCCCGTCTTTCAAAGCTTGATATCACAGCACAAGAAATCGTAGACAGGATTGAGGCAGTAAAACACACGCTCCGGCTCTTTTTCACTGTAGACACATTTGAATACATGATGAAAAACGGCCGGATTGGAAAGGCCACGGCTTTTCTCGGAACCTTGCTCTCTATCCGTCCTATAATGGCTATTGCAAACGGAATAGTCGAGCCCATAGAGAAGCTCCGGGCATCCAGAGACAAGGCCTTGATGCGCCTTGCGGAAGTAGCAGCGGAGGCAATGCCGAAAGGGCATGCGATACGCGGAGCAGTAGTGCACGCAGTTGAGCCTGGGCGAGGCGAATCACTGAAGCTGGCTCTCCGGGCATTGCTCAATTTCGAGGAGATACTCATCTGTCCACTCGGCGCCGGGATTGGTTCTCACAGCGGGCCGGGCTCTATAGGAATCGCGCTCTACCCGGTAAGCCAGGCTTGACAAGCTGCCTGATTCGATATGCGGAATATGCCCGCGTGAACCCGGCAATATTTGGTGTTACCGGCTTCAACTACGAGCCGGCAACATTGGACACACGGAGAAGCAACAAGCATGATTCGGCAGCACCGGTGCCGGCCCCCGAGGGTGCTCAGCTTAAGAAAACCAGCATAGCACTGGGAATAAGCAGGCGGCTGCTGGGATCACTCCCCAAGATATGCCTGTCGCACGCTTTCATCCATGAGAAGCTCGCAGCCGCGGCCGTGCATGGTGACGGCGCCTCCACGGAGGACATACCCGTAGTCCGCGATCTTAAGGGCTGCTTTAGCGTTCTGCTCCACCAGCAGAATTGTAGATCCTTCATCATGAATTTGGCTGAGCGCTCGAAACACTTCTTGAACAAGCATAGGCGCAAGCCCTAGAGAAGGCTCATCGAGACACAGGAGCTTCGGCCTGGACATGAGCGCCCGTCCGACAGCGAGCATCTGCTGTTCACCGCCGGAGAGAGTTCCCCCCTTTTGGTTGAAACGCTCCTTCAGCCTGGGAAACAAGACAGTCACCCATTTCATATCCTTTTTTACCTCTGCCTTGTCAGACCTGTGGTACGCTCCCATCATCAGGTTTTCCATAACAGTGAGATTGCGGAATATTCGACGTCCTTCCGCAGCCATGGATACGCCCAGCCGCACTATCTCATGAGGAGGTGTAGCTGTGATGTTCCGGCCCTCAAATTCAATGCCACCTCCGGTTGCCTTGGCAAGCCCTGTTATTGCCCGAAGCGTCGTGGTCTTCCCTGCCCCGTTAGCGCCGATAAGTGTCACAATAGCGCCTTCAGGCACATCTAGGGAGACGCCTTTTAAGGCATGGATACCGCCATAATGCACATTGAGATCCCGAACCTTAAGCATAGTCACACGATTCCTCCCCCAAGTATGCTGATATCACTTTGGGGTTGCCTTGGATCTCTTGAGGAGTGCCTTCAGCGATGGACATACCGTAATCAATAACTCGTATCCTCTCACAGATACCCATGACCAATTTCATGTCATGTTCAATAAGGAGGATAGTGAGCCCGAACTCATCACGCACCCCGGAGATGAATTCCATTAGCCTCGCAGTCTCTTCCGGATTCATTCCTGCTGCAGGTTCATCCAAAAGCAACACTTCAGGATCTGCAGCAAGCGCTCTGGCAATCTCAATTTGGCGTTGCTGCCCATAGGGCAAGCTCCCGGCTTCAGCATGAGCCAGGTCCGTCAGTCCGACTCGATCAAGCAATTCCAAAGCTTGTGTCTCTGCCATGCGCTCCTCTTTCACATAACCGGGAAGGTTCAATGCTGCGGCAAGCATAGAGGATCTCAACTTGGAATGCCGTGCCACAAGCACGTTGTCCAGGACGGTAAGGCCTTGGAAAAGCCGCATGTTCTGAAACGTCCTTGCGATTCCGGCACATGTCACTCGATCAGGACGCCATCCGGTAATATCCTGTCCTCTGAACAACACTTTTCCGCGGACAGGTTCATACTGGCCGGTGATTATGTTGAAGACTGTGGTCTTACCTGCGCCGTTTGGTCCAATCAGGCCCACCAGCTCTCCTTTTCGGAGGGCAAAGTCGAAATCACTTACTGCCAGAAGGCCGCCAAAGCTTATACTCACTCCATCAAGCGTTAGGATTTCTCCGTTTTTCGAGGCCAAGTCCCCACCCCCTGACGACTACTGCTTCTATAGCGGGACAAAACCCAGTCCCATGAGATTTCCTTCTTTCCAAAAATGCCACGCCTGTAAAATATCATTAATAAGACCAGGAGAAGAGAAAACACAAGCATGCGCATGCCTGCTATACCCGGAATATGGATCGGCCCGACAGTAATAGGCGATTCCACAAAACGCAAAGCCTCCGATAGGAGCGTAAAGGCGAAAGCAGTAACTGCCGAACCGGTAATACTCCCGAGCCCGCCGAGGACAATGATTATCAGTAAATTGAACGTCATGGAAAAGCTAAAAAGGCTAGGCGATACAGTAGTGATCAGAGAGGCCATAAGCCCTCCTGAAACACCGGCAAAGAATCCGCTGACCACAAATGCCAGGAGCTTATGCCGGAAGACGGGTATACCCATAGCCTCTGCAGCCACCTCGTCATCACGAATAGACTTCATCGCCCGTCCATAACTGGAATTAGCAAGATTGCTTGTGAACATGACAGTCACTATCGCCCAAGCCAGACACCGGTATACATTGGCGTATTCAGGGATCCCTTTGATACCTAAGGCTCCGTTAGTGAGCGGAATAAGGTTATTTGCCAGCACTATTATTATCTGGCTGAATCCGAATGTGGCGATGGCCAAGTAATCACCGCGAAGGCGAAGAGACGGAATCCCGACTACCAGTGCTCCAAGAGCGCCTGCCACTCCCCCGAGTGCCACTGCCAGAGGGAAGAATGGTTTGGTAAGCGAGAAGGCCCTGAACGGCCAGATAAGGGGTTGAAGGAACCAGACAAACTCCTTTTGGTCCAGAGGCAACATAAGAAGAGCGACCATGTACCCGCCTAAAGCCATAAATCCATTGGGTCCTAAGGAAAACTGGCCGGCTATGCCGTTTATCAGGTTATAACCGACTGCGGCTGTGACGTATATGAGGCCTGTGCGCACTACTCTCATAACATACTCGTCTAAGTAACTGTCGGCTAACCAGGCGACAACGAACAGAAAGCCTATGAAGATTATCGTCAGCATTGTCTTCCTGAACTTATCCGACATATCACACCTTCTCCTTTAGCGTCTCTCCAAGGATACCCGTAGGCCTTACCAGAAGGAACACTACAAGGACGAAAAATATCACGCCGTCACGATAACCTGACAGACCGGGAGATACAGCCACTGTCATGACTTCAATGAGCCCTATTATGAAGCCGCCTATCATTGCCCCCGGGATGCTACCGATTCCACCTACAACCGCTGCAGTGAATGCTTTCCAACCCGGATACACGCCCATGAGCGGTGAGATCTTAGGGTACTTGCATGCCCACAGTATGCCACCTGCTGCAGCAAGCGCAGAACCCAAAGCGAAAGTATAGGATATCACCTTGTCCACATCGACCCCCATGAGCCGAGTAGCCTCAATGTCCGTGGATACAGACCTCATGGCCATACCGATCTTGGTCTTGTAGACTACATACATCATCACCGCCAGGAGCACGGAAGTGATAATAGGAACCCAAATTGCCACACCTGTAATAGCCACAGGGCCTATGTGGAAAACCCGGGACATGAATTGCGGGCTTTCAAACGCCTTGGGACGGGCCCCCAATGTGACAAGGCCAAGATTCTCGATGAAAGACGATACGCCCACCGCGGTTATTAGGGCAGAGATTCTAGGAGCGTCCCTCACTGGGCGGTAAGCCACTCGGTCTATGGTCATACCTACAAACGCGGTGAGACATACTGCAATTGCGGCAGCCAAAGGCCACGGAATGCGGAAGATCACAATGAAGAAAAACGCGGAGTAAGCTCCCACCATGAAGATGTCACTATGGGCAAAGTTAATGAATCTGAGGATGCCATACACCATTGTGTATCCAATAGCCAGCAAAGCATAAAGACTGCCCAATGACATCCCGTTTATCAGTTGTTGAAAGAACACGGCAGCGTTCATGAACGTCAACTCCCTCTTGAGCAAGCCCCTATCCCACCTCTGGCTCCCCATAAACAATGCCAGGGCAGGAGGGTTCCGGAACCCTCCTTGCCCATCATTGACATTGTCGCATCTTGCGCCGATGCCGATAACGAGAGCAAATAACGAGACAGGATTTACCGTAAGGTTACACTACGGGTTGGCTATGCCCTTGAATTCCCACTGACCGCCTCTTGCCTCACGGATGACCGCTGCCTTAACTGCGTCACCCTTATTAATCGAGAGAAACCCCGTGACAACCTCCAGGCCCTTCGTTGCCTCCAAGGCGTCGCGGATCTTCTTGGGATCAGCGGAACCTGCGCGGTTCATTGCATCAAGAACCATGAGTACACAATCTGCAGTAAGGGCTCCAAAGGAGTTGACTTCCTTCCCGCCATACTTTGCTTTATACGCCTCTATGTACTTCTTGCCGATATCAGTCATCCCGGCCTCTTCATGCCAGTGAGCAGTATGCATCAAACCTTCAATGGCAGAACCGGCGAGACCCCAAATCTCAGGAACATCAACACCGTCAGCGGAAAGCACAGGCTGGGTCAATCCCAGATCTTTCGCCTGACGCAGAATAAGGCCCACTTCCTCATAGTAGTTGGGCAAGTAGATTACGTCCGGGTTTGCAGTCTTTATCGCTGTAAGCTGGGCGCTGAAATCCTGATCCCCTGCATTGCACGGAGTATATACTACGATCTCGCCACCCAAGCTCTCGAAGGAATTCTTGAAATATTGACCCAGGGCAACACAGTAGTCATTGGAAATGTCGAAGAGGACTGCGGCTTTTCTTGCTTTTAGGTCCTGGTAAGAGTATTTTGCTGCAATCTCGGCCTGGAATGGGTCTGTGTAACACGCCCGAAATACGTACTTCTTGCCTTGAGTAGTCAGAGGGTTTGTGGAGGCCGGACCCAAAATAGGCACTTGCTTCTTCTCACATATATCCCCTGCTGCAAGCATGCTGCCGCTTATCATAGGCCCGATAATGGCAACGACTTTCTCTCTCTCAATCAGTCGTGAAGTAGCGTTAGACGATTCAACTCGATCAGACTTGTTATCGACTAACACGAATTGAACAGGCCGCCCCAATACTTCCATGGGCACGAGTTCCTTTATGAGCTGGGCGCCTTCCCAACCCATCTGCCCGTAACCGGCTACAGCGCCTGTTATCTCAAAATTGAAACCGATCTTAATTGGTTCCGCAGAATATGTAGTTGCACCAAACAACATGAAGGAAAGAAGAATAACCAACATAGCGAAGGATGCGATGGATCTCCTCACTTCTCACTACCTCCCATCCGGATATGGAGCTATGACTCTGCTCCGAAACTTGTTCTCTACTCTACTTCTCTTTTTCTACCTAAAAAAAACTAAAGACGACTGTCGTATGAAATTCCTACCGTACGCACTACTCCCCCCTTTACGAATAACTCATCCGCTACGTAAAGAACCAGTCTGCGGTACGAATAATCATGCTACAGAAACCACTAAACCTGCTAGGAGACTTGTCAAATAATATAGCATGCCGGCAGCGTTCGGTCAAGCCCACTTTGGCACTTTTGGCACTTTATTGTCATATTTGTGTGCTTTTTGCCGTACCTCTGCGTTTCTACGCTCTTACACAGGCAAACCTAATGTCCTGCCCTACCGGGAATCCCTCATATTAACAATTGGCAATAGGCTCAATTGTCCCTATTTTCAATTGACTTATCCCGTTTAGAACTGTAAAATTAGGAATGTAATCCCACATTACTAAAGGGGGGACAGGTGTTATGTTTAGAAAGCCAAAACGAGGTATGGTGACACTTCTATGTTTGGTTCTTTGTCTTACCCTCGGGATTTCATTTGCTGCAGCACAGCAGAACCCTGAAGTCGTCAAACTCGGATGGATCGGTTCCCTAACCGGTGACCAGGCAGTGTGGGGGCAGTGCGAGCTTAACACCGTGAAAATGCTGGCAGAAGAGCTCAATAACGCAGGGGGGCTTTTGGGCGCCACGATTGAAGTAATCGGCTATGACACCCGCGGTGATGCCATGGAAGCAGTCAATTGCGTGAGACGACTCACAGGCCAAGACAAGGTCGTCTGTATCATCGGACCTAATGCCAGCGGACAAGCTATCCCGATTTCGTCCATTCTTGAGGAAATGAAAGTGCCTGACATAGCCACTGTAGCCACTAATCCCAAAGTCACAGTGGTGGACGGCAAGACAAAACCCTTCAACTTCAGAGTCTGCTTCATAGACCCGTATCAAGGCGCCGTAGCGGCAGGATTTGCTTTTGATGTGTTAGGATTCAGAAAGGCCGCAGTGTTGTATGACGTTGCTGACGACTACTCTCAAGGTTTGACCGAGTTCTTCATCAAGACGTTTACCGAAAAAGGCGGCACCATTGTGGCGAAAGAGGCTTTCAAGTTCGGAGATACCGACTTCAGGGCCCAGCTTTCGAAGATAAAGGCAGCAAACCCTGATGTCATCTTTATGCCTTACTTCTTCAAGGAAGTGGCCCTAAGCTCAAACCAGGCGCGGGAACTTGGCATAAAGTGCACCCTTATGGGCGGAGACGGCTGGCCGTCTGAAGTCCTCATTGAGATGGCAAAGGATGCAATCGAAGGCAGCTACGTAGTAAATCACCTGGACTTCGAGGATCCGGATGTCATGGATTTCAAGACACGCTATATCAACAAGTACAACCGTAAGGTGGAACTCAACGGATTCCTCGCACATGACGCTTTCCTGATGTTCGTGGATGCAGTAAAGAGAGCGAACAGCTTCGACCCGGTAGCAATCAGGGATGCACTTGAGACCACAAATATCACAGGTATCACCGGGACAATCAGAATTGATAAGAACACTCACAACCCGGAAGGCAAAGAAGCTGCCATCATCAAGCTGGTGGACGGCAACTATATCTTCCAGCAGAAATACGCGCCGTAGAGCGTTACGCGCCGGAACTCCGGAATCACAGTTCAGCGGATCGGAACCACGGCTAAGTGGCTCTATAGCGTTCTTCGGCTATCGGAGATCAAAGTAGTCGGCAAGGCCTTAGAGAAGACGTTTCGCTCCTGGCCTTGCCGACTGCGCTAAGGAGGATGTAGATGACCCAGTTTTTGCAGCAGATGATAAACGGCCTGTCCATCGGCAGCGTCTATGCCTTAATGGCAGTGGGATATTCCCTTGTATACAGCATCATGAATTTCAGCAATTTCGCCCACGGGGGCGTGATAATGCTCGGAGCCTACTTCGGTTTCTATCTCCTGACTCTTTTTAAGTGGCCTTTTGCATTCGCGTTTTTCGGAGCTGCACTCGGCTCCACCATATTGGCGGTCCTCCTGGAGAGAGTCGCGTACAAACCGCTCAGGATGAGAAATGCCCCTTTCCTGTATTTCATCATATCAGCCATGGGAGCTTCCATACTCATTGAGAACTTCGTCATCGCAACCATAGGCCCTACATTCAAAACCTATCCTGCCGTCCTCTCCCGGGAACCATTTCAGATAGGAGCTCTTTTTGTCGGACGCCTTGACACTATGATCTTCATTACCTCTGCGGTCTGCCTTGCTTTGCTGGTCTACTTCATCGATTTCACAAAAGTAGGCAAAGCCATCCGGGCCACAGCCTTCAACGCCAGAGTCAGCGCATTGATGGGCATCAATACTGACATGATCATAATCCTCGTCTTTGCAGTAGGGGGATTCCTTGCAGGTGTGGCCGGTGTTCTCTTCGGCATGAAATACACGGTTTATCCTCAGATAGGGGCTGTGACCATCAAATCTTTCATTGCTGCCGTGTTCGGAGGGTTGGGAAGCCTTCCCGGGGCAGTCATTGGATCAGTGATCCTGGGTCTTTTGGAAACCCTTATTTCGGGATACTTCTCATCGCAATTCAGAGACTTGATTTCCTTCAGCCTGCTCATAATCATCCTGGTGTTTCGCCCGATAGGGCTAATGGGGAAACCCAGCGAAGAGAAGGCATAGTGGGGAGGGACAGCCGTGGACTGGTTCTACCTGAAAGGCATCTTGATACTGTCCGGGATAAATCTTATGGCAGTTTTGGGACTCTCCCTCCTTACAGGATTCACAGGGCTTTTCTCTTTCGGCCATGCAGGCTTTATGGCGATTGGCGCCTATGCAGCGGCTTTTCTCGGCGTCAATTTAGGCCTTCCGCTTATCGTCTCTCTCCTCACCGGTGGTCTTGTAGCAGGGATAATAAGCCTGTTCATAGGAAGACTCACTCTCAGGCTGAAAGGAGACTACTTCTGTATCGCCACCTTGGGATTCGGTGAAGCGATAAGGCTTATCCTTGACAACGTTCAGGTATTTGGCGGCGCCAGGGGATGGCCTGGGATCCCAATTAGAATTGACCTTTGGAATGTGGTCCTCATTAACCTGGCAGGCATCGCGTTCATGATCAGCTTGGTCAACTCCAGACACGGACGGAATATGATTGCCATAAGAGAGGAAGAGCTGGCTGCCAAAACCGTAGGCATTGATACCTTCAAGTATAAGATGATCTCCTTGTTCGTAAGTGCAGTCTATGCAGGAATTGCAGGCGGACTCGTAGGCTACTACACCGGTTTCCTGCAGCCGAAGATGTTCGGCATGGTAAAGTCTACAGAGCTTACGATCATCGTAATTTTCGGTGGTATAGGAAGCATTTCCGGGAGTGTGCTGGGGGCTCTCCTCCTTACTGCTTTACCGGAACTGCTGCGAGCGTTTGCCTTATGGCGGCTTGTAGCCTATGGAGCTGCAGTGATATTCATAATGATAAGCAGGCCGGAAGGCCTCATGGGAGGTAAGGAAATCACCTTTGAAGGCATTTTGCGAGTTGTTGGATTCAGGCACAAACGCGGCAAGGCTCGGGAAGTGTAGGAGGTCACGCTATGGACATCCTTGAAATACGCGATCTGACAAAGACTTTCGGGGGGCTTACCGCAGTCGAAGACGTGAGTTTTCGGGTACAGGAAGAGTCAATATCAGGCCTCATCGGGCCTAACGGCGCAGGCAAAACCACTATCTTCAACCTTATAACCGGGATATACAAGGTTACAAGCGGCGAGATCGGGTTCAAAGGACACCCCATCCATAACCTTGAACCTCATGTTATCGCTAATATGGGGATAACCCGGACATTCCAGAATATCCGGTTGTTCAAACGGCTTTCCGTGTATAGCAATATCCTTACTGCGTGTCACGGAAATGCCTCCTACAGCATTGCAGATTCAGTGCTCAAGTCGAAGAAATTCAGGACCGAGGAAAAGCGCCTCCGCGAAGACGCTGTCTTGCTTATGGAAATCCTGGGACTGACAGAGTGGCAGAATCACATCGCCCACAGCCTTCCGTACGGCCTTCAGCGCAGGCTTGAGATAGCCAGGGCCCTCGCGGTAAAGCCGAAGCTGCTGCTTCTGGACGAACCGGCTGCCGGCATGAACCCTGATGAGACTCACCAGCTCATGCACCATATCTGTAGAATACGGGATGAGTTCTCGTGCACTGTCTTTGTTATCGAACACCGGATGGACTTGATCATGGGGATATGCGAAAACATCGTTGTGCTCAACTTTGGCAGGAGACTCACTGAAGGGCCGCCTCAGGAGATTCAGAGTAACCCCCAGGTAATCGAGGCTTACCTAGGGAAGGAGGCGCGGGTAAGTGCTTAGAGTCGAAGACCTCCATGTCTACTACGGAGGCATCCATGCCTTGAAAGGCGTGAACATAGCAGTGAAAAACGGCGAGATAGTTACGATAATTGGGGCAAACGGAGCAGGCAAATCCACGCTTTTGAACGCTATCTCAGGCATCGTAAGAAGCAGAGAAGGCAGAATCATCTTCAAAGACAATCCCCTCCCTCCCTCACCCCACGCTATAGTGAGAGAAGGCATATGTCAGGTGCCTGAGGGCAGAATGGTATTTGCTAACCTCACTGTAAAGGACAACCTACTGCTTGGGGCATACTTAAGAAAAGACACAGGCGGCATAGAGCGAGATCTTGGGAACGTATATGAGCTCTTCCCGAGACTGAAAGAACGCGAAAAGCAGATGGCAGGCACCCTCTCCGGCGGCGAGCAGCAAATGCTGGCAATCAGCAGAGGACTCATGAGTGACCCTGAGCTTATGCTCTTAGATGAACCCTCCCTGGGGCTTGCGCCGATACTTGTGGAGACGATATATGAGGTTATCGAAGGCATCAAAAGCACAGGGAAGACTCTGCTCCTCGTGGAGCAGAACGCCTACAAGGCCCTGTCCACTGCGGATTGGGCTTATGTGCTGGAACAGGGGTGTATTGTAAAGTCGGGCATAGCAGCCGAACTCATTGAAGACCCCACTATCCAAGAGTCCTATCTCGGCGTGAAAAAATAGAGAAGCCCTGCGCCAAGGAACCATAGATAGGAGAACTACCCAAGAACACCTCCGCCATGTGAGTTGCGTGTGGTTCTTTATCAGAGCGCCTAACTTGCAGGAGACAAAGGCTATGGCGTCTTGATTGCATATCAATATTCCGATA
>JAPXLY010000022.1:0-18932 GCA_033809295.1 Bacillota bacterium
ACCGAATTCCCTGAGGACCTTTCCCTTTGCTACGGCCACAGAAGCGTATCGGTTCATCCACTGAACGGCAGTTGTTCACTTTATTTGGGGCGCTTGTAGACGATTAGGGTAGCTTCATAATCAGTCGATCTGCTTCTTGATTAATCTCGACATATCGTTGATCTCGTCTGTTAGTTCGTAGCATTCTAACTGCTCTACGCATTGCTTGACACGATCAATATCGCCTCGCTGAAGATATAGACCCGCAAGATTGAGTAGCACAACGGGTTGATCAGGAGTAATATCCACCAGCATTGTGAGCAAATCCTCAGCCTCATCCAGCCTGTCTTTCATCCTCAGGAGGTTAGCCAGTGTCAACATGGCAGGCGGGTAGCATATGGCTTCTGCGATTAAAGGCTGTAGTTCTTCTATCGCTTCATCGATCTTCCCCGCATCGCGCAAACTCCTCGCCTTCCCCACCAATTCCTCCAAGGCTTCGTCACGGCCTTCAATGATCCTTGGAGTCTGAATAACCAGCCGGACCTTCTTTCCATTCAAGATAGCTTTAATAGGCTCTCCTTCCTCATAGATACCCAGGTTTATAAGAACCTCGGCAGCTGCCATCTTTAGTTCCTTACCAACCCCGTCTGCCAATAGGATCCCTCTCGCCAAGTCCTGCCCCCAATCCCCACCATATCGAATGACACTTTTTATCTTGTCTGCAAACTGCCTCTCTTCACCGGCATCCACATCACCAAACACAATTCCTAAGGCAAGCATGCGGAACCAACCCTTCTGCGCCAATTCCCCTAGATCATTGATTTCATATCCCCTAATTGCACGCATGTCGGGAACACGGTATTCCACCGGAAACCGCTTTACGATCCCCAACTCCGCAGCCTCTGCTACAATGGCGTACAAGCTGACAAACTCCCACCCGGGTTGTACCGAACCTTTCCAAAAGAATACGGCTTTCGAAAACTGACCCAGATTAAAAGAGGCTACCCCTGCTAAAAACTGATTTTCGGGATTCACATGATATTCCTTCCACTTATGATACAGGTCGAGCACGAGATGATGGTGACCAAGATCCCCGGCCGCTCTCTCGATAAGCACAGTGTATTCGCACCATGGCTCCGCAATCGGCAGGCCCTCTGACATCATAATCCTGACTCCTATTTCAAAGTCGGATACCGCTCTATTAAGGTGCTCTTCCGCGTCTTTTCCCTGCCCTAGGACTGCTAAGGCCTGTGCTGCCAACGCATGCGCGAAGGGATTCGGCGCGCCCGCCTCAAGGTTGCTTTTGAGGATTCTCAAGGCACCAGCAGGATCTCCCTGCTGAAAGCGGCTCATTGCAAGATTGTTGCGGGAAATCGGGCTCGAGTCTATCCTCACCAATTTCTTGAATACCTTTTCTGCTCTTTCGAATTCCCCTCTGTTCAGCCGTCTCAGGCCTTCTGCCCGTAGTGATTGTATCCTTCTTGTAGTATCCATGCCGATCATCTCCTATCAGCCTTTCCGACAAACATCAATTTCAGTATGCAATAAAAAATGCCCAGTTCTCATGTCAAGGGGGTCTCGAGATATGGAGTAATTGAGAATAAGAAACATAATCCTAAACTATTACGGGAGAAGTATTGTCCATACCATGGTATTGTATAAGTGTGGATAACACAATGGATCAGAGTGGGCTTGTGGGTATTTACTCCCTTTGAGTTTAGGTAACATTCTCTGCATTGTGATAATATTCAAGTATGGCAAAAAGAAATCTATGACAGGATTAAGAACCGCTATTATCGTTCTTTTGCAGCCTTCGTAGAGAAGATGGGGGCGGCTCTAAAATGAACCTTGGACTGCCTGAACGTATTTTGCAAGCGATAATCGCAAAGCTGGATGGGAAGGAAAGCGTAACCCGGGCGGTAATTTTCGGCTCTCGAACCCGAGGGGATTACAAACATAATTCCGATATCGACATTGCTATCTATTGCAAAGGACAATTGCCTGCAGGATTAAGGCTCGATTTGGACGAGGCGGCAGGGATATATAAGATCGATGTCATAGATATGAACCACCCACTGGGTGATGCGCTGCGGCAGAGAATTGAGAAACAAGGCGTTGAAGTATACCGGAGGGATGAATATTGACTGAAAAGCCGGCTTGCCAAGGGCAACCCTTCATCAAATGGGCAGGCGGGAAAGGGCAACTCCTTTCTACGTTCCGGGAATTCTACCCGCAATCGCTCACAACCGGTAAGATAAGACGTTATGTTGAGCCATTTGTCGGGGGAGGCGCGGTGCTATTTGACGTCCTTCAGAGCTTCCCTGTGGAAGAAGCAGTTATTATTGACATAAACCGCGACCTCATCAATGCCTACAAGGCGGTCAGGGATCATGTTGAACGCCTAATCAGCTTGCTCGGAGAAATGGAACGTGACTATCTTGCCGAGGACACGGAGGCCCGGAAGAAGGCATACTACGGCATCCGCAAAGCATTTAACTTGAGAAAAGCCGGCGACGGCAAAGTGGATCTTGAAGAAGCGTCTCAGTTCATTTTCCTAAACAAGACATGCTTCAACGGCCTATACCGCGTGAATAAGTCAGGTCATTTCAATGTCCCGTTCGGTGACTATAAGAATCCTACCATCTGTGATGCTGAGAACCTAACCACAGCAAGTATATTGCTAAAGAAAGTAGAAATCTTGCACGGTGACTTCAGGAAAGCATCAAGCTATGCGGATTCCGAAACCTTAGTGTATTTCGATCCCCCTTACAGGCCGCTTAGTGCGACATCCAGTTTCACATCCTACAGTAAACAGGACTTTACCGATGAGGACCAGACAGCACTGGCAGATTTCTATCGACAGATGCATGACCGGGGGGCTCTGCTCATGCTAAGCAACTCAGACCCACACAATGTCAATCCTCTGGACTGCTTCTTCGATGACCTATATAACGGATTCAATATCTACAGAATACAGGCAATGAGGTCTATCAGTTCAAAAGGTGATGGCCGTGGCCCGCTCAGTGAAATCCTGGTCACTAACTATGAGGCCTAGGACGGACGACGTAAACTAAGGAGAACCGGGTTTCAGCGCATCAAGCGCTTGCTTCACACTTGGATCGCGCTCGGACAGCGCAAAGGCCGGCGCCCATACGACCATATTGCGCATGTAGTGGTCTCCAAAACCATACTCGCCGGTGACTGAATCTATTACATCCGGCTGATCCCAAGGGTTTTTCATATTGTCGGTGATGTTTGCCCATACCTTACGCGCAAGCTCTAAACCCCCATCCACCATTCCCTCATAAACCGCAAGCGATGCAAGGGCATAGGTTTCTCCCGGCCATACATTCCCGGAATGAGAATTCGTCCTGTCCACACTGCCGTCAGGCAGTACCGCATTCACCGCTCCAAAGCGTGACACTGACCCATTCATTTCCAGCATGGCGCGCACCGCAGAGACAACGTGTTCCCGGGGAAGGATATAGCCAAGACCGAGTAGGTGCGCATACCATTGGCCATTAAGCTGGCCTGTTGTGCATGCCTCATGCTCAGGGGTTCTGTTCTGTTCAGAAGCTACGACTCTGTAGTACTTGCCATTCCATAGTTGCCTATCAAATGATTGCTGTCCCAGGACGAATTTCCTTCGCAACTCCTGGCTGAAAGCGTGATCTCCCACGGATTCAGCCATTTTCTCGCAAGCCAGGAGAGCCGCAAGATAGATACTGGACGTGTAAGAGTTTGCTCCCTGGAAGCTCCAATTGTCGAAAGTCTGGTCAGCTCCTTCGTTGTCAGGAAGGTAGTCTCCGTTGAGGTCGCTTCCGATGGCCCACAACATGGCGCGCTTCGCTGGGTCGTACAAGCGGCTCAAGAGCTTCTCTCCTCCCCACCACAGCACATCACGGTAAACCATAAGCACGAATTTAGGACATAGGTCTTTCCACCGTGGTGGCGCAGTTGTACCGTCGCTGGGGTAGTCAATCCTGCCCCTGCCCAGGTCATGGGGGATATAGCCGTCATCCCGCTGTGCGTTTGCCACCAAAGTGATGGTGGATTCCTGAAGCTTGGGATAGCACCATGACACAGGTATGGAAGCATAGTACAGGACATCAACGGTGTTCATGAGCTGACACCTTCTTGATGCTTCAAACAGGGCGAATCGCGCTTCCCTGTCCCACCAGCTTCCTGAGGAGAGAACGTAAAGGTTGTTCAACATGGCATCTTCCAGCCAGGCAGGCAAGCCTCTACAGGCGCCGCCATACTCATTGGCGTGGGAGGCCCCGCTTTCCTTGACTCCGTCTGCTAAGGAATCAGTCGTGTCTGCCCTGGCTTGGGCAAGAGAGGTCTCCCACCGGCTGGCGCCTCTATGCAGGGAATCCAGGTTGCTCAATGCAACCTTCGCGACTTCGACAGCATCCACATAGTCCTGTTCATACACATGTCCGAAATGGGAATTAGGCATGTGCCATGCAAGAACGAACGGAATGGACTTTGCCTCGCCAGGCCCCAACATAGTCCGAACTGCAATCGCGCCTCCCAGTTCGATACCTTCGCCTTGAACTACGGGAGATACGGGCAAAGCCCTCCATTCCTTTGCGCTTAAGCTGCCGGTAACTAAGAAGGAATCCCATGGTGCGAGGTTCACATTTTGGAGAGTGACATTGAATGGGTCAAGAGTCTTGAGGTTCCATGCATTATGGTAGCTGACCTCACCTGCCTGGACCGTGGTTGCAAGACATACCGTCCCGCAAGCGGTATCAGTCGGGAGCGGGGAGTCCGCGGAGAACAGGACTCCCCTGACATCTCCCCCAGAGACGGCCTGGTTGTAACGCCCAACATTCCAAGCACTGACAGTGTTTCTGGCAGTTACCATAATTGACGCCTCTACGGCTGATTCTGAGTCACTGTTAGTCAATGTAAACATGAATATGGCAACCGGCATAGCTGACATTCTCCCGTCACCAGGCACTAGCGGGGAAAACGCTTCCAGTCGCACCTCGATAGGCAGAGCAGGATCTATGTAGTTGAGCTTCGCAAAAGGATATTCCCCTGCGTACTCAATCTCCCTGACCCGCGGCAACCCTGCAACGTCTACTGTCTGAAGCACGCGCGCTACCGGTCTTTCTCCTTCTCTGCGTCTTGACGCCCAGACTGCAAAGTGGTGGCCGACTCGCGCGTCAACATGGTTCAGGCCGCCTGTTGAGCCTATCGGATTGTCCCAGTTATTCTGGTGTGTGAAGTTGGTAAGTGTCCCGTCAGGGAATATCTCAACCTTCCCTGCCCCGATACCGCCTAATGGCACTCCTGAATCAAGCTTATGGACGGAAGTGTAGTACGGCATGAAACGTTCTCCTCCAGTTTCAGTATTGTCAAGCAACCGGTTGCGCTGTTGACTACTTCTCAGTTTTCAGTGCAGCATCTACTCGCCGGGCTGCATCGTCCAGATGTTTCTTCACACCGTCTGCACCTAGTTTACCTGTGACATAGTCAGTGAAGATCGCCTTGAACGCGACTGTTATGTCATTTTCCATTGTGCCCCATACCCCGAGCGGCGGATATGCGGTGGCGTACTCAAGCGCTGCCTTAAACGGCTTATACATTTCGGTAGCGAAAGCCGGGTCATCAAAGGCTTCTACAGTTGCAGGCAGCATATAAGTGAGTTCAGACGTATATGACACGAGGTTATCCTTTCTCAGCAGGAACTTAATCCATGTCTTTGCGTCTTCTTCGGCTCTGCTGCTTGCCAGGATAGCAAGGTTGCTGCCGCCTGAGAACGCAGCGCGGGCTTTAGGGCCTTTTGGAGGCTCCACCACGCCGTAGTTGAGTTCAGGGTTGTCATGCTGAATGTTTGCAATGTTCCATGGTCCCATGAACGCCATTGAGACATTGCCATTGATAAAGGCAGCGTCTGCGTCAGGTTGGTTGTACTCAGCGCACGACTTGGAGGCAAGGCCGTTTCTGACCAGGTCCACGTACCAATTCATGGCCTCAATTCCCTCTGGGCCGTTGAACGTGGCTTTCTTCAGATCAGGACTTGTAAGGTCCCCACCCCAGGCCCAGAGCAGAATAGCCCAGTTGTGGAGAAGATCCCAAGCCTGGTTTCCTGCAATGGCGATAGCCGTACCTTTGCCGCGGACTCTCGCAAGCCTGTTTCCCACAGCCACAAGCTCGTCATAAGTGGTCGGAGGCTCAAATCCGACCTCTCGGAAGTGGTCTTTGTTGTAGAATAGGCAGCGGGTCTCAGCAAACCACGGCACTCCGTAGGATTCGCCTTTATACGTCGTGGACTCGTAGTTTGCCGGCATAAAGGCATCAATCCCACCAAATCCAGAGGGATTGACCTTCGCAAGACCCCTCATAGCTGCAAACTGCGGATTCCATGTAGTACCCACCTGAACCACGTCTGCCCCTTCACCGCCTGTAATTGCAGTAACCAGCCTGGTCCAGGCATCACCCCACCCTATCACTTCGTAGTGAACTGTGATACCTGTCTCTTTCTGAAATTCCGCTACTTTGGCGTCCATCCAGACAGTGTGCAAATCATCCGGAGCGTTAGGCATCAGCCAGAAAGTAATCTCGCGAGGCGCTCCGAATGTCATCGATGTCAATAAACCGAATAAGAAAACAACCCCCACAATCATCAATGCAAACCGCTTCATTATTCTGTAACCCTCCTTCTTGGTTATTGGGTTCCGAATTCTTCCCGTGCGTTTAGAATCCAAAAACAGCTCACTCGAAACGGGTCTACCTGCATACTCCGGTTTGGTTCTATGCGCATCACCCCCCGGTCTCATGACTTGCGAAACAATAATTCAACCTTTGGTTGCCCCTGCAATCAAACCCTCGACTATGTAACGCTGCATGGACGTGAATAGCACAAGGACAGGTATGCTTATGACGATGCACGCAGCCATCATGCCTCCCCAGTTGGCCCCTGTAGCAGTTATATAGTCCATGATACCTATTGCCACAGTCTTGGTGGACCTGCCTGTAAGAACTGACGCAAACAAGACTTCGTTCCAGGCCATGATGAATGCGTAAATCGCCACTGCTGCAATGCCAGGGGTTGCAAGGGGAACAATCACCGTCCAGAGAGCCCTCAGTTGCGTACATCCGTCTATCATGGCTTGTTCATCGATTTCAAGGGGAATACCGTTTAGATAGCTCCTTAGCATGACTATGGAGAAAGGCAAGGCGAAAGATGTATAGGTGAATATCATCCCTCCATAGGTATCCCGCAATGGGATGCCGGTGTGCCGAGAGACTGTGGTAAATATCAAGTAGTACGGTATGAGGAACAGGATCCCGGGTAACATTTGCGTCGCCAGCACTGAGACTGTATATACCCCGCGCCCGCGGAAGTTGAATCTTGACAGGGCGTAAGCTGCAGGCAAAGCCAGCAATGTAGCCGCTACCATCGTACCAAGGCTGATGATGATTGAGTGCCTGAAGTATCTGAGCATAGGGACAGTAAGGTTGACTTCTCTATAGTTACGGAGAGTCGGGCCCCTGGGAATCCAGGACGGCCTGAGTTCAGGAATGGTAACGTCAGAGGATTGCAGCTCCAAGGTTTCCTTGAACGAGCCTGATACCATCCAAGCATATGGCACCAACACTACCAGGGCAACCAACAGCACAGCCAGGTATGTCGCGACTTGCTTCAGCCTCTTGGCTGAACGAACACGCGCCTTGCGTGTCTTCATCGCCTACACCTCCTCCGCACCTGCCGTGCCACGCAGGGCATACAGGTAGACTGTGGTGATAACCAAGAGAATTAACATCAACACTATCGACAAGGCAGAACCTATCCCGTATTTCAGATTCGTAAAGGCCTCCCTGAGTATAAGCGTGGACGGCACTTCAGCCGCAATACCCGGGTCACGGCCGAGCATAATGAAGAATTGGTTGAATGCGTTGAAGTTCCACAGTATGGACATAAGTATCAACATTATTGATACTGTTCTGAGCTGTGGTATTGTAATCATGGTAAACTGCTGCCACGCGGTTGCGCCGTCTACGCGAGCAGCCTCATAGAGCTCAGGCGGAATCTTCTGCAAAGCTGCCAGAAGAATGAGCGCAGCGAAAGGCCAACCTTTCCAGATACTTGCTATTGTCACTGCCCAGAGCGCAGGAGGTCCTACCAGCCAAATGGGGGGTTCTGACACAAGATTCCACTCGACCAGATAACGGTTGAGCAGTCCTATTCTGGACTGGAATATGAATTTCCAGACATTAAATGCCACGCAGTCAGGGGTGATGTAAGGAAGAAGGATTAGGCCTCTCATCAAGGTTCTGCCCCAAAAATCCTGATTGAGCAAGATCGCTACAGCAAGGCCTATCACATAGCCTGCACTGATCGCTACCACAGAGTAGACTGTGATATTCGATAGAGCCTTGAGCGCACGGGCGCCAGTGGTTGTAGCAGGGTTGAAGCCGTCTATGAAGTTTTGGAATCCTACAAAAGGAGCGTTAATCCAGTCGACCATCGTAAACAGGTTTACGTCATGCATGCTGATGTAAAAGCCCCACAGCATGGGTATATAGTGCACCAAGAGCATGGCTGCTACAGCCGGCAGGATCATCCAGTAAGCTGTGGCATGTCTCCGTCTCGACCATCCTGACACGCCTTTCATCAGACCTGCTCCCTTCCGGTCTAATTTCGGGATCGCACTGACTGACGCACAATCAACTCGCCCTTAAGAAGCTTTCCTGGGTTCTTCTTTCCTGATTGTATATAATCGACTATCATTGCTCCTGCATGGTATCCTTGCTCGTAGAGTGGCGTTCTGATTGACGTAAGGCCTGGCCACATCGCTCTGGTGGTTGTAAAGTCGTCACCTGACACGAAATCAATGTCAACGCCGGGCGTCAATTCATGCTCCCTCAATGCCCTCAGCGATCCCATGGCCATGGGATCGCTCATGCAAAGGATACCGTCAATGTCAGGCACATCCTTTAGGAATCGGCACGTTCGGTCATAACCTGATTCCACTGAGTAGTCGCCTGCAAGTATCAGGGACCCATCTACCGATAGGCCTGCTTCACGGCATGCACGGCGGTACCCTTGCTCCGCAGTGGCCTTCGCCGGGTGGAAGAACCCTTCCGGCTCTCGGATCAATCCTATACGCCTTGCTCCTTGATCAATCATGTACTTGGTGGCAAGATGACAAACATAAGACGAATCAGTGTCTACAAAGTTGTGATCTTGTCCCGAATAACACATGGAAAGCGACACATACCGGATTCTGAGGCGGTCGAATTCCTTAATTAATGTGTCCACGCCTTCCATAGCATATAGGATTACCCCATCTACAGTGCGGTTTTTCGTGAGCCTGCTAAGCTCATGCAATACCAATTCCCGAGTTTGCGGGACTGCAAGGACTAAATCGTAGCCGCGTTCAGACAGAGCTCTATGCGCCCCGTTTGCCTGCGCCCACATGCCTGGGTCTTGAAACACGAAGTCGCTGCCATAGGGGATGACCAGGCCTACTGACTTCCTGCGTCGCTGGCGCAGCCCTTTTGCTGCCGAATCAGGGTGAAAGTCAAGTTCAGCAATGGCTGCTAAAACCTTGCGCCTGGTGTCAGGCGCAACCAGGGATGAGTTGTTTATCACACGTGAGACGGTTTTTGCAGATACACCCGCCAGCTCCGCTACGTCGTATATGGTACTTCTAATTCGCACCCGATAGCACCCCCGGAGCGTCATATGACATCGATGTCATTGTTATATATATGCCATCGGCTATCGAATTCCTTCTATCCGGTAAAGTTTTTTAACACAATGATCCCCTTTTCCGCCGATTGTTGGCTCAAAAAGCAAGCGAGTCCGTATCGCTTCCCTGTTAGGACAAAACGGGCATCATCGAGATCATGCCCAGCTTGGCGCAGCCAACGAAGAGCATCATCAGCGCCTTGCATCGTAAACGACATTCCCCTCTTCCAGAGCCTGTTTATGAAAGCCCCGGTTAACACTTAAATAGGCCCATTCTTCAGGAGTATAAACCAAAAGATCAACAGGCGTTCCGGGCGGAAACAATCTTATTAAGTCATCTGCTCGATGCACAAATGGCTTCTCCGTGGGACGGACTATGATTAGATCGATATCACTTCTTGAGCGTAGCGAACCGCGGGCATGGGATCCAAAATGAATTACCAGCTCTACATCAGTGGCAGGTAAAGCGCTTAGAGACTGCCGGAGGGCGGCATCTAGCATCTCTTTCCTCTCTTTCGCCTGGGACATTCGAAAACCCATGCCCTATACCTCCAACCAATTTCAAGCAATGTCATAGATCACGATTATCCCTATTAATTTTCATGGTAACCAGCTTAATGACCCCTTCAGCGAGATCCTTCGCTTGCATGGCCTCTTCGGGGTCGTCGTAGTACCGCGATGGAACACCTCCCGGAAGGCCATTAGGATAACGGGTAGGAATATAGTACTGATCCAACTTCTTGGCAGACGCGATCTTTTCGAATTCGGGATCTATCTCTACGGCCATTTTAATCAATTCATCTATCGAATGGGTATAGAAGACTTCACTTGACTCAAGCTTAAGATAGAGATGCGCTTTCAAAGCCTTTTCCGCAGCTTGCTGAAAATGGAAAAGGGCAAGATAAAACCTCTCCCTCTTTCTCAGCTCATCGGCATCTTCAAACTCATCCCTTGCGTGAGTTAACCATCTTAGACTTTCGTGTTCATATGGCCTTCTCATATACAACTCTCCCTGAAGCCATAATATCTTGCAGGAAACTGCTTTCAGGCAACCGGCGTTCAAATTCATCCTGATTGTATACTATGATGTCGGACGCAATGCCCCTTTCTACCTTATCATAGACAATACCTGTCCATTCTTTGCCGCTGGCATCTGCAGGCATGATCACGAGGAGATCCAAATCACTGTCTGTATCTACGTCCCCCCTGGCCAACGAACCAAATAACACGATCTTGAGCGCTCCAAGATCGCGCAACTGTTCAGTTATATGCACTAAACTAGATTTCAGCTTTGACTCCCTTGCCCGTTTCCGCAGCAGAATCTCCTGGACCCGTGACATGGATTAGATCCCCCTTGTTCTTAACCTAAGTATGAGTTCATTAGTTTTCGCTCGTTTTCCGATTGTCTTGGGTGGCCGGTGATTGCAACGAGGGGTGTCAAAATTCGGCCACTGGCCTACGGGCCGGATTTTGTCAAGGCGACCTGCTTGGGGAGCCGTCCCCGAGTGCAACACCGGCCACCCTGCACGGCACGTACACTTTCTGGAACCGGCGATTATTTGTGGTGATCTACTTAGGAGCCGCTCACTGGATACATTGTACTATGAAAGCTGCCCCAGTCAAAGCGATCCGCACCGGTCTGCTCGTTAATCGCATATTACCCTTGGATGTAACACTCATAATGACTCCGGCGTCTATTATTGTGTGATATTATGACCTTAGTAAATATCATAGCTCCCTGTAAGGGTAAGCTAGACTTTTCTCGCCCTCTGAAGACATCATCCACAAGGGGTGGTAACAATGGCTACATTCGACGACTTCCTGAAGCTGGATATCAGGATAGGCACAGTTGTTGAAGCTGCGCCATTTCCTGAGGCGCGCGTGCCGGCGCTTAAACTCATCATAGACTTCGGAGATCTGGGTCTGAAATGCTCAAGCGCTCAGATCACAAAGCGCTACAGCCCCGATATTCTGGTGGGCAGACAAGTAGTCGCGGTTGTGAACATGCCGCCCCGCCGAATTGCGGGATTTTCATCGGAAGTGCTGGTCCTTGGTGGGCTGCCTGAGGAAGGTGACGTAGTGCTTCTATCCCTTGACGCTCCGGTCGCCAACGGCACGCGTGTTGGGTAGCCCGCAGAAATGTCCGATTAAATAGCTTTTAATCCCGCCGATATCAAAACACCGTCCTTGCACCCGGACATATCTTCCAGGTAATTCACAGTCTCAATGACTCAAAATCCTATTGGGTAGTTGAACTACTAATGCCAAATGTCTCATACGTCATTCCACGAACATAACTCACAATACGTTGAATAGCCTCTCTGATGTCATTAAGGAACTGTTCATCGGTCCGCTTAGACATATATGACATCTTCTTCAATACTCTTCGCCAAATTCCGTAATCGAATGGCTTCTACTCCGGCCGCCTCCATAGCGCTGCAAGATCCACCAAGAAACCGGGAAAGTCAGGATGTGTGAATTCACCTACATCAAGGCCCGAGCTTCGCAGAATATAGAGACCGTTCTGCAAGGCATATGCCTCAATTGTTTCATCATAGGGGTCGACTATCCAGTAATGTGGCACGCCCATTCGTTCATATATGTTCCTTTTTCTCACACGGTCTTTGGATCGAGTCCACTTAGAAAGGATCTCCACAACCAAATACGGGATCCCGTTTATTCTCGCTTCCTCCACAATTTCGCTATTTTCGCCAGGGATATAAACCAGGTCCGGCTGGATCACGTTTGTATCCGACAAGGTCATATCGATAGGCGCATTAAAAATCTCCCCCGCCGGGTCTTGCGGGGTGAAGCAGTCCTCAAGAAGACGCTGCAATCGCCTGGATACCCGCTGGTGATGGACGTATGGTGCCGGTTCCTTAACCAGCATGCCATCGAGGATTTCATAATGATAGCCTTCTTCATTCGGTAGCCGGAGATAGTCCTCGTAGGTATACACCTTATCGGTGCTATATTCAGGCTTTGCTTCCCGTACCACGACAGTAGACTCCTCCATTTGATTCATGCTAAGATGGCGCAAAACCTTTTCCGGATCATAGCGATACTGTCCATTGGATAGTTGAATATAAGGTATCCTGGATTCTCGAGTGTAACGCCATATAGTCTCCACAGATAGCTTGAGTATGTCAGCAAGCTCTTGAGCGGTTATGAGCCTCGGTCCGGCCATAGCGATGCACTCCTTTCACACCAAGAATACCATATAACACAACTAAACACAAGTACTGATAATCAATAACAAGTATCTGTCTTCAGGTGCGTGTCCTCCCTGATCCCATTCATTGCCACAGAAGGAAAAAGCAAACGAACATAGAAAAGACTGTCCAAGCTATGTTCAAGTCCACAGGCGTGACATCACATAACTGCAGGGAGGTTCATAGCGATAATCGAGTTGCCTGAAGCTGTCACTATCTCAAAGCAGATGGCCCTTGCCTTCACAAGTTCGCTTTAGGCTTCTGTGTTTGCCTATTCTAGACCCACGAGCTTGGACCTGCATGACTGTTGTGTCGTATATGCGCATTGGGTTCACACTAGTGTAAATCGTCACATTAGAAGGAATTGTCTAATATGTACCGAAGGGATAGATCGGGATGGCGAAGGCATCATCCCGTCCTGAGATATTTTACGGAGGTGAACTAAGTGAATTCTCTCTTGGTGATGGTTGTGACGTTCGTCTTGTACATCCTGGCGTATAACCTGTACGGAAAGAGATTAGGTTCCAAGGTGTTCGAGCTGGCGACCAAAAACATCACACCTGCTGAGAAACACAACGATGGTGTGGACTATGTTCCTACCAACAAGTTCATCCTTGCCGGCCACCACTTCACATCCATTGCAGGAACAGGGCCTATCGTCGGCCCGGTGCTCGGAGTCATATGGGGCTGGGTGCCTGCCCTGCTTTGGGTAGTCTTCGGCTCAATTTTCGCAGGCGCAGTGCATGACTTGGGAGCTCTGGTCATATCAATGAGGCATGATGGCAAGTCCATCGGCGACATTACAGGACATGTGGTAAATCCGCGCACTAGATCTCTCTTCTTCATTATCATCTTCTTCTGTCTTTGGATTGTGATAGCGATCTTTGCAATCCTTATGGCAAACTTGTTTGTTCAGTATCCGCAATGTGTCTTTCCTATTTGGATTGAGATTGCCATAGCTATGGCGCTGTCGTGGTATCTGTACGACAAGAAAGGAAGCCTGATAACAGGGTCAATTGTGGCGATGATTCTCATGTACTTCACTATCTGGATCGGCCTTTTCATTCCGGTCTCCCTAAGCAGGGACACGTGGATTGTGATTATCATGATCTACATATTCTTCGCTTCAACCATGCCCGTGCAACGTCTACTGCAACCACGTGACTACATTAACGCGCTGGAGCTGGGTGTAGCGATGGCGCTTCTAATCGCGGGGATAATCATCAGACCTCTCCCTATAGTTGCCCCTGCAGTAATATCATCACCTGCCGGCGCCCCTCCGATGTTCCCGTTCTTGTTCATAACCATTGCCTGTGGCGCAATATCCGGATTCCACAGCTTAGTATCCAGCGGCACCAGCGCCAAGCAGATTGACAAGGAGCCTTCTGCGCTGGCAGTTGGGTACGGAGGTATGCTCCTCGAGGCCGCCCTGGCTACGCTGGTGATCCTTGCAGTGACGACAGGGGTTTCGAAGGAAGCTTGGCTCACAACTTACGCGAACTACGCCAAAGTACCCACGCTTCCCACTTTTGCAGAAGGAGGCGCAAGAATCGTTGAAGCATTGGGTATCCCGAAAGCGCTGGCCATAAACATCCTGGCAGTCTTTATGGTCAGCTTCGCCAGCACTACAATTGACACAGCCACAAGATTGCAGCGATACGTGATCTCGGAGTTTGGTGACAGTGTCAAGCAGGACTGGCTCGCCAACAAGTACGTCGCAGCCGGCATCGCGGTCATCAGCGCCTACTTGCTTGCCTTCCGCGGAAGCGCTAATGTAATATGGCCTCTCTTCGGCGCCACAAACCAAATGCTCGCCGGGTTGGCCTTGCTTGCGGTAACCGTATATCTTGTGCAGAAAGACAGGCCCACTGTCTACACGATGATTCCCATGATATTCATGATATTCATGACCACCTGGGGCATGATAGCCAACTTCCGCAACTACCTGGCAGCAGGCAACACTCTCCTGGCCGTAATAGACGGGATCATCATTATACTGGAGATATGGATGATCGTAGAGGCTGTGAATGTGTTAACCAGGATAAGGCAAGCGCAGCTTGGTGTTCCGGCAAGTAAGTGATAAGGACTTGACAACCGTCTCTGCATTAAAGTACACTTATGCATAAATGCTGTAAGATTATACGAAAGGAGCTGTAAGCATTGAAAAGAGTATTCTTCGTGTCTCTGTTGAGCGTGGCACTTGTTCTCATTATAGGATCCGCTGTTGCCATAGGTGCAAAACCTGTTCTGAAAGTTGGGACAAGCGCTGATTTCCCACCCTTTGAGTTCCAGGATGAAAAAACCGGGGCTTACTTAGGATTCGACATTGATCTGGTCCGGGCTGTCGGGGCTGCTGCTGATATGGAAGTACAGATTGTAAACACTGCATGGGACGGACTGATCCCAGGCCTCTTAACCGGCAACTACGACTGTATAGTGTCAGCGATGACCATCACTGACGAGCGTCTAAAGGCGGTAGCATTCTCAGACCCGTACTTCTCAGCCGGCCAGGTCATAGTGACTCGAGCCGAGGACACTTCTATCCAGACTGTGGAAGACCTGGAAGGCAAGCATATTTCAGTACAGATTGGCACAACCGGCGACCTTGCAGCATCCGATATTCCCGGCGCGACAGTCAAACGGTTTAACCTGGCGCCTGACGCGATCCAGGAAGTTCGAAACGGGAGCGTCCCTGCATGCATAATTGACCTGGCAGTCGCGGCTGAGATTGCCAAGGAGTACGCGGATATCAAATTCGGCGAACCGTTCACAATGGAGTACTACGGCATCGCCATACGCAAGAACAATACGGAACTTATCAAGAAGATCAATCGTGGATTGGCCGCAGTCAAGGCTTCCGGGGAGTATGATAAGATATACGCCGATTGGTTCGGGGGGAACTGACCGCACTGCATGTAGGTGCGTTGGGATTGATCCTTTATGGCCCGGTCACGACGGCAGAAAACCGTCGTGGCCGGTCTTCATGCAATGCGGGCTAATGGAGGAATTGATGTGGCGCTCGACTTTTCCATAATTCCAGGGGTAATACCGGCATTGCTCCTAGGCACACGCCTTACTATTGAGCTGGCGATTATCGCCGTGGCAATCGGCCTTGTCATCGGATCCTTCGCCGGCATCGGCCGTGTCGGCGGTAACCGCTTGGTGCGCTTGGTAACCGGCGTCTATGTTGATTTTATCAGAGGCACACCTCTTCTGGTTCAGTTGTTTCTTGTCTATTTCGGCCTACCTTCACTCATAGGACGCCCGATCCCTCCCTTCATTGCCGCCATCGCAGCAATGGGCATTAACAGCGGAGCGTACATAGCTGAGATTGTAAGAGCAGGCATACAGTCGATAGACAGGGGACAAGTGGAAGCAGGCAGATCTGTCGGGTTGACTTATGCTCAGACCATGCGGTATATTATTTTCCCACAGGCTTTCCGAAGAATCATACCGCCTTTGGGGAATGAACTCATCGCGATGCTGAAGGATTCATCTTTGGTATCAGTCATAGCCTTGGAAGAACTGCTCCGAAAAGGCCAGGTGGTTATCACAAGGACGTTCAGGCCCTTTGAGGTATACATGGTTGTAGCCCTCATCTATCTTGTAATGACATTGGCAATTTCCAGGTTGGTAGCCTGGTCTGAAAAGAGGTTGAAAGTACTTGATTAGAACTTCGGGACTGGAGAAATATTTCGGAAGCAACCATGTACTGCGCGGGATTGATGTCACTGTCAATCCACACGAAGTAGTCGTGGTCATCGGGCCGTCCGGGTCGGGCAAGAGCACCTTCTTGCGCTGCCTTAACTTGCTTGAGAAACCCACTGCAGGCCAGATATTCTTCCGCGGGCAATGCATCACCGACCCCCATATTAACGTCAATGAAGTGCGGCGCGAGATGGGCATGGTCTTCCAGAGGTTTAACCTCTTTCCGCACATGACTGTAATAGACAACATCACTCTCGGCCCAACAAAGGTACGCGGCATGTCGCCTGAAGAAGCGCGGCAGATCGCAAGAGACCTCCTGAAGAAAGTGGGAATCGCGGAAAAGGAGAATGCTTACCCTTCTGAGCTGTCCGGCGGACAGCAGCAGCGTGTTGCAATCGCCCGGGCCCTTGCCATGAAACCCATGGCCATGCTGTTTGATGAGGCCACATCAGCCTTGGATCCGGAGATGATCGGTGAAGTGCTGGACGTCATCCGTAAGCTGGCTGAAGAGGGGATGACCATGGTCGTTGTCACTCACGAGATGGGTTTCGCTCGCGAGGTGGGCGACAGAATCCTTTTCATGGACGAAGGCTTAATCGTGGAGGAAGGCCCGCCTGAGCAGATCCTGGGAAAACCTCAAAACCCAAGGACTCAGGCTTTCTTGAGCAAAGTACTATAGTCCTTGCTGAGCTGTTCTTTTCACGATCGGCCTTTCGGTAATCTGTCTGTCAATGATCCCTCTTGTTCATCTGTTTCCTCTTGTTCAGCCTCTCGGCACAGATGATCCCGGTCTGAATAAGACCTTAAACACAAAGGGCGCTCCCAGTGTGGCCCATACGGCTACCGCAGCATAGCGCAGCATGTTCCAAAACGCAGCGGCTGGGAAGACCGCCTTAAGCCCGTACCGGACCCCCATCACCCCTGCCAAGCCCAGGACTATTTTGATGACTTGTACTGGCAAGCTTGCACGGACGTCGTACTTTACATATTCGCTCTCCAGCGTGTATCCTATCCCTGCCCCGGCTATGAAACCCAGCACTTGAGCAACTTCCTCAGTAAATGCAGCATTAAATGGGGCGGATAAGGCAAATGCAAGTCCGGGGGCAATTACGGAGACTGCCAATCCAAGCCTGGCTCGCTCTTTGCCTTTTGGACCCGATTTGCGTACGCGGTTTTCGATCTCTCCGTAGAGACAGGCAATAGCTACGCCCAGCACCGCTCCGGCCAGGACATCCGTGGGATAGTGGACTGTAGCGTAGACCCGTGTGAAAGCTACAAAGACCACCACCACGATTCCTGTAACCGTTATCCACTTCTCCTTCGTGTTATACGCCAGGTACGTCCAGAATGTGGATGAAACCTGTGCATGGCCACTGGGAAACGAGTATCCGGTTCCGGTCAACTTCAAGTATTCAGGCGCATCAAGGTGAGGAAATACGACATAAGGCCTGAGCCGGCAGAAGATGAACTTAACCCCTACGTTTATGTAGTTGGAAATGGACAATGCTATCGCCAGCCTGAAGCCTAAAGACTTGCTGATGCACCAGTAGAGCACGGGTATCACAGCCGTGTAGAATTCAGTGGAACCTAAGTCGGTTATGACCTTCATCACTCTGTCGAGCCCGGGAGTTGCGATACTTCTCAGGAATTCGAACACTCCAACGCTATCCACAGGCAACCACCCCTTTTAAAAGGGTATTCGCCGGATGGGTTGGAAATCCTACTCTTACAAATTACCTAGTCTATGACGCTTCTTATCGTCCGGAGTAGATTCTCGCCCATAATTCCCTTTATCACCTGCTCAGAATAACCCCGGGCAGCCAATCCTTCTGCTATTTTCGGGAGCCCGGACACGTCTTTCAGCTCATCGGGAAGTTGCTCAAACGGCAAACCGTCAAAATCCGAGCCCAAGCCCACGTGCTCCGGGCTAACGACGGTGCAGAGATGATCGATGTGATCTATAACCCCTGTAAGAGAGCGCCTTCCCTCGCCGAGGAAATAGCCTGCGAAATTCACGCCTATAACTCCGCCCTTTTTCGCAATAGCCTTAGCCTGGTCGTCCGTGAGATTCCTCGGGTGAGAACAGAGTGACTTTGAGTTGGAATGCGAGGCAATGATGGGCCTTTTTGATACTTCCACCACGTCCCAGAAGCCTGCCTCGGATAGGTGTGATACATCTACAACCATGCCCAGCCTGTCCATCTCCTCTACCACCTCGACGCCGAACCTGGTCAGGCCGCCCCCTGTCCGTTCCTCGAAAGCCCCGTCCGCAAGCTCATTCCTGAGACTCCACGTAAGGGTCATGAGTCTTACGCCAAGCC
>JAPXLY010000023.1:0-18903 GCA_033809295.1 Bacillota bacterium
AACTGTTGACATTACTCAAGTTCATCAAAATGAGCCCGAATACGCCCAAAACGAAAATGGACACGGCCATTGTGCCTAGGGAGATAAGGCTCACATTGCGCCTGGCTGATTTCCATCCCTCAGCCAGGAAGTACTGCATTGTAGTCAGCCTCACTCTCATAGACTCCCTTCAGATCATCTCGGACGATCCTGCCATTGTTCAACTCGATCACACGTTGTTTCAACCCGTCCACTATCGCAGCATTATGTGTAGACATAATGACTGTAGTGCCTCTCCTGTTAACCCGCAAAAGCACCTCCATAATATCCCATGATGTCTCCATGTCAAGATTTCCGGTTGGCTCGTCCGCCAATAGGATAGTGGGATTCCCCACGATTGCCCTGGCAATTGAGACTCTTTGCTGCTCACCGCCGGAAAGTTGATCCGGATATACTGAAGCCTTACTCTCCAGGCCCACCAGCTTCAAAGCCTCAGTTACAAAAGGGTCAATCTGTTTCTTGGGTTTTTCAATCACCATCAACGCAAAAGCCACGTTTTCATACACAGTCTTGTTGGGAAGGAGCTTATAGTCCTGGAATATCATTCTGACCGTCCGTCGCAAATAAGGCACTTCCCTGGGCCTTAATCTAGTGATATTCCTTCCGTTGAGTAAAACCTGGCCACGTGTAGGCATAATCTCCCTTGTCAGAAGCTTCAAAAACGTAGTCTTTCCGGCGCCGCTGGAACCTACCAGGAATAGAAACTCTCCCTTTCTAATGTTTGTGTTAACGGAGAGAAGGCCCGTGGCGCCGCTGGGATATACCTTAGTCACGTCATAGAAGCGAATCAACGCAATCACTTCCTGAGATTATTGGATGTCGACTCTATCTTTAGTAATTCGATGATTTAAGAGCAAATCCCTCCTACGAACGGCAAGAACTATGTTCCAATTCGGTCTATTGCCCTGACGGCAGCGTGGGCGATGTCGTCTCTTGTCAAGCAATAAGCCTGCATTAGCTCATCTGGCGTACCTGACTGCCCGAAAACGTCGCGTATTCCAACCCTCTCTATAGGAACGGGGCACATCTCGCCTGCAACCTCGCAAACCGCGCTCCCTAATCCTCCGATAATACTGTGTTCCTCAGCAGTCACTATGGCACCGGTTTCTTTAGCAGCCGCAACCACTGCATCGACATGGACAGGCTTAATCGTAGCCATGTTGAGCACTCTGGCCAAGATCCCTCTTTTCGCCAAGATCTCCGCTGCTTCCAGGCTTACGGATACCATTACGCCGCAGGCGATTATCGTCACGTCTTTGCCTTCACGAAGAGTCGAGGCTTTTCCTATCTGAAACTTGTAGCCTTCATCGAACAGCACAGGCACAGGGCTTCTGCCTGTACGAATGTATACAGGCCCTTCGTGACGGGCTGCTGCGAAGACCGCTTGTTCCGTTTCCTCGGCGTCAGCAGGGACAATCACTGTCATTCCCGGGATCACCCTCATAAGAGCAATATCCTCAATGGATTGATGGGATGCTCCGTCCTCACCTACAGTGATACCTCCGTGACTTGCCCCTATCTTCACGTTCAACCTGCCATATCCTGCGGTCTGCCTCACCTGGTCAAAGGCTCGGCCCGATGCAAATATCGCAAACGAGCTTGCGAACGGAATCTTCCCTGAGGCTGCGAGGCCTGCAGCAGTCCCCATCATGTCAGCCTCGGCTATCCCCATCTGCATGAACCTCTCAGGGAACCTCTTGGCAAACCCGTCCGTTTTGGTGGATTTGGAAAGATCTGCATCAAGGACTACCACATCAGGATTGAGCTCCCCCAGTTTTACCAAGGCTTTCCCGTATGCGGCTCGAGTCGCTATCTTCTGTGGCGCATCTGTCATGCTGTCTTATCCCCCTGTCTATTCTTTAGTTCAGATCCATCATAAAAGAAAACTGCCATGCAACCTAAGTATGAGTTCATGAGACCGTTGATTTCTCCCACATTATGTTAACGCAGCTCGCTTGAATCGCAAAAACCGGTCGCCGCCTTCGGCGAAACTGGCAGCTACTGGAGAAGTTCAACGGTCTCGTTCATTAGGTTTCGCTCGTTTTCCGACTGTCTTGGAAGGAAGCCTCCAAATAACTTATCGCTTCTTCCGCCTGCTCTCTCGACGGAGCCTTGCCATGCCAATCCGCGATATTCTCCATGAACGGAACGCCTTTCCCTTTGATTGTGTGAGCCACTGCCATCGTGGGCTTTCCCTTAGTTGCCCTCGCTTCCTCACAAGCCGCATGAATCGCCTGGATATCATGGCCGTCTATCTCGAGCACATGCCAACCGAATGCCCGCCACCTCGCAGCCGGTTCCGTAAATGATTTCACATCTGTCACCCTGCCGTCAATCTGCAAGCCGTTATAGTCAAGAAACACCATAAGATTGTCAAGCTTATGGTGGACGGAAGTCATTGATGCCTCCCATATCTGCCCTTCCTGTGACTCTCCGTCCCCAATGATCACGTACACTCTCGTTGGACGCTTGTCAAGTCTCGCAGCAATCGCCATACCGTTTGCTGCGGACAATCCCTGGCCCAGAGATCCTGTGGACATTTCCACTCCGGGAACGTGTCTCATACTGGGATGGCCCTGCAACCGGCTTCCGAATTTCCTGAGAGTTGCCAGTTCTTCTTTGTCTATGAAGCCTGCCTCAGCCAGAGTCGCGTATAGGGCAGGAGCTGCATGGCCTTTTGACATGACAAACCTGTCCCTCTCAGGCCATGTTGGATTCTTGGAGTCGATTCTCATTTCCTTGAAGTAAAGAGTCGCCGTAATGTCAGCGACTGAGAGGGATCCACCGGGATGGCCGGATCCTGCCGCTGCTATGGATTTCACAATGCCTAATCTGATACGTTGGGCTATACGTTCCAATTCCCTCGTTTCCTCTTTCGTCAATTACCTCACTCCCTGATGCTAAGTATACCTGGATAACCCATGCAGGCACTATGTATGAGCTCATTAGTTTTCGCTCGTTTTCCGATTGTCTTGGGTGGCCCCGCACGGTACGTACGCTTTCCAGAGCGGGCGATTACTTATGGCGGAAACCGTTGGACTTGTCCAGTAACCGCTGGTTTCGCCGAAGACGTCGGCCGGTTTTTGCGATTCGGGCGGGCTGTGTTAACATAATATGGGAGAGAACAACGGTCTCATGGCGATCTACTTAGGGCAGCCTTTCCCGAATCACTCTTACAACAAACCGAGGCAAAGCCAGCATACGCACAAACCTCGTAGGCTGACACGCAAGACGAAACAGCCACTCAAGGCCGCACCGCCCCATCCAGTCGGGCGCCCGCTTCACCTTGCCTGCCAGGACATTGAAACTGCCCCCAACGCCTATGCATGTAGCCGCCGATATGTTTCTCTTATTCCTTGCAATCCAAAAATCCTGCCTCGGCGCGCCCATTCCGACAAAAACGAGACGAGCCTTTCGGGAATTAATCTCCTCTATGACCGAGGCTTCTTCTTCCTCGTCAAAGAACCCGTGATGAGTTCCGACCACAATCAAGCCTGGCAATCCTCTTTTTGCACACTTAGCTGCCTCCTCTGCTACGCCGGGTTCAGCTCCCAAGAAAAACACAGGCCAATGGTGGCCTGCCGCACATACAAGCAATTCCTGCATCAAATCGAATCCGGCCACCCTTTCAGGCAGCGAACACCCAAGAACCCGGGAAGCCCAGACAATGCCGGCGCCGTCAGGGACCACCAGGTCAGCCTGGCAAATAACCTCTGCAAGCTCTGAATTCTCCTGGGCTGTCATGGCAATCTCTGAGTTTAGGGTCACTATCTGGCATGTCCTATTCGCTGACACAAACTCCCTGACACGCGCCACAGCCCCTGCCATATCCACCCGGTCCACCGGAAGGCCGAGAATATTGATTCGCTCCACAACAGCCCCTCCTGTCATGGCCTTGATTGCTTCTTTGCGGTATTAACCGCCAGGTGAGCCACGTGTTTTGCAGATTCGCCCAGCTTTGGGGCAAGGGCCGAGAGATTTGCTTTCATCTCTTCCCGCCTGTTCCAAGCATCCTTCACATGTCCGGAGAATGAGTCTATGTCACGTTGTCTTCTGGAGAGTCCCGGTTTCTCGCCTGCGATTGAAAGCAAGCCGTCGACTTTCGGGTCGTATGACAGGGCGACAAAGGGAGTAGCCGTAGCCACGGCAAATACAAGCGCGTGATATCTCATACCGATGACGAAATCTGCATCTTCTATAAGAGACATGATTTCCCCGGGTGAAGCAGGACAATCCCACATGTATGCCCTCTCCTGCATCACTTCGATGCACGCCTGGCATATAGGAGCATCCTGTGCCTTATGGAACGGAACATACACGATGGTTGCGCCATGTGTCTTCACCAAGTCATCGCAGGCTGAAGCCACGGCTTGAATATACCGGGGAACAGCAAGCCAAGGACGCACAGACACTATCACCAACGTGCGCCCTTCGGTAGGAATTTCACAAGCCTTCAGGAAGTCACGACCCTTCCCCCGCCTGTAGCAGGGCTTAAGCCCGAAGGCCGGGTCTGCTGCCACATGCATCTCTGGCTTGGTGACACCTATCGATTGAAGAAGTGCAAGTGACGGCATATCCCTGACAGTGATGGTGTCCACAAGGTTTCCTACAGTCTTCACCAGGAACTTGCTGAAGTTCAGGTTCAAAGGCCCAATCCCCTGAGCATAGAAAAACACAGGCTTCTTCATGGCTTTCGCCAAGGTTACCAGGCCCAAGTAATATGGAACTGATCGGAAACTCGTCACATCCTGGAGGAGTCCTCCGCCACCGCTGATGAATAGGTCAGCGTCGCGAAGTTCCCTGGATATCCCCAAGATGTCATTCCTGTTGACTGCGGAGACATTGTGAAGCTTCTTTGTAAGAATAGGATCCTTTGACAAGACCACTATCTCCGAGCCATGAGCCTCCTCTGTCAGGTGCTGAATCATAGCCGCCAGAATGGCCTCATCACCTATGTTCCGGAATCCGAAGTAACCTGAAACGACAAACTTCATTCTCCGAAGCGTTCCTCCCCCGGGACTTGTCGACGAGATCCCGCCTTTTTGGAAAAGTAGATGAATACCCCGCTGATGACAATCGCAATTATCCCGCCGAGAACCAGCCCGTAGAACGTCCTCTGAAGAGTTGCCATAATCGGGGTGTGTATGTGCGAAAACGTATTTACCATGGATATTTGCCCTATGCACCCGATGAGCACAAGCGGCAGACTGAGCCTAAAATAACCTGAAAGCGCTAATGTAGCAGCAAGCAATAATGCAGGGTGCCCTATGAGAAACTCCTTTGTCCTCGGACGGAACACCAGCAAACCCTCGAGAAACCGCCTCATTCCCTCATCAAATTGGGGAATTGGCAGACCGAGATAGAAGTTGCCTGTTCGCAGAATATATACGAGGCCGCCCAATGCCACCACGGCAAGGGCGAGCACATGCCATATACGCAGGGGCTCCATGAGCAAATCCCTTATTGAGGCAGTAAAGCCATGGCCTGAGTCATCATGGAATTGCTCCCATCCTGCCAGATACCTCCAACATATAACAACTCCCAGGACAATCGGTACGGCATGGGCAGCCTTTACCCCGATGAACTTGTCAAGAGACAACATGAACGTCCCGCTGGAAAGGGTGCCTGCAACAAGGAGCCCTCCTACAATAGATATGGCTGAGGCTTCCAGCCACAACAAGACGGCATCCTTCAAGTGCGCACCTTCTCCGGTATGTCCTTTCCACAGTGATTTAGAGTACAATGCGCTCACTGCGAGAATCGGAAACACTATCGCCCCACCCAAGGCTACAAGCTGCCTCATCAAGGTTGCATACCCGGTTGACAGTAAAGCCGAGTAGAAAATGATCCCCAGCCCGAACAAGCCTAACTCGACAACAGGCGGGACTGAGAACAAGGTGTCAAGAAGCATAAACGCAGCAGCCAAAATACCGATGCCAACTATGGCAATGAAGAATCTACCGGGAGTGTAGTCCTGAGACGGCCTGGCTTGTCCTACGGAAAACCCTGATTTCTCAAGCTCGTCACGAATTGCCTGAACGTAGCCAAGATTCTTGTCAATAGCCCCGGCGTCTCCTATTTCCGCAGGGAAAGGCCGGATATACATGACCCTCATGTTGCGCTCACGCGCTGCGCGCGCGAACCTCTCCACAGCCTTATCAAAAGGAATCTTCTCCATTTCCCGTTCCGTAATACTGTGAACCCTTATCACTCCCGCGCCCATTAGACGGGCAAATCGACTGTCTCCGACCTGAGACGCGAATTCCACCTGTCCGAAATTCATGGAATTCAGCAGCATCAGGTCTCTGACATCGCTCAGGTAGTCAGGGTACCCAAGGACCTCCATGCCCTCGAATATTACAAGACTGATGTTCTCCCTATGGGGAATTCGGTTGAAGAAGAATCCGATCTTGTGCGGAGTTACACCAGGATAGTTTCGAAGCCTTGCCACAATGCGAAGTCCTGCTTCATTGACCTGACGGGCAGTGCCTGTATCCAGCCCGATATTGACCTTCTCCAAGTCCTGAACGCCTCTGGCAGTCTCAAGGAATGACCCCAGGCGCTTAGATGAGAAAGTGGAAATGCGCTCCCCTTCAAGCCTGACAGGTAGGATTTCAACCAGGTCCTGAAAAATCTCGTGGTCTCCGGGAAACAGATACGAGTTACCGGCATACAGGCGCAACTCATCTATCATCTGCCTGAGCACGGGATCACTTAAAGGGGACAGTCTGTCGTAATCAAGGATCTGTCTGCCGCTGAACGCATACACCTGTCCTAAGGCTGCAATGTCCTTAATAGTATTCTCACCTACAGCGACAGACGTGAGTCCTCTGTCTCGCGCCTGCCGCAAAAAGGTATCCAGCGGATAATCTGCGTTCCGGCACAGTAGCTCAGCCGCTCGATAATCCATAACCAACTCTACGGTATTATTGGACTTCTCAACCTGCCCTCTTCCCCACAGTATGACAATGGCAGATACCACCGCTGCAACTAACATCCACACCCAAAGGTTTTTGACTCGTCTGGGTCCGGCCACAGAGCTCCACCCCATCTCATGCAGCGCCTATCGTACGAGCGCGCTTTTCCTATGTGCTCTCGCCGGTGTCATCCGGCGTCCTCCCAACAATACGCACAATTCCATCTTCCATATTTATCTCACTGATAATCACTGGAATCGGAAGGCTGGACATGTCCAGCGAAAAATCAAGACCTCTCATCAACCCGTCCCTGATAATGGAAGGGAGTCTGGCACCGCCCAGATGTATATTTTTGATTTCATAACTGAGGCGAGTGCCGTTTTGATCCGCAACGAATTCTCCGTCAAGACTCACAGGGATATCGATACCGGCAACACTCACATCACCTTTGATCGAAACCCGGCCCGGGCTCAACTCAACAAGCACAGATTTCGGCACACCCTTGAGCACGTTGACATACCTATTGAGATCATCCTGGCTAATCACTAACTCGGCACGGCCTTGTCCGACATGGGATAAAGAAAAACGGCTTTCGTCTCTGAGCGCCTGCATATCGATGAGAATGTCACTTGCATCAACCATGAGAGATTCAATCCTCAGCCCCTCTATGAGAAGGCCTCTGCAATTCATGCTTACAGACTTGACCTTGCCGTAGGAAATCAGGTTAATTGCAGGAAATGATCTCAATTGAACTCTGACGCAATCAACACTGTCCACGCTTGACCGTATTGCATTCTCCAGTCTGGACGCGATTACGTGCGGAATTGCCAATTCCAAAACTAGTACTGCACCTAAGCCGATAATCAAAGCGATTATGATTGGCGGAAGGCTCTCTGTTCTCAGGTTTGTCAGCCCGGACATCCTAGGACTCCTTTCACGATTCGGTCATCTTCGCCTTGACCCTAAGATAAGCCTCGATAAACTCGTCAATCTCACCGTCCATGACTGCCTGGACATTCCCTGTCTCAACTCCGGTCCGATGGTCTTTCACCATAGTGTAAGGCTGGAACACATATGATCTTATCTGACTCCCCCAGGCAATCTCCCTTTGCTCCCCTTGAAGCTCACCGAGTCTCTTCTCCTTCTCAGCCTCAAGGCGTTCGAACAGTCTGGCCTTTAGGATCCTCATTGCAGTGATCCTATTCTGATATTGAGATCGCTCATTTTGGCACTGCACGATTATCCCGGTAGGGATATGAGTTATCCTCACGGCTGACTCCGTCTTGTTCACATGTTGCCCGCCTGCTCCGCCTGATTTGTACGTATCCACCTTCAAGTCCTCAGGATCTATTTCAATCTCCACATCCTCAGGAATCTCAGGGATTACGTCAACAGACGCAAATGAAGTATGCCGTCTGGCATTTGCATCAAAAGGGGAAATTCTGACGAGTCGATGCACCCCTTTTTCAGCCTTCAGGTACCCAAAGGCGCATCTCCCGCTAACCAGGACTGTAACGCTTTTGATTCCGGCTTCATCTCCGGGGAGGCAATCTGTAATCTCAGTAGTGTACCCGCTCTTTTCAGCCCATTTCAGGTACATGCGAAGAAGCATCTCCGCCCAATCCTGGGACTCCGTCCCCCCTGCCCCGGGGTGTATCGACAGTATGGCATCAGATTCGTCGTACTCACCGCTTAGCAGGTGAGCCACTTCAAGCTGTGAGACAACTCTTTCTAAAGACTTGACGCCTTCTTCAATCTCGCCTTCGACTGAATTGTCCCCCTCTTCTATTCCCAGCGTCAGAAGCGTCCAAAGATCCTCGGCTTGGGCCATTGTATCTTTCCACGATTCAACGCCTTCCTTAAGTCTGCTTACTCGCTGCAGTATCTTCTTTGCGTCTTCCGGCTCGTCCCAGAATCCGGGATCTGCCATTATCTCTTCAAGGCCTTTGAGTTGCTCTGACTTCGCATCAATCTCAAAGATAACCCCTCATCTTCTCCACTCTGCCCTTGAGCTCCGCCAAGACCGGCCTAATCTCACTGAGCACGTTAGTTACACTCCCTTTCCACAGCATTTCTTATATTTCCTTCCGCTACCGCAGGGGCAGGGATCGTTTCTCCCGACCTTTTTCGCTTGCCGTTTATCCGGTTTTGGATGAACGTATTCGCCACTGCCTGAAGTTGCCGTGACTGTAAACCGCTTAGCCTTTGGTTGCGCCTCATGCTTCGTCCGTCGTTCATCTTTTACGGCTACTCTTGACATCCATGAGACAACATCATCGCGGATATTGGCTTTCAGGTCTTCAAACATCTGCCAGCTCTCAAGCTGATACTCAAGGAGAGGATCCTTCTGCCCGTATGCCCTGAGGCCAATCCCTTCCCTGAGGTTATCCATGGCTTGGAGATGATCGATCCACTTGGAATCGATGATCCGTAACAACACGAGCTTCTCAAGGACTCTCATTTGCTCTTGTCCTACCGCTTCCTCGCGGGCTTCGTAGGACTTGACAATAAGGTCGGTTAAGAAGTCGTCAATTTCCGAGCCGCCTTTTCCCTCGAGATCAGCAGGCGTGACATGAGGCCGGAACACAAACGTCTGGTTCAGCCT
Organism: Bacillota bacterium; assembly: GCA_033809295.1. Taxonomy (GTDB): domain Bacteria; phylum Bacillota; class SHA-98; order UBA4971; family UBA4971; genus UBA4971. The sequence goes on from JAPXLY010000023.1 coordinate 9,562, forward strand.
GTCGGAAAGGGCACGAAGATCCCATTCTTCCTGGAATATCTGCTCATTAGTATAGACATCCAAGATCTCTCTTGCGACCTCAGACATCATTTCCAGGATCCTCTCTCTTAAGCTTTCCCCTTGAACCACTTTCCGCCTGTCGCCATAGATGACCTCACGCTGCTTGTTCATAACGTCATCATATTCGAGGACCTGTTTCCTGATATCGAAGTTATGCCCTTCAACCCTCTTCTGCGCAGTCTCAATGGACCGGGCTATTCGCGGATGCTCTATGGGCATATCCTCTTCCCATCCGAGACGGTCCATTATTCCGGTTATGAACTCCCCGCCGAAGAGCCTCATGAGATCGTCTTCCAGTGAAACATAGAACCTGGATGCCCCGGGGTCTCCTTGCCTTCCCGAACGCCCTCTGAGCTGATTGTCAATCCTGCGGCTTTCATGGCGCTCAGTCCCGATGATGAAGAGTCCGCCGAGCTCCACGACTTTCTCATGTTCCCCTGAGCACTCAGCCTTCGCTTCCTCCAGAAGCTCCTGATACTCCTCCCTGGCTTTAAGCACCTCCTGATCCTCTGTGGGGAAATGCTCCGCAGCTTCAGCTACTACCTCGCCTGAATACCCGTTAGCGCGTAGTTTCTGCTTGGCAACATACTCAGGGTTACCTCCTAACACGATATCTGTGCCCCTGCCTGCCATATTCGTGGCAATGGTCACTGCGCCCAACCTGCCCGCCTGTGCAACTATCTCGGCTTCACGTTCGTGGTGCTTCGCATTGAGGACTTGATGCCTGATGCCTTTCTGTTTCAGCATCTCACTTAAACGCTCTGATTTCTCTATGGATATGGTCCCCACAAGCACAGGTTGGCCGTATTTGTTTATTTCCTCGATCTCATTGACAATCGCAGCAAACTTGGCTTTTTCAGTTTTGAAGATGACATCCGGGTAGTCAGTACGGATCATAGGAAGATGCGTAGGGAGAACCACAACATCAAGCCCGTATATCTTCTGGAACTCCTCTTCTTCCGTAGCCGCTGTACCAGTCATGCCCGCCAGTTTGTGGTACATGCGGAAATAGTTCTGAAAAGTAATCGTGGCCAGGGTCAAGCTTTCCCGCTCTACCTTGATTCCTTCCTTTGCCTCGATAGCCTGGTGAAGTCCGTTGCTGTACCGCCTCCCGAACATGAGCCTTCCTGTAAACTCATCCACTATGATTGCCTGGCCGTCTTTGACAATGTAGTCCCTGTCGCGACGCATCAGCGCGTGAGCCCGAAGCGCCTGGTTCAAGTGGTGCATTACCTCTATGTTGGACTCATCTGAAAGGTTATCCAGCCCCAACATGCGTTCAGACTTCCCCACGCCTTCGTCAGTAAGTGCTACAGCGTTTGCCTTCTCATCAACTGTATAATCCTCGTCCCGCTTAAGCCTGGGGACAAGCCTGGCAAATTGCCGGTAGAGGTCAGTAGACTCCTCTGCTTGTCCGGAAATGATCAGAGGGGTTCTGGCTTCATCTATCAGGATGCTGTCCACCTCATCGACAATAGCGTAATTCAGCTCTCGCTGGACCATTTCGTCCTTGGAGGTGACCATGTTATCACGGAGATAGTCAAAACCGAACTCGTTGTTGGTTCCATAGGTAATGTCTGCCGAGTAAGCCGCCCTTCGCTGGGCGTAATCAAGCCCGTGGATTATCACACCGACCTTGAGTCCAAGGAACTTGTAAATCGTACCCATCCACTCTGCATCACGCCTGGCCAGGTAATCGTTGACAGTAACAATATGCACACCTTTCCCGGTCAGGGCGTTAAGGTACGCAGGCAAAGTAGCAGCCAGCGTCTTGCCTTCCCCTGTCCTCATTTCCGCGATTCGCCCTTCATGGAGGACTCCTCCGCCCATGATCTGCTCATCAAAGTGGCGCTGTCCAAGCACCCTGACTGCGGCTTCCCGAACTACGGCGAACGCCTCAGGAAGGAGATCATCCAGTGATTCACCGTTATCCAGCCTTCGCCTGAACTCAGAGGTTTTGGCTGTGAGCTCACGGTTGGAAAGTCCTCTGACTTCAGGCTCCAGAGCGGATACTTGTTCCGCTATCCCCCTTAGCCTTCTCACTTCTTTTTCGTTTGTGTCGAAAGCCCTTTTCAGGAACCCAAGCACTGACATATCCCCTCTTCTTTAGCAAAGTTTGCAGGCACAAAAGCATCCGAAGCCTGCAAAATGCGAGTCAATTATACCATTTACGATTTTCGGCAGCAACTACAGCCCATGGGCGGACTGGGGAGTGAATCCGCAAGAACCCTTAAGCCACCCGATACCAGCGAGTGGCCGCCTGGAACGATTGGGATCTCCGATGATAGGAAACAGGTTGTGATCCTGCGGGCAACCGGATCATCTATTGCATCCGGACGTAAAAGATCTGAGTTGAACCTGTCTTTTGCAGGTAGCTCCAGGCCAAGATGGCGGAACAGGACTCTTGTGTCTATCAATACAGCGTCAGCCACCTTTTCCAGTGCGCTGACTAAACCTTCGAACCCTACCTCTTGCGCAAGATAACCCAATAGGGAGATGACTTGGTGATGATCCTCCCGCCCCAATGCCTTCATGCCACGTTCTTCAGAAAAAACCCTCATCCTGCATTGGAGCCTTTCATTAACATATAGCACAGCGCCGGGGCTCACTCTCCCGATAACGCAGATCTCTGAAAGGGGAATGCCCATTGTCTCTCTGGCCTTCCGGAGGCTCGAATTCGCAGGCTCAAGGTGCAGTTTTCCAAGGACAGCCCTAACGTTTGGACCGGTTGCCGGGTGGAATCCGAGGACTGTAACATCTGCAGGCGTATCCACATCAAAGAGGGAACCTATCGTCTCAGGCAGCTTCCTGTGATGAAGAAAAGACAGGGCCATAGCAAGGGCATTGTCTGATGTCGGCAACTCAGTTACTTCCAGCAGCCGTGATGCAGGAGTAAAGCCTACAATGTCACTGGAGAAAATGTTGTTGGCAAGCATGGCTTCGGAAGATACGGCAAGGGTTTTTGCAAGTGCGCTAATCTCCGACTGCGCCATGAGGGAACCGGAAGCCCCTCCCATATATATGACAGCCTTCAGGGATCGGGCCTTGATAACCCTTGCCAGCGCCTCCCCGAAATGAAACTTGTCCCAGGCACGTGTAAGATGGGTTTCAGCCCCGTACTTAGCTGCAGCCATGGCCAAGTCTTCATAAGTGGTATAGAGAAATATTCTGTCGAGTTCCGGCACCTTCGAGAACTTCTCCAGGTTATCCAGAACCACCGCTTTCCTCACGGCAGCAACCAATTCTTCTACATCGCTTCCGGGTTTTCCACCTTCAAAGATGACCAAGGACACCTTATTCATGTAAGTTCCCCCCTATGTCTCAAAGGGTTGCCTGTCACAGGCAACCCTTTCTTCGAACTCGGCCAAGCCTCACTTCCGTTCTCTATTCCAGTCTTAGAACTCAGGCTCTATCAAGCCATAGTTTCCGTCCCTGCGGCGGTAGACCACATTGACCTCGTCAGTGTCACTGTTTGAAAAGACAAAGAAGTCATGTCCAAGCAGTTCCATCTGCATTACCGCCTCCTGTGTCGACATAGGCTTCATGGCAAAGCGTTTCGTTTTGACAATCCTCGCTTCTTCATGGCGCTCCTCTATTTCGCCAATACCGGGAGAAAACTCTGCTTCCACAATGCTTGCGCCTGTTTGACGCAGTCTGCGATTGATCTTCGTCTTGTACTTGCGAATCTGCCGCTCAATCTTATCCACTGCCCCGTCAATTGACGCATACATGTCCCCGGTCTTCTCCTCACCCCGCAAGAGAAGGCCATTTACCTGAATCGTGACCTCAGCAATCTGAAGCCCTTTCTCAGTGCTGACAACTACCTGAGCATTGACTGAATCCCCTTCAAAAAACCTCTGGAGCTTGAGCACCTTCTTTTCAGCATATTCTCTGATAGCCTTTGACAGTTCAATGTTCTTGGATTTCATGGTGACTTCCATTCTTACCAGCTCCTTTCGGGAAAATCGGGGTTAGGCTTCTCACTATGATATTTCCCTGCGACAAAACGAAATCCTGCATCTCACATAGGAGGTTCTGCCCACCTTATGTCAGTAGCCGTGTCATAAATCAGCGACGGTATAGGCGGGATATCAGACACCTTAATCCTGCCACGAAGGTACCCTGTGACATCATCTACCTTTTCACGCTTTAAACCGAGGCCTGACAGGACGTCTGCATTTCTAAGGCCCGATTCGTCCATCTGTATGCTTACGGACCACGCAATTTCCATATCCAAAGGACTCAGCCATGTGACATATGCAGGGACCTTCCCTCCATCGCTATGCGCTGTAACCTGAGAGCCCTTCCAATCCGGCGCCAGGAGGACGTACGCCCCGCCATGACTGCGCTCTAGGAGGCGTATATATGACAGGGCAAAGGCAAGGTCTCCTGAAGCTATGGAATTGACCACGAAAATTGAGGCAGGAACACTCTCCAACTCCTGCCTGTGCATTTCCCAAATCTCATCCGGAACTATGAGCGTGGGAGTCAACCGGTTTACAAGGTGAATCCCAAAAAACCCATTCGTATGTGCTCCGCGGATTTGATGTGCTCCGTTTGAGGAAGACAAGCTAATCCATAACCTGGAGTCCCCCGGCACAGGCGGAAGCACAGTCTCTCTTACGGTGGCCCCCTGAGAGAGCCTTAACTCAAGTGGCATACCTGATAGCCGAGACACAAAATCCGCAATGAGGTACTGGCCGCCTGAAACAGGATAGAAATGAGAACTCTTCGCCCAAACCACATCCACATCGTCAAAACTCGATGCAGCTCGAAGTGTTTCACTTATGGGAAATATCACGTCCAAAGTGCCGTTTAACATTAGGACAGGCCTCGGCCAGATATCAGGTAAAGCAGCAGGATCAACCAGCATCAGAGTATCTGCTGCTTCAATAATATCGGTAAGCCCAATCTTTGAAAGCAGCCTGAAATTGCGCACAACAGGATTCTCGCTGTTGACAAGTATCTCCCGAAAACCTGCCCCTGCAACCAGGAACACTCCGCCTTTGAGCCTCGGGTCTGCCTTATACGTCAACATGGAAACCATGCCGCCCAGACTTGCGCCGGTGATATAGATTCGTTCCGAGTCCACATTATCCCTGGACATCAACCAGTCCACCCCTCGGCGCATGTCGATAACCGCACGTCGGAAATTATCCCTCACTGCCACAGGAGGCGCCACCACGAACTTCTGCCCTGAAATTACCTGAATACCCTTGGAACGCCTGTGGTGAAACGGCAGGCTTGGCATTAGGACGGCGAATCCACGTTTCGCAGCAAAGTCAGCCACATGCCAGAATTGATCCTCATCCTCTGAGAACATACCATGGATTCCGATGGCAGCAGGTGCCTTCCCCGGCCTTCTCGGCTCGAAATATGCAGCATATACAGTATCGCCTTCACTCTTGTATGTCAGCTCGTATCTGCGATACCATTCATTTTCGGCCCGGAGGACAAGTTTAGCGTCGAGAGGTTGATTTCTGTCGTAAGAGTAGAACTTGATGACCTCCATAGGATTCGCCGGTGTTGTGTATCTTGAACTTGCAAGGCCTGGAGACGGGACGAACATGACCGATAGAACAATACCTAGCAGGAGGGCGCCTGATAGTCGGCGCATACCGCCTCCCCTCAGTGATGTGCGCAACCCTTCACCCCCGATTGTTGTCCCTCTATTATACTTTGACGAGAAAGCTATCTCTATAGTTCCCATTTCCGCTCCGAAAAAGTGCTCTGCTCATCATTATTAGCTTCTCCTATATCAAATGGTATTTTGGTTAGGAAGTCCTCTTGCTCGAATGAAGAAAAAATCAAAAAGAAGAGCGCGGCTATATGCCGCGCTGATGTTAGCGTCCGGAAATGCCGCGCCTGACGCTGCCTATCGCATGACCAAGTTAGTTGAAACTTCCCCTACTTACGCGCCCCAGGATGATTTCTGGGCTTCAAAACACTCCCGGCAGTATACAGGCCTGTCTTCGCGAGGCTTGAAAGGAACTTCTGCTTCCCTTCCGCAAGCTGAACAGATCACTGAATACATCTCTCTCGGGCCATCGTTGCGCTGACGTTTCCGGGCCATACGGCAGTCCCTACAGCGAACAGGCTCATGCTGGAACCCTTTCTCAGCGTAAAACTCTTGCTCACCTGCTGTAAACACAAACTCTGCACCGCAGTCGCGACACGTCAGAACCTTGTCTTTGAACTCCATGTAAGATGATCTCCTCACTTTGGTGGTAATTGCCTGCTTGCTCAGAAACCTGTCGCACCCACGGCACTCGTCTCTTCCATGTATGTGCCTATAGCCCGCGGCCAGCCCAGAGTGTACAATCCAAAACTGAACAAGTGTGGCTGAATACATTCTACTCGGACACAACGCTAAATGCAAGTATTTTTACTTGCCGCGCTGAGCGGCTGCGATATTACCTGCTTAATATCTTGAGGATTTCACCAAAGATGACGGGAGACACTGACAACAGACCCACATAACCCCACTCACTAAGAGTCAGAGGCACCGCTTCAAAGATGAAACGAAGCCCGGGTATGACAAGAACCATGAGTTGCAAGGAAGCTGACACAGTCCACGCTAACACCATGTACCGGTTGGTTGTGAAGCCCACCCGGAACAGAGATCTTGTCGTTGACCGCAGATTAAACCCATGGAAAAGCTGACTCAGTGACATTGTAGCAAAAGCCATGGTCCTGGCTGCAAGAAGTGTGTCTCTCTCTAGTCGTATCACCGGTTGTGTTCTTGTTCCTAACCGGAAAGCAAGAAGAGTAGTAGCCGCTATGAAAACCCCGTAAGTCCCTACACGTATTGCTCCGCCTGAACTGAACACAGACTCATGCCTGCCTCGAGGAGGCCGTTCCATCGTTCCAGGCTCCGGAGGTTCCACTCCGAGAGCAAGAGCGGGCAAGCTATCTGTAACCAGGTTAACCCAAAGTATCTGTATAGGGGTGAGTATTCTCGCGCCTATTACTGCAATCCCCATGAATACTGCGATAATCTCCCCTATATTGCAGGATAGCAGGTAAGCAATAGCCTTTCTGATGTTGTCGAAAATCGTCCTTCCTTGTTTGACCGCCTCAACAATAGTGGCGAAATTGTCATCTGCAAGCACCATATCAGATGCGCCTTTAGCGACGTCCGTCCCGGTTATCCCCATGGCACAACCGATGTCCGCCCTCTTCAGCGCAGGGGCATCGTTTACTCCGTCTCCTGTCATAGCCACTACATGCCCCTGGATCTGAAGCGCATCCACAATACGCACCTTGTGCTCGGGAGACACGCGAGCATAGACTGCCACCCGATTAACTGCTTCCTTCAGCTCTTCAGAAGACATTCTCTCCAGCTCTTTGCCGGTCAGAACCGGACTCGATCCACTTTCGGACTCCTCATGCGCACTCAAGTTGATAGCCCTCGATATAGCCAGAGCAGTGTCTTCATGATCTCCTGTGATCATGATCGGAGTAATACCCGCTCCCCGACAAGTAATAATAGCTTCGGCAGCCTCAGGCCTTGGCGGATCCATCATGCCCATCAGGCCTACGAAAACAAGGCCTTCTTCGACTTCACCGGCTCCGGGTTCTCTCGGCATTGAGCCCAGGATTCTGTAGGCGCACGCCAGCACCCGGAGGGCTTTGGAAGCCATACCCGCATTAACCTGCATGATCCGATCTTTCTCTGCCTCATCCAGATGACGCGCAGCTCCGTCCTGTAACACGAATTCGCATCTGCCGAGGACAGAATCAGGCGCGCCTTTCACAAGCGCCATAACCTTGCCGTCGGAAAACTGATGGATTGTAGTCATTCTCTTCCGTACAGAGTCAAACGGGATCTCCCCGATACGCGGCGCATCAACCTCATCCTCCTCAGTGAAGCCTGCTTTACGGGCAGCCACGACAAGCGCGCCTTCTGTGGGATCCCCGACGATAAACCATTCCCCTGTCTCGGAATTCCTTCGGAGCTCCGAGTTGTTGCACAGCGCGGCAATTTTGACCAGCATGCCCAAGTGAGGATCAGACACATCAACAGCCGTGTCGCCGGATCCGGGATTTGATTCTTCATCCGGTGAGAACTCTCCCTCAGGCGAATAGCCGTTACCTGAGACTTCGAGCATGCGTCCGTTTACGTAAGCCTTGACCACAGTCATTTCGTTTTGGGTGAGGGTACCTGTCTTGTCCGAGCAGATCGCAGTAGCGCTGCCCAGTGTCTCAACTGCGGGAAGCCTCCTGATTATTGCTTTATGCCTCGCCATTCTCTGAACTCCGATAGCCAAAACCACGGTGACAATTGCAGGCAGCCCCTCAGGAATCGCGGCAACTGCAAGGCTCACTGATGTCAAGAACATCTCAAAGGTGTTAATTCCACGGGAAAGGCCGGTGACGAACATGATGCCGCATAGTCCCAAGGCTGCACCGCCAAGCCATTTGCCCAAACCCTCAAGGCGTTCTTGAAGCGGCGTGCGCTTGTCCGGCAAAGCCCCGATTAAACCTGCTATGTGTCCTACCTCTGTGTTCATTCCGGTGGCAAACGCGATTCCTTTGCCTCTCCCGTGAACACATACAGTTGCCATATGAAGAATGTTGGTCCTGTCCCCCAGGGCAATATCGCCTTCAGAAGGCCGGGAAATGGCAGATGCCTGTTTTTCTACAGGCACTGATTCTCCGGTGAGAGCGGACTCGTCGGACTTTAACGCAACAGAGCTCACAATGCGAATATCTGCGGGAATGTGGTCTCCTTCTTCAATGAGGACCAAATCACCGGGCACAAGCTCACTTGCGGGGATTATCAATGTGTTGCCGCTTCGTCTGACTCTGGCGTGCGGGGCAGCCAGTTCTCTGAGCGCAAGCAAGGCCTTCTCGGCTTTGCTTTCCTGAGTCACCCCTAGAATTGCATTGAGCAAGACTATTGCCATAATTACTGCGCCTTCTGCAATCTCGCCCAGGACAGAAGATACTATGGCTGCTACGATAAGCACGAGGACCAGCGGTTCCATGAATTGTCTGAGGAACATCCGGAAAATACCGGGACCCGCCTGTTCTCTCAGTTCGTTCGGGCCGAAAAGCTCAAGGCGTTCTCTTGCATCGTTTGAATCCAAGCCTTTAACCAGATCTGCCTTAAGCGCTTTGGCAGCATCTTCAACATCCATGTAATAGTACTTAGCGTGTTCCTGTGATATGCCGTCTCCCATCTGTGATTCCATCTGAAATGCCTTCTTCATCTAGTCTGAGTATGCAACATATTCTACTTAATCCCGGCCCTGATGTGCAACTTTTCCCTCAAGTATA
>JAPXLY010000024.1:0-18829 GCA_033809295.1 Bacillota bacterium
GCTTTGTTGTCTACCGAGGTATTGTTTTTGTTTGTCCACATATTTTTCGGGCCGGTGTTAACATTACATATCTCCCAGCCACGCCGGGGTGACGTGGCACTCAGATCTTGACGGTGGGGTGGACATAAGTGAAAGCGACAGTGGAAAAACTAGAAGATAGTTTTGCTCATCTGGCCATTGAAGTAGATGAGAACAGGTTTCAAAAATCCCTGGACGAAAGCTACCATAGGCTTTCATATCGGGTAAGAGTCCCGGGTTTTAGAAAAGGCAGAGTCCCAAGGCAAATCTTGGAGATGCGTATCGGTAAGGAAACCCTTATCGAAGACGCACTGAAAAGCCTTATACCTGAGATGTATGTTGAGGCTGTGAAGGAAACCGGGATAGATCCCCTTGATGAGCCGGAATTCACGGTTACCGATGCTGAAGAGGGTAAACCGATGAAGTTTACTGCTAAGGTTCTTGTGAGGCCTGAAGTGAGATTACCCGATTACAAACAGATCCGCATCGAGAGGGAGATTCCGGAAGTCAGTGATGAAGATGTGGATAGGCAAATCCGAGTCCTCCGGGAAAACCAGGCTGTATTTGTCACTGTGGATCGCGACACTGTGGCAGAGGGTGACTATGTACTGGCCAAAGTAAGTGTCACTTCAGATGGTCAACCGGTGGACCTGGGTATTGGTGAGGATCCCGTCTTGGTTCAGGCAGGTAATGAGAAAGGTGATGTTCTCGGGATCGGCAAGGGAATTGTGGGCCTTAAGACAGGCGAAGAAGCTGACATTGAAATAACGCTGCCTGAGGGGTCTCCCGACGAAGACTTCGCGGGCAAGCAGGGTATTGCCTGTGTTGAGGTGGAAGGAATTCGCGAGAAGGAGATCCCTGAGCTGACAGATGAGTTTGCACAGGCAGTAGGCGGTTTTGAGAGCGTCGACGCTATGCGTCAAGGAATTCGGGAGATCATTGAGAGGTCCGTCAAAGAACGTTTCGAAACTGAATATATAAATAAAGTAGTAGACAAGATTACTGAAGAAGCTGAAGTAGATGTCCCCGAGATTCTGGTGGAGCGGGAGATCGACAGGACTCTCCGAAATCTCGAAGCGAGTCTTGTACAACAAGGCTTATCGTTAGAAGGGTACCTTGAGTCGTGCGGTTTGGATAATGAGGCCTTGCGCAGTAATTATCGAGATGAAGCATACACCGGTGTGAAGGCAGAATTTGTCTTGGATGCTGTTGCAAAGGCTGAAGGATTCGAGGCGTCAGATGACGAAGTCAACGAAAAAGTCAAAGTGCTTTCAGAGTATAGAGAATCTCCATTTGATGATATGAAGGAACTGCTCAGGCAATCCGGACGTATTAGACAGATAGAAAGTGCAATAATCAGAGAGAAAACCAGAAAACGCCTTGCGGAGCTTGCAGCAGGAGAATAGGCGTATGGCGTCAGGGAGGATGAGTACAAGTGAACCTTGTTCCTATTGTGGTGGAGCAAACAAGTCGGGGAGAACGAGCTTATGACATATATTCCAGATTGCTTAAAGACAGGATCATTTTCTTGGGCGGCCCTATAGATGATACTATTGCTAATCTCGTCATTGCGCAGCTTCTTTTCTTGCAAGGGGAAGACCCGGAAAAAGATATCAATCTCTACATTAACAGTCCCGGCGGTATAGTCACTGCAGGACTTGCAATTTATGATACAATGCAGTATGTCAAGCCTGACATAGCTACGACCTGTATCGGAATGGCTGCGAGTATGGGAGCCTTGTTGCTCGCCGCAGGGACTAAAGGAAAGAGATATGGCCTGCCGTATTCCAGAGTAATGATTCATCAGCCGCTCGGCGGCGCTCAAGGACAAGCTACCGACATCGAGATTCAGGCAAGGGAAATTGTCAGGTTGAGAGAGGTAACCCAGGAGATACTATCTAAGCATTCAGGCCAATCCATGGAAAGGATAATGGCAGATACTGACAGGAACTTCTTCATGTCTGCACAGGAAGCTAAAGATTACGGAATTATCGACGAGATATTTGATCCCAGGAAATAGGGGGTGGTAGGGTGTTCAGGTTCGGCGATGAGAGAGGCCAACCCAAATGCTCGTTCTGCGGCAAAGCCCAAGATCAGGTCAAGAAGCTAATTGCAGGTCCAGGCGTCTATATTTGCGATGAATGTATTGAGCTATGCAACGAGATAATCGAGGAAGAGCTGGGCGAGGAAGCCGATATCGAACTGTGTAATATCCCGAAACCCAGGGAAATTAAAGAGATCCTTGATCAGTACGTCATTGGCCAGGAAGAGGCTAAGAAAACGCTGGCGGTCGCAGTCTATAATCATTACAAGCGTATCGGGGCAAACACCCGAGTAGACGATGTGGAGCTACAGAAAAGCAATATTCTTCTTCTCGGACCGACCGGAGTCGGGAAGACACTGCTTGCTCAGACACTGGCCAAGATCCTAAATGTGCCGTTTGCCATTTCGGATGCGACTTCTCTCACCGAGGCCGGGTATGTGGGCGAAGATGTGGAGAACATACTTCTTCGTCTGATCCAGGCTGCTGATTATGATATTGAACGAGCTGAGAGGGGTATTGTCTACATTGACGAGGTGGACAAAATCGCCAGAAAGTCAGAGAATCCCTCAATCACCCGGGATGTTTCCGGGGAAGGTGTGCAGCAAGCGCTTTTGAAGATTCTTGAAGGCACCATGGCAAGCGTTCCTCCTCAGGGTGGACGGAAACACCCTCATCAGGAGTTCATACAGATTGACACTACGAACATCTTGTTTATATGCGGAGGCGCATTTGACGGGCTCGAGAAGATCATCAACAACCGCGTAGGCAAGTCAATGCTGGGATTCGGAGCAGAAGTAAGGCCCAGGATAGACATGAACATCGGGGATACTCTCAGGCAGGTTATGCCCGAGGATTTGCTCAAGTTCGGGCTTATCCCGGAGTTCATCGGGCGGCTTCCGGTAGTGGTTGTCCTGGATGCCCTGGACGAGAATACGCTGGTGAGAATCCTTACAGAACCCAGAAATGCCCTGGCGAAGCAGTACAGGAAAATGTTCGAGCTCGATGGAGTGGAGTTGGAAATCCCGAATGAGGCATTAGTGGCGGTTGCAAGGAAAGCCATGACTCTTAATACCGGTGCACGCGGACTTCGCTCGATCATGGAAAAAATTATGCTTGACATTATGTATGATATTCCGTCAAGGCAAGATGTGAAGAAAGTGATGTTGACGCAAGAGGCCATAGATGAAGGAGCAAAGCCTCAGATGGTGCTTCAAGAACGGAAGGCCAAGAAGCGGGAGGAAACTGCGTAATAGATGCTCATGACCTATGGAGTGCCGTGAAAAAGGCTCAGCTTGGTCTGGGCCTTTTCTAATTGGAGCGCTATGCTTAACAGGAAAGCCGGTGGACATAATACAGGTGAGACTCTAGGAATGGGGCGGCTTGTGTATGGACTTCTCCAGCGGCGTTTTCGGACTAATCAACCTTTTCTTTGCTGCAGTTATCGGAATATATTTCTGGCACATGCTAAGGACACAGCAAGGCGGCAAGGTGGCGGTGAGTCGCGAATCCCGGAAGGAAATGGACAAACTCCGGAAGTTGCGAAACATATCCTTGACAGAGCCGCTGTCGGAGAAGACCCGACCAAATTCGCTTAAGGAAATCATAGGCCAGGAAGAAGGGTTGCGGGCATTGCGAGCCGCGCTCTGCGGGCCAAATCCGCAACATGTCATTCTCTACGGCCCTCCCGGAGTCGGCAAGACTGCTGCAGCCAGGGTTATCCTGGAAGAGGCGAAGAATAATCCGAGCTCTCCGTTTAAGCAAGCAGCGAAGTTCGTCGAAGTGGATGGTGCCACGTCCAGGTTTGATGACAGAGGAATTGCAGATCCGCTCATAGGGTCTGTTCATGATCCTATCTATCAGGGAGCAGGAGCGATGGGGATGGCAGGGATTCCCCAACCGAAACCCGGAGCCGTAACTAAGGCCCACGGCGGTATTCTGTTTATTGATGAGATAGGAGAGCTCCATCCCATTCAGATAAACAAACTTCTGAAGGTGCTCGAGGATAGGAAGGTATTCCTAGAGAGCGCATACTACAATTCGGAAGATCCCGGTATTCCCCAGCATATCCATGATATATTTCAGAACGGCCTCCCTGCGGATTTTCGGCTGGTAGGGGCTACAACCAAGGCCCCACAGGATATTCCTCCTGCAGTGAGGTCCAGGTGTATTGAAGTTTTCTTCAGGGCGCTTACCGAACAGGAGGTAGGGATCATTGCTTCCAACGCGGCGATGAAGGCAGGGTTCGTGCTGGACGAAGATGCTCTCGCCGTGATAAAGAAATATGCCGCGAACGGCCGTGATGCTGTGAATATCCTGCAAATAGCAGGCGGGTCATGTATATCCTCAGGACACTCGACAATACATAGAAAAGACGTGGAGTGGGTGGTCAGCGCAGGCCAGTATGCTCCGCGCCATGAGCCGAAGACCCCCTCCAAGCCCCAAATAGGTTACGTGAACGGCCTTGCAATTCATGGGCCCAATATGGGGTCTCTCATCGAAATTGAGGCAGTTGCCATTCCTGTAGAGGGAAGCGCCGGTAAGCTGGTAACCACGGGTCTTGTGGATGAGGAAGAGCTGGGAGGTCAGGGCAGGATAGTAAAGAGGAAAAGCATGGCAAGAGGCTCAGTGGAGAATGTGGTTACTATTTTGAGAAGATTCTTCTCATTACATCCGGAGAATTACGATATTCATTTGAACTTCCCGGGAGGCCTTGCTCTGGATGGCCCTTCCGCAGGGATAGCCATTGTGATAGCGATCTACTCTGCAATTACCGAGAAACCCGTGGATAATAAGCTGGCTATGACCGGAGAGGTGTCGCTCCTGGGCGATGTGCGGCCAGTAGGAGGAATAGTCCCCAAAGTCGAAGCTGCAGCACAAGCAGGAGCTGAGAGAGTGATAATCCCGAAGGAAAACTGGCAAGAAGCGTTCAGGGACAGGAATGATATCCGAGTGCTACCTGTAGAAAGGATTGAGGACGCAGTGAAACTTGCCGTAGTGGGTGAAGAATCAATTCTCGGCTTGCTGGAGTTCACTGGTGTCGTGGCAAGCACCTCGTCTCCGTCTGTCAGTAGATTCCAGGTGGGTTGCTAAGTGAAATACAGGCAATGATTTCCATGTGGTTGACATAATGCTATTGCCTATGGTAGCCTTACTGAAACGAGCCTGCAGTATCTACATTCCTGTCAGCACTTCATATACCCTGCCTCACAACTCTATATCGGGGTTCAGATTTAGGCCTCGGGTGTTTGAAGAGACACCTTGGCGCGTCATCATGATTTGGTGCGGCCAGGGTGAAGGAATCCGGCAGTTCGCCGAGAATAAAATGGATACACAGGATGGTCCGTAGGAGAGGCGAGGAGGTGTAGTACATTATGTCACAAGACGTAGGCAGACCGGGATTAGTGAGAGAAGCAGTGCCTCTTCTTCCGCTGCGTGGAGTAATTGTATTTCCTTGCATGACCGTCCCTCTTGAAGTAGGAAGGGATAGATCGGTAGCCGCTGTTGAGGAGGCCATGATCGGTAATAGACTGGTTATGCTTGCTTCTCAGAAACAGGCGAGGCTGAACGAGCCGGATCCTAACGACATCTTCACTATAGGCACACTGTCTGAGATAAGGCAGTTGGCAAAGTACCCTGACGGAACAATTCGAGTCCTTGTGGAAGGTATGGAGCGGGCGAGGATTCTTGAGTATACGCAGGCGGAACCGTTCTATAAAGTGAAGATTCAGGACTTGGCGTCCCCGGAACGGATGACAAAGGAACTGGAAGCCTTGATGAGGAGTGCCCTCACATACTTTGAGTCCTATGTTAGACTTGGTAAGAAGATTCCTGCCGAAATTTTAGCTTCAGTTCAGACGGTACAGGATCCCGGAAGGCTTGCTGACGACATTGCAGCCCATCTCCCGTTGCGCCCCGAGGATAAGCAGTCCGTCTTAGAGGCGATATCTGCAAAGGCAAGGCTGGAGAAGCTTTGTGGAATCCTTCTGAAGGAAATAGAAATACTTGAGCTTGAGCGAAAGATTAATACTCGGGTCAGAAAGCAGATGGAGAGAACACAGAAGGAGTATTATCTTCGCGAGCAAATGAAGGCTATACAGAAAGAGTTGGGCGAGCGTGATGAAAGGCAGTCAGAAAGTGAGGAATACAGGCAAAAGATCAAAGACAAGAATCTGCCTGATGAAGTAGAAGAAAAAGCCTTGCGGGAGCTTGAACGGCTTGAGAAGATGCCTCCCATGGCAGCCGAAGCAGTGGTAGTCAGGACATACATTGATTGGATTTTGGCTTTGCCGTGGACATCTGAGACTCAAGATCGCCTTGACCTGAAGGAAGCTGCCAGGATCCTTGATGAAGATCACTATGGACTTGAGAAGGTTAAGGAAAGGATTCTCGAGTTTCTGGCTGTGCGTCAGCTCACCAGCCAACCTAAAGGCCCTATTCTCTGTTTTGTGGGCCCTCCGGGTGTAGGCAAGACTTCCCTTGGAAAATCAATAGCCCGTGCCCTCGGCAGGAAGTTTGTCAGGTTCTCTTTAGGCGGTGTCAGGGACGAGGCTGAAATCCGGGGACACAGGCGTACCTACGTCGGCGCGCTTCCGGGCAGGATTATCCAGGCTATGCGTCAAGCAGGATCCAAGAACCCCGTAATCCTTTTTGATGAAGTCGACAAAATGAGCAGCGATTTTCGGGGAGATCCGGCATCTGCTCTCCTGGAGGTACTGGACCCTGAGCAAAATGTGGCATTCAGTGACCATTACATCGAGGTTCCGTATGATCTTTCAGATGTAATGTTCATTACTACTGCGAATCTTCTCTATTCGATCCCGGGCCCTCTACAAGACAGGATGGAAACTATTACTATACCCGGATATACGGAAGAGGAGAAGATCAATATCGGGAAGGGGTTTCTGACGCCTAAGCAAAAGAAAGAGAACGGACTCGAGGACCATAACGTCGCCATTACCGACCAGGCCCTAAGGGCAATTATCCGCAATTATACGCGCGAGGCAGGTGTGAGAGGGCTTGAACGTGGTATCTCCTCAATTCTGCGGAAGATTGCGAAGAAGGTCGTCACTGAAAATCTGCAAGACTTTGAGATCACGGTGGACGAAGCAGACGTCTCTGAATACCTGGGGGTCCCCAAGTACAGATACGGAGTGGCGGAGTCCCAGGACAGAGTCGGTGTGGCTACAGGCCTTGCAGTAACCGAGGCAGGCGGAGACATACTGGCGATAGAGGTTTCAGTGATGAAAGGCACCGGAAAGCTGACGCTCACAGGTAAGCTTGGCGATGTCATGAAAGAGTCTGCGCAAGCAGCCTTTACGTATATTCGGTCACGCGCCGGCGACCTGGACATAAATCCCGAGTTCTATCAGAATTACGATGTCCATGTCCATGTGCCTGAAGGAGCTATTCCAAAAGACGGGCCTTCTGCAGGCACAGCCATGGCAATTGCCCTGGCCTCCGCTCTTACAAGGCGTGCGGTCAGGTGTGATGTGGCCATGACCGGCGAGATCACCCTTCGAGGACGGGTTTTGGCAGTGGGAGGCGTGAAAGAGAAGGTTCTTGCTGCACATAGAGCCGGCATATTCAGCATCATTCTCCCGGACGAGAACCGAAAAGACGTGGAGGAAATTCCGGCAAACGTCCTTGATAACATGGAGATGGTGTTCGTCGAACATATGGACGAAGTGCTGGGGTTTGCGCTGAGAAAGGATATTGCTGACTATGATGAGCCGGCCACGAAAGACATCCCGGCAATCCTTGCCGTGACGCCTGACGACGGTGCAGCAATAGGAAGCGAGCTATACTGCGGCTAAGTAGATCACCATGAGACCGCTGAACTCCTCCAGTAGCTGCCAGTCTCGCCGAAGACGGCGACCAGTTTTTGCGATTCAAGCGAGCTGCGTTAACATAATGTGGGATAGAACAACGGTCTCCACCACAAGTAATCGCCGGTTCCAGAAAGTGTACGTACCGTGGAGGGCCACCCAAGACCTCAGAAAATGAGCGAAAACTAATGAACTAATACTGAGAATATATGACGTGAATAGACCCGGATGAAGAAAGCCACCTTTTGCGGAAGGTGGCTTTCTTATATTGAGCCTCATCGAAAGCAGGACTTTTCCAAGGTCAATAGAATAGCAGACCGTAGGTGACGCAAGATACAGACGAGGTGGTGTTTTGATGAATAAGAAGAAGGTTTTGATTATGGGGGCTGCAGGGCGGGATTTTCATAATTTCAACACGTTCTTCCGGGATAACGACGCCTACCGGGTAGTCGCGTTTACCGCGACACAGATACCTAATATCGAAGGTAGACAGTATCCTCCGGGGCTTGCAGGGCGCAATTACCCTGATGGCATCCCCATCTATTCTGAGGAGGAGCTTCCTTCTCTTATTGAAAAAGAAGGCGTAGACCGGGTGGTATTCGCCTATAGCGACGTGTCCTATATGGACATTATGCATAAGGCGTCACTGGTTCTTTCAAGAGGCGCGGACTTCTGGCTTATGGGGCCGGATAGCACCATGATCAGATCAAGTGTGCCCGTGATTGCGGTTACAGCGGTTAGAACAGGCGTCGGAAAGAGCCAAACTACCAGGAAGATAACGCAGATTTTAAAAGATCGTGGTAAGAAAGTCGTAGTGATTCGTCATCCGATGCCGTACGGTGACCTGATGAAGCAGAGAGTGCAGCGCTTTGAGACCCTAGAGGATTTGGACAAGCATGAAACCACCATCGAAGAGCGGGAGGAGTACGAGCCGCACATTGTCAGGGGATTCGTAGTCTACGCAGGCGTAGATTACGGCGCCATACTCGAGGAGGCGGAGAAGGAGGCTGACATAATACTCTGGGACGGAGGCAATAATGACCTTCCGTTCTACTATCCTGACCTTCTGATCACCCTGGCTGATCCGCATAGGCCCGGGCATGAGGCTATGTTCTACCCGGGTGAGGCAAACGCGCGGATGGCAGACGTGATTGTTCTAAACAAGGTAGACACGGCTCGCCCCGAGGATGTCGATAAGGTGGAGAAATCCGTAAAATCGCTGAATCCAGGGGCCAAGATTATTCACGCTGCTTCCCCCTTGACCTTGGAAAACCCTGAGGAACTAAAAGGCAAGAGAGTCCTTGTAGTGGAGGACGGCCCTACCCTAACTCACGGCGGAATGACCTACGGGGCCGGAGTCATTGCAGCGAGGCAGCATGGCGCGGCTGAACTTGTTGACCCTCGTCCTTATGCCGTAGGCTCCATCAAGGTGACCCTGGAGAAGTATCCCGGACTCGAACCGCTTGTTCCTGCAATGGGCTATGGTAAGGAGCAAATGACGGAGTTGGAAAAGACTATAGACGCTACTCCTGCTGATGTCGTAATTATCGGGACGCCTATAGATCTTCGTCGTGTAATTACCATCAATAAGCCTGCCCTTCGAGTCAGCTACGAAATCGAGGAGATTACAAAGCCTGATCTGGAGGATGTAATTTTTGACCGCTTTAGGGGTATCCTGTTCTAAGTGCTGTGCCAGGTCATAATTGGCGTAGTGGCACCCGAGACAGGGATCAGTTGGGCCAGACTCTAAGCAGATCACCATAAGTAATCGCCGGTCCCGGAAAGTGTGCGTACCTTTCGGGTCCACCCAGGACAATCGGAAAACGAGTGAAAACTAATGAACTCATACTCAGCCTCAGCGCCAAACCATGGTTCGCGCAGCTCATCTACTTAAGGGGCAGCGGTTGCCGCCCCTTTTTAGATCCTAAGAGACTTATTGGACTACCGTCCGAATGCTGTCCAACATATAATAATGCGATCTCACACTTACGTCCGGTGGAATACCACTGACGTAAAGACGCAGCCTCAAGGAGGTTTATGTATGAGCACAAGTGAATTTTTGTCCATAATCGCCCAAGAAGAGGCTTCCTTAGCCAGCATATTGTCGGCTGAGGCAGTTAAGGCTGTTGAGACAGCGCGTTGGATTACGCTGATTTCAGACGATGACCTTGCACAGCTTGCACCAGGCGAGATAATCCGAAACATTGTCGACGTACAGAAGTCTGTAAGCTGTGTTCTTAGTTCCGCGGCTGATAAAGAAATAGCGATTGCAGCGAAAACCTGCGCCCTTCTGGGAGGGAAGTGTGCCCCAATTACTTGGCAGGTAGTTCGCTGTGATAGGTGTTGCCCCTGTCCGACAGAGCGATGTCCTAGCACAGGAAATGTCGTCATAAACGGGGATTTTGAGGACATCGGGCCTGACCCGGCGAATCCGGTCCTTGTAGGATGGACTGCAATCAACGCCAGGCCCCGTGTGCGTGACGGGCAACCGGTTTCTACGTTTTTCTCCGGGAATGTTGTTGCTGTTCTCGGCTCGCCGAATGTCAGCGCCAACGCATCGATTTCTCAAAGTGTGCCTGTGAACGGGGGATGCCCTTACCAGCTTACTTTTGCAGGGTCGGGGAATCCGGCAGGCCCAATAGTCACAGTGCAGGTGGAGTTTCGTAGTAACGGGGTCGTTTCAGCGTTTACCAGACGTATTACAACGCTGGGTTCAGGATACCACACTTTTGTGTATATGCTGGACGCCCCGGACGGCGCAACTTCAGCGACAATTACGTTTTCAAAGACACTATCAGGGGAGATATTCATTGACCTTGTGACATTCAGCTCGCAATAGGACCCAAAATTACCGAATGAACTCGATCAAAAGATGAGTCGGCCGGGTAAATAAGGAGGGGGCATAAGAAATGCCCCCTTAAGACGTCGTCATCGTCGCCTTACTGCGGGTATTACTTGACGATAATAGGGAAGGCAGGGCCCGGTAGGGTGACATTCAACCAGATTTCTGACAGCGACGTCAGTCACTCTTATGAGAAACGTCGCTGTGACCATAACATCAAAAACCTGGCATTTAGCTCCGCCCCGTGATGTCGTGACAATTGTCGTCTTTTGCTCAGTGTGAATGGCTTCATTTTGAACATGCATTCCCGGACGAACCCCTTCGATGTGGGCAGATGTCATGAATGGGATTTCGAGGCACGTATGGCGAACCAGTCCGTCACAGGATGCGAATACAATATCCACCTGAAACACGCCTTCTTTTACTACTTTGTTCTCAAATACTGTGTCAGTGGGGCCGACTATCTCTACCTGCACTGCAATGATTTTCTTTGCAGGCGAGCCGCACACCGGAACCGGGTGTGCCGTTCTGTTTACTGTCTGAACTTCTGACTCTCCTATCAGTTTCATCACTTTTACCGGTTCACACTGGGTCTTCGGCACGCATCGAAATAGAGGTTTTATGACAACTTGTCGATTTCCTTGATTCATGGAGGCCAACTCCTTGTACCTCAAGTCGGATTATTCTATGCTTTGATCATTAACTGTGTGTCCAAGGATTCCCGTGCTTCATATCATGGACTAGACCGCGCTCGCAAGAAGTGCAGTCGATTAGGACATATATAGGGAGGTTTGACTCAGAATGCCATCTAACGAGATCATAGCAAGAATCCTCGGCATAGTCGCAGACGAGCAAGGGTTCCTTGCGTCTATTCTGTCTGCTGAAGCAGATAAGGCCGTTGCGTCTGCTGCCCTTATCACGCCCCTTGTGTTCCCCGAAGACGAGGACCCCAACGTTATTTTGAACAAAGCTCTAGCTATAGAAGGTGTTGTTATCGGGGTAATCAACGCAGTAGCATGTAAGGAGATTGCAATTGCTGCGAAAGTCGCTGCAGTGCTTGGAAATACAGTAGGTCCTATTAGTTTGACTGTAGGACCGTGCATCCCAGGCACTACGGTGCTAGGCACCCGCTGATACGTAACGGGTTAGGCGAGTCTTCGCCTAACCCTGTCCAATCATTCACGGAGGTGCGAATACCTGTGAAGCTTGATAGAAAAGTAGCCATTCTAACAAGTATCTTCGTTACAGAAGACGATAGGATAATGTTCAGCGGGGCTGACCGCTATCTGGTGCATCTCTATGGATTTCTGGAGGAGTCAGGGTATGAACCGTGTATATGGCAAGTAGGTTCAGGAGATCGCTTACTCGACGGGATGAGAATCCAAGGGCTCCCCAAGGGTAGCGCTGAATTTGGCGGGTTGCCTGATCTTAATATTCGGTTTTTTGAGCACACGGTAAGTTGTGGGAAGGCCATATATTTCGCTTTGCCTCTTGCTTTCCCACGGGTAAAGCCGAAGTCAGTTGTGATCTCTCACGGAATAGGGTGGGATTACCCTCTTCATCCATGGTCACCTCTGTCAGGGCCGCTGAAAGATGAATGGCTTAGGAGGCTTCGGTACGCTGTAACCGCCTCCGATCTAGTCGTTTCTGTGGATACTAATACCTTGAATTGGTTACGGGCGACGTGGCCCGGGTATGAGCACAAGCAAGTGTATATCCCGAATTTCGTAAATCAAGGAGAGTTCTTTCCCAATGAAAACCGGCGGGGAACGGAGTCGTTAGTAGTCCTCTATCCCAGGCGATTGACTTGGATTCGAGGGCTGGATGATGTGAAGGTTGTTGCTGAGAGATTGACACGAAGATACGATTCTCTCGAGTTCCATATTGTGGGCCGTGGCGGAACCGATCACTCTGAAGCGGAGTTGCACAGGTGGGCGGAAGAGAATCCTAGATGCCTGTATTACTGGGTTTCCATGGAGGACATGGGTGACCTCTACCGGAAGGCAGATATTGTGCTCATCCCCACCCGCGGAGCGGAAGGCACATCCTTAGCATGCCTTGAAGCCATGGCTTCCGGAAAGCCTGTGATATGCGGGCATGTAGGGGGCCTGACTGACCTCGTGATAGACGGATATAACGGCGTTCTTATCAACGTGTCCCCTGAGACCCTGGAGGACGCAATTGAATATCTCATTCTTAACCCGGAAACCCGGCAGGCGCTTGGCAGGCGAGCGCTGGAGACATCGGAAGCCTTTTCGCTGGAGCGGTGGAAGGAAAGATGGCGGAAAGCGTTGAGGGGAGTCTGGGGAGATGATGGAAAGTGAAGAAAGATTCTTCTCGCATCGCTATTCTGACTGACTACATGTTGCATCCCACTGATGACAATTTCTTGGCTGTCGAAGAAAACCTCGGCCTCCTGAATCTCATCAGGTTCATCCGAGGCGAACTCTCATGGAATGTAGACGTGTTCCAAGCGTCGCCCATTGCCAAGCGTGTGTTCGATGGGGTAAATGTCTTCGGTATTGACGCAAAGCCTGACCATGTATCCATGTTTCCCGGGCTGAACTCGGTATTTGCCCAAAGAAGCCTCGATTATGACCTTAGGATCTACTTCCATTGGCACGTTGCTGCTCCGAAGGTATGCCATAGATCCATAGTCGTATCCCACGGTATCTTCTGGGATGCTCCTTCAACACGGTTTAACCGGCTTCATTCCCTTGACAAGCATGAGTGGGAGAAAAGGCTGCTATACGGGCTAACTGCGCCGGAAGCTTTTGTCGCGGAAGATCGCAACACAATCAACGTGATCAAGGCAATGTGGCCCGGGTATGAACATAGGCTAGTCTATATTCCGCCGGGAATTGACCTTTTGGCGTTCTCCGGGTCGGAATCCAAGGGTGAATCCGGGATAGTGCGGATTGTCTGCCCGCAAGACTTTGCAATGGAGCAAGGGATCAATGAGATTCTTAGTGTCGCAGGTATGGTTTGGGAACAACGCACCAATGCAGAGTTCCATATTGTGGGTTACATGAGAGACGCGAAAGACGCCTCTGTCATGGCTGACCACATCTCTCTGTTGCCTAACTGCAAGTTCTACTCAGTTCATTGGGACAGCATGGCTGATCTGTATCCTAAGCTCGACTTTGCGCTGATGCCGTTTCGGGCTACCGAAGGAGCGTCGCTGTACTGCCTGCAAGCTATGGCCTGTGGACTTCCTGTAATTGCCGGGTTTGCGGGGGGACTTGCGGAGTTCGTTGTCCACGGGTGGAACGGTTACCTGGTAAGCCCTGAAGCGGGGAATCTGATCCGAGCTGTGCATGAGCTTTCGAGCGACAGAAGCTTACGCCTCAGAATGGGTGAAAATGCACGGAGATTGGCCGAAGGTTACCCTGAGTCTTCATGGAAGCAAAGGTGGAAAAACCTCCTTTATAGAGTATTAGCGATGGATCAGGAAGGAGGTGACTGAAGTGACAAAATGCCTTCCATGCCCGCCGGATCCTTGTGACAGGATCGTTCAGGCAATTGCAATGGAACAGGAGCAGCTCGCGCGTATTTTGACATCGCTGGCAGACAAGGCTGAGAAAGCCGCGAACTGGCTTCCTGATACTGCACCGGATGAGCCCTTTAACGCAATAGTTGATAAGGTGAGGGCTTTAGAAAGCGTCATGGCACAGGAGATAAGCGCACTGGCCTTGAAGGAAAAAGCGATGCAAGGGCTTCTGAGGCAATGTGTCGGGGATCAGAATGCGGTTCCTGATCCATGTCCGTGTCCCTGTAGGCTGTTCCACGTCTGCAAAATCACAAACCGGTGTCCGCTGTTATGCCATGTGGACTTAGATTTGGATTGCTAAGATCCATGCGATTGGCGGTTCCGATTGTTGGAAAAAGGCGCCTGGCATCTCGAGAGGCGCCTAATGTCTTGAAAAAACGGCGCACATGTAACGCAGTTCTTAGTGAATGCTTTATTCCAGGGTCGTGTGAGGCATGTCAGGCACGATGTCCGACGCAACCCGCATGAGATTCTCATGAGGCTCGACTGTGTGAGCCACCTGGCGCCGGGATTCCTGATCTATGGACATGAGGTCTTCTATATCCAGTTGAACTTTGGCAGATACTGCTTGAAAATCACCTATGATAAACGCGTGCATGTATTGAGGATCAGGCTCTGTCGGGGCCGGCTTTATCTCTAAGAGGTAATCCTGTGTTACCCGGGGGACTTCATCCTTTGTCACGAATAGGACAGGTGTGTGTTTCCCGCTGTGCGCGAGCATGGATCCGAATATGCAATCCTGCCATCTTCCGGGATTTACGAACGTAAAGGCATGGCCATGTTTTGTGACTTTCCCAAACCCAAACCTGCCGTCCGCAGACTTATACTTGGCAAACCTTGCCGCAAGTTCAAAGAGATCCTCACCGGAGATCCTGCTTACAGTGCCGTCGGCAAGTCCTCGTACAGTCTTCTCTGTTTCATCGGAAATCACATCCCGCGTTCCGAGGATAAAGACATTGGTCCGTTCATGGGCTGCCTTGATTACGGCTGCCGTCTCCTGAGGCAGCGTATCCTTTAGAGTGAAGATTATGGGAATTCCGCGGCGTACCGCCATTGCGCCGGCTACTAATCCTGATATCGGATCTTGTCCCGATACTAACATCATGTCACTGGGATGTCCCAGGAATCTTGCCACTTCAGCAGCGGTGTGGTAAGCATTGATACCCGATATCCTTGTGGCTCGGAGTCCCAATGACACCAGTTGGTCTTCTACTTGCTGACTGAGAGGTCCTACCAGGATTGCTTGGGTGACACTGTCTGTGTGCGCTGACGCCAACCTTCGGATTTCATCGAAAAGGACAGAGTCCATGCCTGCCTGGGCCACCAGTATGACCGGGCCGTCAAACGGATGACGAGTAAGGGCTAGAGCAGCGAGCGCATCCAGGGGATTGTTGACATCAGCCAGGATTATTCCTCGTGAACCTCGTCCGAAGACGAACTGCGAGACTGCGACATTGACCTCCAAAGGTGTCCTTCCCGGTATTCTGGTGGTGTTGGGAGAGTCCAGCGTGAGAATCATCACTTGCACAACTCCTTAGAGCAGAGGATGGATTTGCAGAATGTGAGAACCCTAGGTACGCTATCTCTCGTATTCCCGGCAATAGCATGATTTATGCAAAAGGGGTTCGCATATTCGCGAACCCCTGCCACTTCCCATATGTTGACGTGTCTCTCGAGAAAAGCTTATTGCTCTTGCTCTTGTTTCAGTTTCTCGATTACCTGCTGGCTGATGGCTGCAGGGACTTCTTCATAGTGGGAGAATTCCATTGTGAATGAACCACGCCCGGCAGTAATCGAGCGGAGGTCTATGGCGTACCTAAACATTTCTGCCATAGGCGCTTGGGCCTTAATAACCTGGTTGCCGTCATGGGGTTCCATTCCCATGATTCTTCCTCTCCGCTTGTTCAGGTCGCCCATTACGTCACCCATTTGGTACTCAGGCACTGTGACTTCTACGTTCATAATAGGCTCGAGCAAAATAGGAGATGCCTCCATGACGCCTTTCTTAAGAGCCATAGATGAAGCTATCTTAAACGCCATTTCAGAGGAGTCTACAGGGTGGTATGAACCGTCATAGAGACTGACTCTCAGGTCAACTAACGGATAGCCTGCCAGCACACCTTCAACAAGCGTTTCTCTTACGCCTTTCTCAACTGCAGGTATATACTGTCTTGGGACAGCGCCTCCGAATATCTTGTCTTCAAACTCGAAATCGCTTCCCGGAGGCAGAGGTGAGATTTCAAGGAACACGTGACCGTACTGACCGCGCCCGCCGGTCTGTTTCTTATGCTTGCCCTCGACTTTGGCAGTCCCCCTCACCGTCTCACGATAAGGTATCCTGGGTGTCTCAAGGATTACTTCAGCCCCGAACTTCCGCTTTAGTTTGTCTGCAGTGACTTCCAGGTGGACTTCGCCCATGCCCTCTACAATAGTCTCAGCAGTCTCTGCGTCGCGACGCACTGAGATTGTCGGGTCTTCTTCGGTAAGGCGGGCGAGACCCGTACCGATCTTATCTTCGTCACCTTTTGCCTTCGGCTTCATTGCCATTGCAAGCGTGGGCTTGGGGAAATCTATACCTGGCAATACAACGGGATTAGCCTTGTCACAGAGTGTGTGGCCTGAGGCGGTTACTCCGAGTTTTGCCACTGCACCAATATCTCCCGCGCATATCTGGCCTACGGGCTCCTGTTGCTTTCCTCTCATGAAAAAGAGCTGTCCGATTCTTTCCGTGGCATCTTCATTGCTGTTATAGACTTGCGCATCTGAACGAATGGTGCCGGAGAACACTCGAAATAGGCTTATCTTGCCGACGAACGGGTCAGCAGTGGTCTTGAAAACAAGGGCGGAAAGGGGCGCATCGTCCTTGGTTAGCAGTTCTCTTGTCTCATCAGCCCCGGGCACCTTGCCTTCAATCTTGCTGTGATCCGCAGGTGAGGGAAGATACGACACTATGGAATGGAGCATGGGTTGAATACCGATGTTCTTCAGAGCCGAAACACATACTATAGGATATGTTTTGCCTGCTACTACTCCTTGCCGTAAGCCTCGTCTGATCTCTTCCTCTGTCAGTTGCTCGCCTTCGAGGTACTTCTCAATCAACTCATCATCGTTTTCTACAGCTACTTCAACAAGCTCGTTGTGATATTTCTCAGCGGCTTCTTTTAGGTTCTCAGGGATATCTTGTTCTTCAAACTTGCCGCCCGGGCCGCTGTAGACAATAGCTTTCATCGAGATAAGATCTACAATGCCCCGGAAAGAATCCTGAGAGCCTATGGGAATCTGGATTACAGTGCATTTGGTCCCGAATGCGTTACGCAGAGTATCTACAGTCTTATAGAAGTCAGCGTTCTCTCTGTCGACTTTGGTCACTGCAATCATCCTGGGAAGGGATCTCTCATCTGCAAACTGCCAGACGTTTTCAGTTCCTACTTCCACGCCTGCAGTGGCGCAGACTGCCACAACGGCAGACTCCACGACACGAAGCCCGCTCTTGACCTCCCCGATGAAATCAGCATATCCAGGTGTGTCCACCAGGTTGATTTTGGCGTTTTCCCATTCGCATTGTGCCACTGCAGTCGATATGGTAATCTTACGCTTAATCTCGTCAGGATCGTAGTCAAGCGTGCTGGTGCCTTCATCGACCCTACCGAGTCTTTCAATGGCGTTAGTATCGAACAGCATTGCGTCGCCGAGGCTGGTTTTTCCGGCTCCGCTGTGGGCAATTAGGGCAACATTCCGGATATCTTCAGTCCGGTACCTTCTCAAAAGAATCTCCTCCTTGAAATCCTCTTACGGCGCTTGTATACCTTCACCATTCTACACTTGCTCCATAGCAATTTCAAGGATTCCTTCGCGTCTTCGCGTCCTCGCTTCTGTGTCGCTCTGTACTTCCGTCGCTTCTGGTGTCGCTTCTGTGTTGAGCGACTGTGCTTCGCTTCTGCGCCCCTGGGGCCTTTATGGGCCTGTTTCGTCCATCTGTGATGGTACAGCTCTTTATCTTGTGCCGATTATTATGAGAATACAGCCACACAGTGTGATGGCTAGTTTGGCGAAGGATACACGTTCGACAAGGCTCCACAGACCCAGGGCGCTGACGGCTATCAAGACAACAGGGCCCAGGAGTCCCAGGACTGCATTGATTCTGAGAGCTGCCTCAATTGTGTTTATCCTCAGCATAAGGATGGCAGCTGCTATTTCAACTCCTGCTCCGAGCACACGAAGGTATGACATGAGAACTACCGGATTCTCATGAGGATCCATAACATCACTGCCTTCAAATAGAATAGCCCTCATAACAATGGTATGATGTCTTCTGGGGTTTCTTGCCGATTATTGTTGCGTGCAGTTTTTGTGCGATAGATTGCTTCCCGGCAGGCTAAGGCAAGACTATCTGAATGCCATGTCTTTGCGGTGTCGGGAATTGTGTCAACGGACAGTGAAAATGTCACCCCTTTTAGGGGTTAATCCGTCTGAGAAAATGTCACCCCCCATTGTTTTTGTCCCGCTGGCCATTAGCAAATTATGTGCAGGCTCGATGCTATGTCAAGGGT
>JAPXLY010000025.1:0-18671 GCA_033809295.1 Bacillota bacterium
ACTTTCCGCCCACATGTCGCTGGGTTGCCATTGGCGCACCGCTAGTATAACAGAAATCCTTCCCGCACCTCACAGAACTCCTTAGCATCCCATCGCCATTTCTCAATCAGTGGATGAATATCACCGTCTTCGTCAATTATCTTGCGTAGCTCATCTGTCCCTGCAAGTATGTCAATATGAAGCATGCCGTGGGACATTTGCTCAAGGCTCTGAACCCAGCAGAATTCCCCCGGCCAAAGCCTTTTTATGGCCCTGAGAACCACTATGCCGGTAGCTACAGGCTCAAACTCCCCCCTATCCGTAACGTGCACCTGCACCCCCTGACACAACAACCCGGCATGTTTCGAGAATGTAGGCACAAAGTAGCAAGGTCTGAAAACGCATCCTGAAAGCTTTTCAGAATTGAGCGCATCTGACAATGATTCAGCCTGTATCCAAGGCGCGCCGATCAGTTCAAAAGGGCGGGCAGTTCCACGTCCTTCTGAAACATTTGTCCCCTCAATGAAGCACATCCCCGGAAAAACTGTAGCCGTATCAAGCGTAGGCATGTTAGGAGAAGGCATAACCCAAGGTAGGCGGGTTTCATCATACCACATGGCTCGATCCCAGCCCTGAATCTTTACTACTGGAAGATTGCACCCGATTTTCAGTGCTTTATTTGCCCACATAGCAAGCTCCCCGACTGTAAGCCCGTGGCGTATGGGAAGCCCTGAGAGACCCAAAAAAGAAGTGAATCCTTCTTCAACAATATTGCCGCTGACGACAGTGCCGCCTATCGGATTGGGCCTATCTAGCACAATGAATTCCTTCCCGTGCTCAGCGCATGCCTCCATAGCGAAAACCATCGTAGTTATGTACGAATAGAACCTGACACCTGTATCCTGAATGTCGAAAACCAAAGAGTCTATTCCATTTAGCATCTGGGATGTGGGTTTTCGCGTCGCCCCATACAAGCTGTATACCGGCAGTCCGGTGGAACTATCACAGTATTCAGGGATACTCAGCGCATCCTGGATCTCTCCGCGCAAGCCGTGCTCAGGGCTGAAGAGCGCCACCAGATGAAAAGCTTCATGAAGAACATCAAGCGTTCGCTTGAGATTCCCGGTCACACCGGTAGGATTGGTAATAAGGCCAAGCCTTTTACCGGAAAGGTGCGCTCTCTCCCTACCGTCTCTAAAGATTACATCAACTCCGGTAAGGACCACGGTATCCCTCCTCCTGGCACTATTTCCATACGTTGTTTCCACCCTTTCGGGTTACCCCTTGACAGCCCCGGCAGTCAGCCCTTTGATGAACTGCTGCGACAAGAGGACATAAAGGACAAGCAGCGGTATGCTGGCCATCACCATACCGGCAAAAACCAAACCCCAGTTAGTTTCGTATTGTCCAAAGAACACTGTCATTCCCAGGGGAATGGTCTTTAGGGCGTCGTTTCGCAAGAAAATGAGGGGAAAGAAGAAATCATTCCACAGCGGGACAAAGTTCATAAGTATCACCGTGGCCAAAGCCGGCCTAATCAGAGGTAACATGACTTTGTAGAACACCTGAAACTCACTGCAGCCGTCTATACGGGCTGCAAACTCCAATTCTTTAGGAAGAGTCCTGAAAAAACCTGTCAGGATAAAGACGGACATAGGCATTCCGCTTGCCACGTAAGTCAAGATCAGAGAAGCATGCGTATCATGAAGGCGCAAGTTCTTCATGAGCAAAAAGAGAGGCAGCACCCCGAGGCGTATCGGCACCATAAGGCCTGCCAGAAAGTAGACATACAAAGTATTACTCCAGGGAAAATCGTAACGGGCAAGAGCATACGCAGCAAGCGATGCAAAACCTGCAATCAACGCAACTGAAGTAGTGGTCACAAATAGGCTGTTTCGTAGATAAATCGGGAAGTTGGCTCTCTCCCACACAGCTATGAAGTTACTCAAGTTCCATTGCTTTGGCAGCGCGAATGGAGTCATGAATATCTCGCGAGTGCTCTTGAAAGCCGTCACTAACATCAGAAGAAGGGGATATGCCACAATGACAGCATAAACACCCAGCACACCATAGATTAACAGCCGCTTTGCCCTTTGCTTATCCATGCTCTACATCTCCACCTCTTGACGTCTGACAAGGCGTACGCCGATAATAGAGACTATACAAATAATCAGGAACATCAGGACTGCAATGGCTGATCCAAGGCCGACCTGCCCGACTTCTCCGCCGGTCGTAGCATCCCCAAAAGCAGTCCTGTAGAAAAATGTGCCTAATACGTCAGTAGAATAGTAAGGACTGCCGCTGGAGCCCTGCATGATGAAAATCAATTCGAACGCATTGAAGTCATAGATGAAGGTTAGGATTGTAACCATGCCGATAGCAGGCAAGAGCAACGGGAGTATTACGTGCCTGAAAGCCTGCCATGTAGTGGCGCCGTCCACTCGGGCAGCCTCTTCCAGCTCCACAGGGATTCCCTGTAATGCAGCAAGGTAAACGGTTATCGGAAAACCCAGCCATCTCCATGCGTTTACGAGGACAATCGTAGGCAGAGCTGTCGCCATATCTCCCAGCCATGGCCTGGTCAGCCCTTCAAGGCCGATAAACGCCAAGAGCTTATTGACCTGTCCCCATGTGGGATTCAATAGAAGGAGCCAAAGAAACCCAACAACCACCTGGGACAACGTATACGGAGCGAAATATGCTGTCTGGAAAACTCTGAGGAGCCTGCCGCCTTTAGCCAGCGCCACTGCGACAAAAAGGCCGAAAGTAGTCTGAATGAGGAATGTGACTATAAAAAAGAAGGCGTTATGTCGCAATGCGCCAACCAGCCGTTCGCTGTAAGGACGCTCGAAGAGAACCTTCCGGAAATTATCGAAGCCTGCGAACCCTTGCCTGATGTACCCGTCCCATTTGATGAAACTATATCCTAATGAGGATAATAGCGGATACACCATAAAAACGGTATATACAATTAACGCAGGCGCTAAGAACATGAAGTAGACTCTCTGGCGTGAACGTCTGCTATTCACGGCAACTCCCCCGTTGATTGGTATTACACTGCCCCGCATTCCGGCATGAGGAGGCAGCAAGCACGAAGCTCGTGCCTCCTCCCTGGTATCACCGATTACTTCTGAAACGGCTTATACCATTTCACCAAGCCTTCGTGAATTTCCGAGGCAACCTCTTCAGGAGTGAGCTTGTCAGAGAACATAGCCTGCAGGCTTGTCTGGAGGAGTGTTGAACCGCTGGGCTGCTCAAACCTGAATCCGACAACCATCAAGTGCGGCGTGGACTTCTCATTGGCAAGGGACAGCATTTCAGCCAATACCGGATGCTTAGGCTTCACTCCCGGAATTGCTGCAGGCTGACTCAACTCGTCAGCAAACATCTGGCCATACCGCAATGAGGCCAGGAAGTTGATGAACTTCAAGCATTCAGCCTTATGCTTTGTTACGGCGTTAATGCCATAGGAGCCGTCCATATAGACTGCTACGTAGCCTCCATCCCCGGCCTTTTCCCCGGGAACCGGGAAGACTCCCAACTTCAAATCAGGGTTAAGCCTCTCAAATGTAGCAGTTTCATACGAACCGCCTATCATCATGGCAGCCATTTCTTGCGCGAACATCATCTGCATATCCGTATACCCAATCCCCATGAAGTCCTTGGGCATATATGGCCTCAGCTCAAGCATCTTACCTAATGAGTACACGAATCTTGCATCTTTGAACGTAGTCTCACCATTAATCACCGCATCAGAGAAGTCGTTACCACCATAGAAATTAGGAGCTACCCCGCCAAAGAGAGTCTCAAAGGCCCATGCATCTTTTCCTCCGTTGGCAAGGGGTACATAGCCTTTGTCTTTTACGGTTTGGCAAAGCTTCAGGAACTCATCCCACGTTGTGGGTTCCTTAAGTCCTAGCTCATCAAATACTGTCTTGTTGTAAATTACCTGTATAATCTGTATAGCGAAAGGCACTCCGTAAACCTTGCCGGTATGACGGTTTGATGCTCCTCTTAGTATGTCTTTGGGGAATTTTGCCAGATCAGGAACACTGGCTTCAGTTAGCTCCATCAGATAGCCGGCACTTGCAAGGGCTTCCATACCTCCGTATGAGCGAAGATGAACGATGTCCGGACCGGTGCCTCCCTGAAGTGCAGTTGCCAGTATCGTATTGTACTCTGTATTCTTGAACGGGATAAACTTCACCTTGATATTGGGGTTCTCAGCCTCAAATACCTTTATGAATTTGTCGTACGCGTCGATATCCTCAGTCCGCCAGCTCCAAAAGGTAAGTTCCACATTAGTGGCGGCAGATGATGCCGCGCCTATCGCCAGGCAGAATATCAGTATCAGACACACTGCTAGACCTCTAAGTGCTTTCATGGAATCTCTTCCTCCCCGTACAAGATATTTATCTTCGGACTCCATCAGTCTCTCGAAGCCAAATCCTGAGGTTGAACCCTTCTGTGCTCCTTGCCCTCTCTCCCTCCTATCTCCCTCCTATCTCACTATGATTCAATTCTACCTACGCACTCTTTCAGGCAGACCAAGTCTTAGCCAAATCCGTGGCTCGACGAACATACCCGCTTGCCTGCTCAAGCGCACGCAAGGCGGATTCTTGAGGAACGCCTGCCAAACTCATCACAAGAGCAACCTTGACGTTTTCGCCTGACTCCTCAAAAAGCTGCGCGCTCTCACTGAGGTCCAGGCCTGTTGCCATACTGATGATACGGATTGCCCTATTCCTGAGCTTCCTGTTTGTAGCACTAAGATCAACCATCAAGTTATCGTATACTTTACCCAATTTCACCATAGAAGCAGTGGAGATCATATTCAAGACCAGCTTTTGGGCAGTTCCCGCCTTCATCCTCGTTGAACCTGTCAGAACCTCGGGGCCGGTAATAACCGGTATTACGATATCCACGTCGAAGTCAAGATCTCCCACATTAGTGCAGACAATGGCTATAGTAGCCGCATCGGCGGCTCTGGCAGCCCTGAGCGCACCGCGCATATATGGAGTCACACCGCTTGCAGAAATACCGACCACCACGTAATCCGGCATCACTCTTGCTGCCACGTCAGAGTATCCCAGGGCTTCGTCATCTTCGCATTCCTCAACTGCTTGGAAGACAGCGTCTCGCCCGCCTGCAATTAGCGCACAAATCAGACCGGGATCCACTCCGAAAGTCGGAGGACATTCCGCTGCGTCCAGAATTCCTAACCTTCCACTGGTTCCTGCGCCTGCGTAAAGAACTCGCCCGCCTTTCTTCAGCCTGTCAACAATGACATCTACAGCTTCTGCAATTTGAGGAATAGCGTCTGCAACAGCATAGGCGACGGTCTTGTCCTCATCATTGATCACTTTTAGAAGCTGTACAGTGTCCATCTTGTCAAGACATCGAGATCTCGGATTCCTCTGTTCGGTCACAAGATCTTCGTAGTGATCCAACGACATTACCTATCCCCTTTCATCATTGCACTACCGCTAATCTTATTTCTTCAAGAGTGTTTATTATCAAACGCTGCTGCATTGCTTCATTTATTCTCCGGAATAGGAAGATTTCCTTCCATATTTCTAGGAAATGTGAAGAATGTTTTCTTGGTGAAGACAGACGAGGTGAGAAAAAATGGTGCCGGAGGCGGGAATCGAACCCGCACGGGCCAAAGGCCCAAGGGATTTTAAGTCCCTTGCGTCTGCCTATTCCGCCACTCCGGCACTGGTAATTGTGAAGGAGTATTTTGTTTATTCGTTTTCCAAATACATTATAGCACCGCAATTGCTTTACAACAATGTGGATCTATCCGCCTGTGTTGATTTATCCATCTATATCGATTTATCCCCGTGTCATCCGGCGGCTATATCGCGAAGCTATTCATTCAGCAACTGATAAACCCACTTGCCTACAGGATTCTTGCCCCGCACCAAATAGTCGGCATAATGAGCGTGAAGGCACTTCAGCCCTGCCCTGCCTTTTAGAATACCTCCTATCCCTGACTCACGGATCACGTCATACCAAGGAGGCCGATGGGCCTCAATCCACTTCAGTTGGTCTCCTGTCAACAGCGCCTGCCGAAATTCAGCATACGACCTGGCAGCCTTTTCATATTCTCTCTGGGCATCAGGGTCCTCTGCCAGGCGCGACTCGAGTTTCGCGATCCACCCTTCAGCCTCCAGCCGGGACACTGCCTTAACAGCACCGGGACACGTAAGCCAGAAAACCGTGGGAAAAGGCTCAACGGGCTGATCGACGTCTGGTCCTGCAGGCACAACAGGGCTTGTGATAATGGTCTCAGGCATCCCCAACGGACATCGGGTCGCCACTTTCAGAAATCCCCTTGGCCTACGCCCCAATTGCACTTGGACAATATCCTCATCTCTCATGACTCACCATCGCCCATTTGCGGTAATTGCCTTAATCATACCCAGGCCCGGAACAGCCAACTGAAAAAAGCCGGTCGCAAAATGCGCCGGCTTCTCTCCCAAAACCATCATGCCAGTTGGCCCCATATACCTATCGCATTAAGAATCATCCGCCTATTCGCGAATACCGGGTACCACGGCCACCTCGTTTCGAATCCTGACTCTTCTTGAGGTCTGACAGACGCTCATCGCTCTCCTTAAGAAACTTGGACAGTTTGTCTTCAAATGACTGGCGAGTAGCGGACGGCGCCCGCCGGCTACGCATCGGTCGATAGTTCGGGTTAGCCTGCTTGATTGAAAGCCCAATCTTGCCGCCCTCAACAGATAGAATCTTCACCCTTACCATATCATCTTCTTTTAAATAATCCTTAACATCCTTTACGTAAGTGTCAGCAACTTCGGAAATGTGGACCAACCCTGTCTGACCCTCGGCCAGTTCGACGAAGGCTCCGAAGTGGGTAATCCCAGTGACACGGCCTTCGACGATGCTGCCTACCTCAAGTAACGGCATAACCGGAAAACTCCTCCTCATTAGTTTATCTCGGGCGATACATCGCCCAGTTCTTACTTCATTATACTTTGCCGGCATGTCCTCTGTCAACGAAGAATACCTAGTATTCGTCTATAGGATCCCTGCTAATACCTGAGTCAATCACGGATCTTCGAAGGATCTGTGCCGGGCCTCTCTTCCACACCTGTCGGTTTATGGGCGGATGCGGGATCAGTGACAATGAATTGAATCTCCCCAGGCTTCACTAAGCCCAGTTTCTCTCTGGCCATCTTCTCAACATATTCGTCGCTGGATAG
Source organism: Bacillota bacterium (assembly GCA_033809295.1). Classification (GTDB taxonomy): domain Bacteria; phylum Bacillota; class SHA-98; order UBA4971; family UBA4971; genus UBA4971. The sequence goes on from JAPXLY010000025.1 coordinate 7,209, forward strand.
ATACTCTATTTGGTCGAGCAGCTCATTGCATCTCTCTTCCCATACTTCAATCTCCCGCTCAACCACGGATATCTGGTACTCCATCCGGACCAGTTCGAGATAACTCCTGAGATAGAGGAAAGCCACGACAAAGATGAAAAAGCCCACCAGTATTTGGCGGACGCGTTTCCATGTCATCCAGCCGGTTGCTTCTTCAGTCTTCTCAGTCAGAATTATCTCTCCCGTAACCTAGACTGCCGATAATTACTATACTTTCTTCTCCATAGCACTTAAGATTCCTTCCGCGAAAAACAGAGTTTCCTCTTGATGTTTGCCCACAGCGTTCCCAAGCAAGCGTAAGTCTTGCGGCACCCTTTCCGCCATCTTGAGCTTGCCCTCCTCAATCCCAGTGTCCCTTCTCTGAAACCCAGGGCTATCGTTCTTCCGGCATGCTGCGCATATTCATACGTAGACACAGCTCCACCCACAACACGGCGTCCCATAACCGCCCTGTATACGGCAAAGCCCGCAGCAAACCCCACAAGCATGTAAAACCTTACCTCTCCCCACGAATAAGCAAGGAGAAACCTAAAAACCATTGTAGCAGCAAAAAGCCAGAACACAACGTCAGATATTGCAGTAAACACCTTGCCGGGACGCATCGCCCATCTTGCTACGCGGTACAAGTCAAATAGAGCCCCTGCAATCACACCTGCCACCATTGTGACAGCAAGCCCTACCAACTGCGATTCGACTGTCCCTGTCACTTGAACAGACGCTCCAAGAAACCCCTGGCCTTCTTCCCCATTTCCTCGGCATACTCAAGGCCCATAACATAGCCCTCTATTATCAGGTTCCCTTGATCCAAATTGAGCTGTTTAATATGAAATTCCTTGCCGTGCAATACCAGCATCCCCGACGTGGTCTCCAAGATTACTTCCTGGTCGTCAAAGCTTTCAACGTTGTTTACACCGTCAACAACTACCGCTTCACGCTCAGTAATAGTCAGTTTGTGTTGGAATGGTGTAGATACGCGCTTTCTATCATCTAACACACTTGATCCCTCCTCTGCCCTGCTCTCCATTGGAGGTCTTGTCTGTTAAATGATTATTACTGCGAGAGCTAAAATAGACCTTTCCCGATTGGATGAAGTATCCGCGTTATCCCTCTGTCTCCTTGGACTCCTCCCAAAGCGTGTCCATCTCTTCGAGAGTCATATCCTCCAAACGCCGGCTGTTTCGCTCCACCTCGGTTTCGATGTACCGAAATCTTGCAATGAACTTGTCCACTGCCTTTCCCAGGGCGATCTCGGGATCCACCTTCAAGAACCTTGCGACGTTAACCAGGGCAAAGAGGACATCTCCCACTTCTTCCTCAACAGCGTCAACGTCATCGGCCACACGAGCCTCTTCAAGCTCGGAAAGCTCTTCACTGACCTTGGACAGCGCGCCTTCCACATCAGGCCAGTCAAACCCCACCCTGGACGTTTTAGCCTGTACCTTGACAGCTCTCATCAGAGCAGGCATGGCGCCTGCCACATTGTGAAGGATTGAGACTTGTCCATCTTCGTCACCGTCTTCAGCATGCTCTTTTTGCTTGATTCGCTCCCAATTACGGAGGACCGTCTCGCTGTCCTTTGCTTCAACATCACTGAACACATGAGGATGCCGTCTAATCATCTTTTCGACAATACCTTCAATAACATCTGTAATATTAAACTTCCCCCGCTCGTGGGCAATCTCGGAATGAAACACCACTTGCAGTAGGACATCGCCAAGCTCCTCACAAAGCGCATGATCATCCTCGTCATCGATTGCCTGAATTACTTCATAGGCCTCCTCAATCAAGTAGGTCCTAAGGGACCTGTGCGTCTGTTTGCGATCCCAGGGGCACCCATCCTCCGCCCTGAGGGCGTGCATAATTTCAACCAGATGAGACAGTCCACGTCGTTCATCCGCATCCACAACCATTACCTCCTCAGTAACCTCAGCCTCTCAAGGATCCCTATAACCCTGTTGCCTCCCGGGAACACTTCGAGTTCATGGCTGCCTATGACTCCTGTCAGGAGAAGAGTTATGCCATAGGTTGCCACTGCAATGACAATTCCCACAAGACACCCAACGGTATTGCTGGCAGTTGCCGCGTACGCCCAGAAATACGCAGCTTTTGAGAAGATGACCATCAGCAGTACACCGAAAACCGGCTTAAGTACAGTGTTGGGCACGTCCAGAGTAAATCCTAACATCCTAATAAGGGTCGCAACGTTCATGAGCCCTGCAACAGCAAACGCTGCCACAGTGCCTAAAGCAGCACCTTGTATGCCGAAGGCAGGCATCCCGGTAAGCGAGAAACTAACGATGAGCTTGGCCAGTGCGCCTTTTGCAAGATTCCTGACAGGGACTCCGACTGCTCCAAGGCCTTGAAGAATCCCGGAGCTGATTTGCTGGATCGCAAGAAACACGGTCCCGAACGCCAGAGGTCGTAAAGGAACTGCCACTTCCGCAGGCCACCTTAGCATCAGCGAGAATTCCTCCGCAAAAATGAAAAGGCCCAAAGTTGCCGGAAGAGCAAAGAGAAACCCGAGCCTTATCGATTCCTGAGCCCGCATCGACAACGTGGATCTGTCCCCTTTTGCCCATGCCTCTGAAATGGCAGGCACGGAACTTGTGGCCACGGCTGCAGTGACAAGCGTGGGGAAGTACATAAGGGGTTGAGCCATTCCTGTCAACCGTCCGAACAGCTTTGTAATCTCGTCAGCGGAAAACCCTGCATGGCTGAGCCGGAGTGGAACAATGGCGATATCCAGGAACTGCATGAGAGGCATTATCGCGGCTGCCAGCACCACAGGAAATGAAAGCTCAAGTATCTTGCGCATGAGAGATGATCTGGACGCCATGTAGTTGTCCTGAGAGTATGATTTCGGATCAGCGCCGGATTGGCACGCTTCTCCTTCGCCTCTTATGGACCATGCAGTCCTCCAGGATCCCCGCTGATGTTCTTGTCTGAGATATGCGATGATCAAAACGAATAAGCCTGCAGCGCCTCCCAATACAGCCCCTAGATTGGCCCCTGCAGCCGCGTATTCCACCCCTCGAGGCAGGAACATCCATGCCAGTCCGATCATGGCAGTGACCCTGACTATTTGCTCGACCACCTGTGAAAGTGCGCTGGGCGCCATGTTTTGCAACCCTTGAAAGAAACCCCGAAACGCTGAAGCCACTGAAAGAATAAGCACCGCAGGAGAGACTGCAACAATAGCCAAAGCAGCCCTCTTGTCACGGGCAACGTATGTGGCGATAGGTTTGGCTCCAAAAGCCAGGCCTAAAGAAAACAAAGTCCCTGTAAGAAGCAGGATAGCTGTGGCAACCTGCAGAATCTTAAGCGCACCCGGCCTGTTCCTTTGCGCCACTTGCTCCGCAACGAGCTTGGATACTGCAACCGGAATTCCGGCTGTGGATATCACAAGGAACATCCCATACACAGGATATGCCATCTGGTACAGGCCGACACCCGCATCCCCAATCAAGGTCGGCAGAACAATCCTGGAGACAGCCCCTAAGAAGCGGTTAATTAATCCTGCGGCTGCCAAAATGGCAGCCCCTCTTATCATGGACTTCTTTGTCATAGACTCACGCTCCCGGTAAGTTGGAACCGCCGGGAATCGGACACATTGCGGATCATGCCGGCATGAGATAATTCTACTACACCGGCGCCGGAAAGCAAATAGCAGCAAGCCCTTTCTGCCTGCTGCTATCCTTCTGTATCCGTCTCTTATGATCTTGCCTTCCGCTAACCTTCCGCTAACAGGTTTCCAGGTATCACTGTTCCATCTGTTTTGCCAGGAAGCCTGCTGCAGTCTCAACTAACTTCGTTTCCAGGTCCGTCATTTTGACGTTTGGCTCCATTGAAGAAAGAATGACTGCTCCAATGGGATCCCCTTCAGCAATGATAGGGGCTATCACTTGACTTGAGAACTTGCACTCTTTACTGTCTTCAATAACCGGACACGTAGCGCAGTACTCTTCATTACCCGGCTCATTGATTACGAGAGTCCTGCGAGTCTCCATAGCCGTTTCCACAGCAGGAGAAATCCGCCTTTCAAGAAACTGCTTCTTCGGCCCACCGGCTACTGCAATAATCACGTCACGGTCAGCAATACAGGAAATATGGCCTGTCGCATCATACAACGAATCCGCATATTCCTTAGCGAAATCACCCAACTCCGCGATTGGAGAATACTTCTTCAAAATGACCTCGCCTTCGCGGTCAACAAATATCTCTAACGGGTCACCTTCACGGATCCGTAATGTCCTTCTTATTTCCTTTGGGATAACAACCCTGCCTAAATCGTCAATGCGCCTTACAATGCCTGTTGCCTTCAATCGTTATCCCTCCTCTCAGGCCAGACACTCGGGTTCTTGTGCTGATACTCTTAGCCTACTTCCAATGTGGCATTTTTATTCAGTTCTTCCAAATAAATTCGCATCTCCCCAGGGCACTGGAGGACGGTCTTCTGACAAAACATATGATATCCAATTACACAGCAAACATACAGAAACACCCATGGAATCAAAAGGGGTGAAGCCGGATGGCAAATATCAGGCGGACTTGTTCTACCTGGGTTGCATTGCAGCGTCGGCCCAGGATCGCCGGAATCTGTCAGCGGGCGCGCGGCTTCCCGCAATAGAAAGGGTGTTCTCAATAAGGCCGAGAAGAGCCTCATCAACCATGCCTGCCCGCCTGATTCTCACAGAGGGGCTTTTCCCGAAATTTGCTACCATTCTCCCTCTGTTTGATCTCACAACTTCCATTATTCGATCCTGGGACACCTGGGCTGAAGGGAGCAGCCTAATGACAACACTATCACGTTCCGTTGTGATAGAGGCGACTTTCATACCTCGTGCCAAGGCCTTGATACGGGCTATACTCAACAGATTTCTGGAAGGCTCAGGCAACTCCCCGAATCTGTCTTGAAACTCTTCTTCCAGATCGTCCAGGTCCTCCAGGGTTGTTGCAGCGTTAATCTTTCGGTAAAGATCTATTTTCTGCCTGGGATCAGATACATAGTCGTCACCGATAAAAGCGCTCACCGGAAGGTCGATGAACGGCTCGTGCCTTTCTTCCTCCTTTTCTACCCCCTTTAGCTCTCGTACCGCCTCTTCGACAAGTCTTGAGTAAAGCTCGAAGCCTACTGCAGCAATATGCCCATGTTGCTCGGGCCCCAGAAGATTGCCTGCACCGCGAATCTCCATATCTCTCATGGCTATCTTGAAGCCTGACCCGAAATCCGTAAACTCGTGTATCGCAGAAAGCCTCTTCTCCGCTACCTCAGTAAGAATGGAGTCCTTGCGATACATGAAGTAAGCATACGCCACACGGTTACTCCGTCCGACCCTTCCACGAAGTTGATACAGTTGGGATAGGCCCAGGTAGTCCGAGTCAGTGACTATGAGAGTATTGACATTCGGTATGTCAAGCCCGCTCTCAATGATAGTCGTAGACACCAAAACATCAAAGTCACGATCCAGGAATCTCAGCATGATTTCTTCCAGCCTGTCTTCAGCCATCTGGCCATGGGCTACGGCAATCCTGGCGTCCGGGACTGACCTGCCAAGCGCAGCAGCCATCGCGTCTATGGTCTGAACCCGATTGTGCACAAAGTAGACCTGTCCTCCTCTGGCAAGCTCCCTGAGAATCGCCTCCCGGATCACAGCATCATTATTCTCCATGACGTATGTCCGCACCGGATACCTGTCCTCAGGCGGAGTCTCGATCACGCTCATGTCACGCACACCCACGAGCGCCATGTGTAAGGTTCTTGGGATAGGAGTTGCCGTCAAAGTCATGGCGTCCACGGTCTTCTTCATTTCTTTCAACATCTCTTTATGCGCTACACCGAATCTTTGTTCTTCATCAATTATGAGCAGCCCTAAGTCGCGGAACTTCACGTCAGGCTGGAGAAGCCTATGTGTTCCAATGACGATGTCAACCATCCCGTCTCTCAGGCGTTTCAGGATGTTTCTCTGCTGGGATGTAGATTGAAACCTGGAGAGAGCAGCGATATTCACCGGGTACCCTGAGAACCTCTCCTTGAAAGTGGCAAAGTGCTGTTGTGTCAGGATAGTCGTAGGCACCAATACCGCGACTTGCTTCGAATCCATCACAGCTTTGAAAGCAGCCCGAATAGCTACTTCTGTCTTGCCGTATCCCACATCCCCACAGACAATCCTGTCCATAGGCCTTGGACGTTCCATGTCGGCCTTTACTTCTTCAACAACCTTTAGCTGGTCAGGGGTCTCTTCATAGGGGAACGCTTCCTCAAACTCCCTCTGCCACGGGGTATCAGGACTGAAAGAATGCCCTTTCATTGATTCCCTGGCTGCATAGAGCTGAAGTAAGCCTTGTGCCATGTCTTGCACCGACTCTTTGACCTTGGCCTTTAACTTGTTCCACTCAGCGCCCCCAAGCTTATAGAGCCTCGGAGGCGAATCTTCAGGGCCCACATACTTCTGCAGGAGGTCAATCTGTTCAGTGGGAACGTATAATTTGTCTTCGCCTGCATACCGTATCATGAGGTAGTCCCTTCGAGTCCCTGCCGCTTCCAGCGTAGTAGCGCCCATGTAATTTCCGATGCCGTGTGTAATATGCACCACATAGTCCCCGGGCTTAAGGTCTGTGAACACAGAAAGCCTGCCTTTGCCGGTGGTGACAGGCGCAAACCTTCGCCTCCGCTTCTCTGCGCCGTACAGTTCCAAGTCGGTAAGGGTTACCAGGCGTAGGGACGGGAGTTCAAACCCGGATTCGAGAGTGCCCACAGTGACTATGACATTACCGGGCTTCACTTGATCAGTGAGAGAAGGCACATACACAGCTTCGATACCGTGCTCAGCCATTACTTCGACAAATCGTCCGGCCCTGTCCTCAGTGGAAACATGCACAACTACACAGTAGCCCTTTGTTCTCCAGGTCTTAATATCCCGGGTCAGCAACTCCAGCCTGCCGTGGTATGAGCTTGCTGAAGTTGCGGCAAAACTTCTCACGTGACTTGACTCCCGCAAATCCATGCCCCGTGCCAGCAGCACCAGCTCCAGCCTTTGCTCCTTGTCTATCCCGGCAAATGTCTCCTGGACGGAACCAAATATCCCGGCCTCATCCGGGAGGACTACTCCGTTCTCAATGAATGATGTGTAAGCCTCACGGACTTCTGCTTCAAACGCCAAGAGGGATTCTCTTATACGCGAAGGTTCATCCACTATCACCAAAGGCATGGACGCATAATCGAGAATCGTCTCACACCTCGGATAAATAACCGGGGCAAACTGCTCTTCCGCGTCAAATAACAGGCCTTCCTTGAGCCGTTCCAAACCTTTGGATATCCGCTCTTCGAGAAAGGCTGCTCTATCTTCCAGGTCAAGATCACGTAATCTTCGGGTTTGGAGCGCTAAGCGGCTTTCAATTGCTGAGATTCCTACAACCCTGGCGTCATCAGCAATAAAGAATTCCTTCGCGGGGGCTATGACAACCCGCCTCAGTTGCGCCAACGAGCGTTGTGTCTCAAGATCAAATTGCCTTATCGAGTCTATCTCGTTATCAAAGAGTTCTATTCTAAGAGGTGTAGGCTGATCCAGGGGGAAAACATCGATGATATCCCCTCTTACGGCATACTGCGCAGGGGATTCCACCATGTCTACGCGTTCGTATCCTGTAGAGCTCAGTCTCTCCGTAAATTCGTCTGTTTTGAGCTCATCTCCTACCACCGGCTGAAGCATGGCCCCGGCAAACACATGTAGAGGCATGAGTCTACGTGCCACGGCCTTTGCAGGCACAATGAAGATCTTTCGCACCCTCCGGGCAAGAGCGGACATAACCGCTATGCGCTGGGAAAGCACGTCTACACTCTCCCTCGCGTCCTCGTGTGGCCAAATCTCCGGATGCGGGAAAACCATAACCTCGTCCGGGGACAAGAAGGTCGCCAGGTCCTGCTCGAGTTTTTCCGCGCGCTGAGGATTGTAGGTGATCAGTATGAACGGCCGCGCGGCTGTGCTGCGATACAATGCTGCAATCAGGTAGGATTTTGTGGCTCCTGAAAGCCCCAGGATTACCTCTCGCGCTTTGTCTCTTTCTATTCCACTTAGGATATTGGTGAACTCCCGGGATCTACGGATCGTTGATAAATAACTGTTCAAACCTCACGCCTCCGATGTACGATGTAAGCTACTCACCCCAGATGCAATGAAGGGATTAAATACGTAAAGCGTAAAGCCGCACAAGGCTACGCAAAGCAGCGCAACGCGGCGCTTGCCACGCCCAGCACCGGCAGCCCAGAACCACTGGAACCGGGCGAAGCAGACTAAGGCTACGCAAAGCCGAAAAGGGCTTCAGCCCGAAACGCGCCGTCTAAAGCCCAATTCATTATATTCTCACCTTGAAAAGCGAGTCAAGTTGAATACGGAATGGATTTCAATGGACTTTCACGGATTCTATATACTCTGATTTCACCGGCAACTCCATGGTCAACTGCGACTCTCGTGTTTTCAACTTCAAAAACCACAACCGGAGAGGTGAACTCCACCTTTAGTGTACTCCCGGGGATCACTGCCATGGCCAGGAGTTTCTGAAGGACACTCCTGCCGACTCTTTGTATATCCACTACTTCTCCTGCTTCACCGGGCTTCAACTGAGATAGAGCCACAACTTCTCTGTCCTTATTATACCTGTCACTTGCCGTCCCATACCTTGTCCGCGATATCCTCCGTCCCTTCTCAAACATTACGGCATCAACCCCAACCAAGTTAAGGATATGTTCAGGGTTGCCCCTGTAATAAATGCAATCACCATTGTGCAGGCTGCTATCACCACTGCTGCAAGCCCTCCCCGCTCCTTCCACATTATGGCGAACTGAGCAACACAGGGGACAAAGAGGGTAAGAACGACACATGCCACCACAAGCTGAACTCCGTTTAGTCTGCCTAATCTAAATAAATCGTATAAGCCGGCTGCTCCATAATCCCTACGTAAGAAACCAAATAGAAAGGCAAAAGCAGCCTCTTCGGGAAGCCCCAGGATAAGGACGGGAATCCGCAAGTAGCTTATTACCATATTGAGGATCCCTGTGATTCTTCCTGCCCATACGAGAATGCTGGTTGCTATGAATACCGGAATAATCTCCGCAAAGTACCACTTCATGCGAACCATGGTCTTAGTGAGGACATTGGAGATGACCGGCATCCTAAGAGGAGGGACCTCCGTCACAAAAACTGCTCTCTCTCCGGGAATTAGCTTCTTTGCAGCAATCCCTGACAACATGAAAACAGCCGAGATAGACATCACCCAGATCGTTAATGCAAGCGGCCTTTGGGAAAGCATGCCCACGATCACGCCGAGTTGCCCGGAGCAGGGCACAGCGAGGGCCAGAAGAAACGTGGTAATTACCTTTTCACGATGGGATTCCAGCGTCCTCGTAACCAGTGTAGCCATGGTATCACACCCCAGTCCCAGGGAAAGCGGGATTACGGCGCGCCCGGTCAACCCGACGATTTTCAGCGCCCTGTCCGCCAGGAGTGACAGTCTGGGCAGATAACCGGTGTCCTCAAGCACGGAGAATACTATGAAAAAAGTGCCCACAATAGGCAGGACCATTGCTATTGCGTAGCGCAATCCTAAAGTGATTATCCCGTACTCGCCTACAATTAACTCTCTTAGGCTTGCGCTGCCAATGCACTTATTCACAACCGATGCAGCCAAAGGGTTTACGAAATCCCGGAACACCCTAAGTTCCAGGAAATTCACGGCTGTACCGGCGCCAAAACCTCCCACGAATTTGTATAATCCATAGTACAGTACGAGTAAAAGAATAGGAATGCCTGTAACCGGCCATATGGTTATGTAGTCCAGAATCCTGAAAAAGGTGTTTTGCCGCCTCGGAGACGAGCGAGCAGTGCGGTCCGCTATCATGTGTGCCCGGCTCTGTCTGTTCAATCCGATAACGTACGAAAGTGGAAGCTCGTAACACTTCTCCGTTGCGTCGATAATACGACAAATGCTCATGTAGTCCCTGCGGTTTTCATGTCTCATAACAAGTGCATGAGTGTCAGTATCGCCTGATAATAGAAGAAGGGCTATTGCCCTCGGGGAAAGCCGGTAGTCTCCTTTGAGTTGAATGGCTATTTCATGCACCGCAATCTCCAGCCGATCTTTGCCTGCTTTTTGGCTGTGGGATATGTAGATCCGAGACATAGTGAGCCACCCTGCCCTTTAGCTCGCCTAAGCCCCGGCCCTTGGCAAGAGCCGTCCCTACCACAGGGATCCCGAGGGCTCTTTCGAGGCCGAGGATGTCTATACTCATCCCTATGCGGGCGGCTTCGTCCAGTATGTTCACATCAAGCATTAAAGGAAGGCCTGCTTCAAGCAACTGCAGCGTGAATGGGAGCATTCTCCTGAGACAACGGGCGTCAACCACGTGCAGCACTATATCAAAGTCCTCATTTAGGAGGAGCAAGAGGGTGACTCGCTCATCCTCGGTGAGAGGCAGAAGTGAATATGCACCCGGTGTGTCCACTATGTCAAACTCGATCCCGCAGATGTTCGCATGTCCCCACATGACTTCCACAGTTGTCCCCGGATAGTTGGACACTGTGGCGTATGTCCCTGTCAGAGCGTTGAACAGGACGCTTTTCCCGACGTTGGGCATTCCGACGATAGCCAGTCTCTTTCGACTCATGAAGAGTTACCCCTTCCGGGTTGCATCGGTCACAGGACTGCCTGCCCGGCCTACGGTAGGCGCTGCATGACGAGTTGCGCCTTCTAAGTTGTGCGCCCTGCCCTCACCGGACTAACGGTCACGCTTACGATAAGCGCTCCGTAACGAACTGCGCCTCCTGCGTTGGGCGCCCCTCACCGGGTCGACGACCACGCCTATGATAAGCGCTGCGTGATGAATTGTGCCTCCTGCGTTGCGTGCCCCTCACCCCACCGGGTCGACGGTCAGACTGATGGCAAATGCTGCACAGGATGTTATCGCTTCTGCATTGCACGTTCACTGCAGAGCTGACCGCCGCGCTGACGATGAACGCTGCACGGGGAGGGATCACTTAAGGTGCCTGCAAGTCATAGTAGTATATTCGGCAGGAACCTCATCAGCGCTCACTCCGCATCAGGCTTAGCCGGATCGCCGGGGTGATCCCCTGAGTTCTCCTGTTTTTGTTTTTCCAGACAGGCCTTGCAATAGCCATAAATGGCCAAGGAATGATCGACAATGGAGAAGCCTGTGTTACGTGAGACAGCAGCCTCAATGTCTTCAAGTAAGTCCTCATTGAACTCTAAGATCCTGGCGCATCCTAAACAGATGATGTGATGATGATAGTGTTTGTGGTAACCGGGGTTGAATTCGTAGAGGCCTCTGTCTTCGCTGAACTGGAGCCTATTGATGATTCCTAAGGTCTCAAAAATCTCGAGGGTACGGTACACAGTGGCTATACCGATTTC
>JAPXLY010000026.1:0-18313 GCA_033809295.1 Bacillota bacterium
GACCGCGCGGCGGTGAGTCTTTCGGCATGACAGGACAAGCTTTGCACGCTTTCTCCCTGGCATTTTCTCACCCGACAACCGGTAAACATATGCACATCGAGGCGCCGATGCCCGAAGACATGCGTTCCGTATTGAAGAAACTCGAAGATGGAGGCATCAGGTAGGCAATGAATATGTCAAATGAGAAGAGACACAGAGTTGCGGTAGTAGGGTGCGGGAATGTCGGGAGGTTCGCTGCTCAAGCTATTTCGGCATCTCAGGATCTGGAACTCGCCGGTATAGTGAGACGGCCTGAGAGCCTTTGTCGATGTGTCCCTCCTGAGTTCCGAGATATTCCTGTCGTGGCATCCATCGAAAGCCTGGATCGGGTGGAAGCCGCATGCCTTGCAGTTCCTACCCGGCAAATTCCTAAGTACGCTAAGGAAATCCTAAGTTTAGGCATTAACACGGTGGACAGTTATGATATTCACCGCGAACTCATCCATGTCAAGAAGACTCTCGACCGTATAGCGCGAGAGGCAGGAAGCGTTGCAATAATATCCGCAGGATGGGATCCCGGAACTGATTCCCTGATTCGCGTGATGTTGGAGATCATGGCGCCTTCAGGGATAACCTACACGAACTTCGGGCCCGGGATGAGTATGGGTCACACAACTGCAGTAAAGGCTGTTCCAGGGGTAAAAGATGCGATAGCCATGACGTATCCTAAAGGCCAGGGAGTGCACAGACGCATAGTGTACGTGGAACTCGATGAAGGCGCTCATTTTGACGAGGTGAGAGAAGCTATCATCACCGACCCATACTTCTCAAATGACGAGACTGTGGTGGTGTGTGCTGACAGCGTGGATACACTGAAAGACCTTGGGCACGGAGTAATAATAGAGAGAAAAGGAGTCTCAGGCGTATCCTCGAACCAACGGTTCAGGTTTGAAATGAGCATAAACAATCCTGCACTCACAGGGCAGATCATGACAGGGGCAATAAGGGCCGGCTTCAAGCAGTCTCCGGGAGCATACACCCTACCTGAACTGCCTCTAATTGATTTTCTGCAAGGAGACAGGGACTGCCTCCTTGCGAGACTCGTATAGCGGTGCGTTTTTCTTCCACGCTCAGGCATACTGCTTTAGTACTTGTCTTTGCAGTCGTTGTCATGACTCTCATCACTGATTCAGGCTTGTCAGGGGGCGGACACACAACGCCCGGCCTCAACCATATTGCATCTCCGCTTCTACTTATGGACGACGACGAGCTGCTTTCAGTAATCTCCAGGAAGGCTTTTGATTACTTCTGGCACGAAACAAACCCGCATAACGGCCTCACCCCGTGCTGCAACGAAGCCACATCTCCATACAGCACAGCCGCGGTAGGCATGGGGCTCGCTGCCGTACCTGTAGGAATTCAGCGAGGGTGGATAAGCAGGGAAGAAGGGTATGACAGAATCGTTACCACTTTGAGCACACTCAGTTCAGACAGGATTCAGCGAACGTGCGGATTCTTCTGTCAGTTGCTTGATATGAATGAAGGCACCAGAATCCCGGACAGCAAGGTATCTTCCATGGACACGTGTATCCTAATAACAGGCGCCTTGTTCGCAGGAGAATTCTTCTCCCAGACTCCTGTCCAAGACCTGGCGTATGACCTTTACTCTGCTGTGAATTGGCAATGGATGATGAACGGCGGTGAGACACTGGCCAGGTATTGGACTCCTGAGTCGGGTTTTAAAGAAGAGCGTTGGGACTCCTTTGATGAAAGTATTCTAATGTACATCCTTGCAATGGGTTCTCCTACGTACCCAATCCCTGCATCAACATGGCATAAAGTTCGAAGGCCTGTGCGTGGAAACTACATATGCGTACCTGAAGAAAGCCTCGCGTCTTACATCTTGCCCCACGTATGGTTATATCTGGAAGGAAAAGAAGACTTCTACTCCAACTACTGGAATAATGTGGTGTCAGCCGCGAGATATAACCGTATCTACTCTATGCTCCGGTCCTCTGAATCAGGAACCTACACCAAAGACCTGTGGGGGCTCAGTGAATGCGAAGGCCCCAAGGGGTATCAGATCCACGGGGCATCAGCCGGTTACTACCATGGAGTGTTTTCCCCTTATGCATCTATAGGCTGTATGCCGTTTTCACCTTGCGATTCCATGCAAGCTGTCAGAGAAATGCTGAAAAGACACGGGGACCGTATTTGGGGGAAGTACGGTTTTACTTCAGGTTTCAGCGCAGACGGCACGTGGTGGTCCGGGACGCATTATGGAATAGCAGAAGGAATCGTCCTTCTCATGATAGAAAACTATCGTACAGGCCTTGTGTGGAAACACACAACCTGTAATGAATGGATTCAGACTGGGCTGAACCATGCGGAATTCTCAGTAAGCGAGACTTACCAGGCAGTGACTCCTGCCTACCTTGCCAGAGTCAAAGATAAACACTACTCATGGGGCTTATGAGAACACTGGGTGAAAGCGCCCAATATTAAGCACATGCCCAACTTTCAGCATCATATCCCAGCCTCTATTTCACTGCCAAATTGAAGGGATTACAGCTTTGAACTAGTGTAAGCGCAGGTGTTGCCACGGCTTTGGCTTGACACAGGCTCATATTGTGATGGCATGGAATTTGCATTGTACTATGAATAAGGTTCTTAACGGGTGGGAGGGTTTGGTATGAAAGGATGCAAGTACGGGACTCACAGAGTTCTGGAGCCAAAAGGTGCGTTGCCCCAGGCGGCATGGCGTATTGATAACACGATGCAACTTCATGACAATGAAATCCTTGTAGATGTTGACACGCTGAATATCGATGCTGCAAGTTTTACCCAAATCAAGAAACAAGCGAGCGGGGATAGCGAAGAAATCGCGAAAATCATGAAAGGTATTGTAGATTCGCGAGGCAAACATCACAACCCCGTTACAGGCTCCGGAGGGATGTTCATAGGCACAGTCAAGGCTATTGGGGCTGACATTTCAGATATCGGTATTAGGCCAGGGGACAGAATAGCAAGCCTGGTATCGCTTACCCTCACTCCCCTTGTGATTGATGAGATTCTTGAGATCCGCCAGGACCAAGATCAGGTAAGGATCAAAGGTCAAGCGATCCTGTTTGAAAGCGGAATCTATGCTAAGCTTCCCTCTGACATGCCTCCTGCTCTTGCCCTTGCGGTGCTTGATGTAGCAGGAGCGCCTGCTCAAACTGCAAGACTTGTAAAACCCGGTGACACTGTACTGATTATCGGCGCAGGCGGAAAGTCGGGGCTTCTGTGTCTTTACGAAGCTAAGAAGAGAGCGGGAGTCACAGGCCAAGTCTTAGGGATGGGACACAGTCAGGCCAGTCATGATCGCATAGTCGAATCAGGCCTTGCAGATCACGTTTTCTCCTTGGATGCCACGAAACCCTTGGAAGTCTATGAAAAGGTGCAAGAACTCACTTCAGGGCGCCTGGCCGATGTCACCATTAACTGTGTGAATATCCCAGGAACTGAAATGGCTTCTATAATGGCTACAAGGGACGGGGGAGTGGTTTACTTTTTCAGCATGGCGACAAGTTTCACATCTGCCGCCCTTGGCGCAGAAGGCATTGGGAAGGACGTAAATATGATAATCGGAAATGGTTATACAAAAGGCCATGCCGAAATCGCGCTCTCTGTGCTCAGAGAAAGCCCTGTGCTCATGAAGATGTTTCTCGAGAGGTGGGCAGTGTCGTAACTATAAGAAGGAGATGGCATTGACATGAGGCATTTCCGAGAGATCCCCCTCTGGAAAGAGGTCGATGACAGCCAATGGAATGATTGGCATTGGCAAGTGCAAAACAGGGTGAGAGACGTCCGGACTCTAAAAAACGCTCTTCATCTGACTGCTGATGAAGAAGAAGGCATAGGACAATGCCTTACCCGGTTTCGGATGGCAATAACCCCATACTACGTAAGCTTGATGTCTCCTGATGATCCTAAATGCCCTATCAGGAGACAGGGAGTACCTACGGCCAAGGAACTGATAGCAACTCCCCATGATATGGTGGATCCACTGGCCGAAGATGAGGATTCACCTGTTAGATACATTACGCACAGATATCCCGACAGAGTTCTCTTCTTGGTCACTAACTTCTGCTCCATGTACTGCCGCCACTGTACCAGAAGAAGGCTGGCAGGGCATGAGGATGAACCTGTCACACGGGACGACATAGACAGGGCAATCGGCTATATCAGGCAAACCGAGACAGTCAGAGATGTGCTCGTATCAGGCGGAGACCCCCTCATCCTTGAAGACCATGTCCTTGAATACATTCTGAGCACGCTTAGATCCATTGAACATGTGGAAATCATCCGTATCGGGACAAGAACCCCGGTAGTGCTTCCTCAGAGAATAACACCTGGCCTCTGCTCTATGCTGAAGAAATATCATCCCTTATGGATAAACACCCATTTTAACCACCCTAACGAGATTACGGATGAATCAAGGCACGCATGCGAGCTCCTTCTAGACGCAGGAATTCCCCTTGGGAACCAGTCTGTATTGTTAAGAGGAATTAATGATTGTCCGTTCATCGTGAAAAAGCTTGTTCAGGGATTGCTGAAAATCAGAGTAAGGCCTTACTACATTTATCAGTGTGACTTGTCTGTAGGACTTGCGTCCTTTAGGACTCCGGTGTCTAAGGGAATAGAGATCATTGAGCATTTGCGCGGGCACACTTCAGGCCTGGCAGTACCTACCTTTGTAGTGGATGCGCCGGGAGGGGGAGGGAAGATCCCGGTGAGCCCTACTTATCTGATTTCTCAAAGCCACAATAAAGTCGCGTTGAGGAATTACGAAGGTGTGATTAGCGTCTACACAGAGCCTGAAGACTACAAGAGTGAATGGTGCAGCAGTTGCTCAATATGCAATGACAAAGAAAAGACTTCCATGGGTGTGGCATCTCTTCTCCACGGGGAGGGTGTAAGCATTGAACCTGAGCGCCTCCAGCGCAAAGATCGCGGTCACACCAGGCCGTGATGACACAAAGCAACCCATAGATACGGTGGTTTTCTCCGGGGCCAATAACATTGCAGTTGTAGGCCTTGCGAAGAATTCAGGGAAAACCGTTGCACTAAACGCTATAATCAAACGGGCTCAAGCTTCTGGAATACGGATAGGAGTCGCATCTTCAGGTCGCGACGGGGAGAAACTGGATGCTGTGACCTGCCTTCCGAAGCCAAGAATTGAGGTGCAGAGAGGGGCGCTTGTCGCCACAGCAGAGAAACTTGCCATGAGCGCGTCTCTGTCTTTGGAGCCCCTTATAAAAACTAAGCACGTGACCGTCCTGGGAAGGCTCATCATCTACAGAGTCAACTCCCCCGGCACCATCGAAATTGCCAGCGGCAACAAGGCCTCAGTAGTCAAGACCGTCACGGAGCTTATGCGTCACTTAGGAGCTGAGCTGGTTGTCATTGACGGTGCTGCAGGGAGAAGGTTCTCGTCTGCTCCGTCTCTGGCGGATGCGACGATTTTATCCACGGGGGCGGTAGTCGCAGCGACGCTTGAAGGCGTAGTTTCCCGAACAGCCCATGTAGTTGAAATCCTCACTTCTCCCGAGTGGTCAGATCCATATAGACAAAGCTTGGACCCGGAATCTTTGACAAACCGGGATGTAGTAATAATCTCATCTGCTGCCACGGGCAAGCATGTTGAGGAGCTGAAAGTCAAAAGCGTGCTTGTATCCGCACCTGAAATCATCAGGCAATTGCCGGGACCGGGCAGCACGATTATCTTGGGCGGGGCTCTTCCGGGAAATCTTATGAGGGATTTGGCAGCTACTAGGAAGGTACAAGGTTCAACGGTAGTCGTGAGTGACGCTACACGGATTCTTGCCACATATCGAGATTTCTCTCTGTTTAAGTCGAGAGGCGGAAGAATTCGAGTGTTGAGCAAGATAGATCTTCGAGCCATAACGACTAACCCTGTTTCACCTGACGGCAGGGTGTTTGATGCAGAAACACTACTTGATGCAGTGGCTAAGGCAGTCAAGCATATTCCCGTTTTTGATGTAGTTGCAGGTAAAACTCGTAATCTGCCCGGTTATCGCGAAACAGCAGGAGACGACATAGAAGGGGACGGTGTTGCATGACGAGACTTGATATAGACATGGCTCTTGTGGACCGGGCAAGATCCGCTGCAGCGAGGATTGCAGATGGTATTCAACCAACAATAGATGCGTACACGACTACATCCATTGAAAGAACGGTTCTCAGGTTACTGGGTCTAAATGGCGTAGACGAGAACGATGTGCCATTGCCTAACATCGTTGTCGATCAAGCTCAAGCTGCTGGCTTGCTGGAAGACGGCATAGCCTGCTGGATCGGTTCAGCTATGCTTCACCAAGGCGCATCCCTGTCTGAGCTTGCAAATGCCATATGCTCTGAGAAGGTCAGTCTTGACCGAATACCCCGGTCCGACCATGAGGCCGTAAGGCGGGTAATTGAACATGAGGCAACTCGCGTGTGCTCTTATATTAAAGGGCGAAGGCTTGAACGAGAGCGCTTAATCACAGGGAGCAATTCAAGCATTCCGCCTTACCTTTACGTAATAGTGGCTACCGGGAATATCCACGAAGACGTAATTCAGGCGAAAGCTGCAGCAAAGTGCGGAGCTGATATAATTGCGGTTATACGAAGCACGGGTCAAAGCCTTCTGGATTACGTGCCTTATGGCCCCACAACCGAAGGATTCGGCGGAACCTACGCAACCCAGGCCAACTTCAGAATAATGAGAGAGGCCTTGGATGCGGCAGGTAGGGAATGCGGACGTTACATACGTCTCGTCAACTACTGCTCAGGATTATGCATGCCTGAGATCGCAGCCATGGGCGCGCTGGAACGTCTTGATATGATGCTTAACGACGCAATGTACGGCATTTTGTTCCGAAATATAAACATGCAAAGAACCTTTGTCGACCAGCATTTCTCCAGGATGATCAATGCTTATGCCGGTGTCGTAATCAATACGGGCGAAGACAATTACCTGACCACCGCTGATGCATACGAGGAAGCCCATACTGTACTGGCATCTCAATTCATAAATGAAGCCCTGGCGTTACGTTCAGGGCTCACTCCCGGGCAAATTGGGCTGGGCCACGCTTATGAAATGGATCCTGACATGACCGACGGGTTTCTCTATGAGCTTGCTCAAGCTGAAATGGCAAGGATGATTTTTCCTGACGCACCGCTTAAGTATATGCCTCCCACCAAGCATATGACAGGCAACATATTCAAGGGACACCTTATGGATGCAATGTTTAACCTTGCAGGAGTCATCTCCGGCCAGACTATCCAACTCCTGGGGATTCTGACTGAGCACGTACACACTCCGCATTTGCAGGACAGGTACCTGGCAATAGAAAATGCCAGATACGTGATGAACAATGCAAGGCACCTGAGACAAGAAATTACATACAAGAAAGACGGAATCATGGAGAAAAGGGCAAATGAAGTGTTGGCAAAAGCCACTTCCATGCTGGAGAGAGTAGCTGAGATCAACCTGATGTCCGCCATCGAAGATGGGATGTTCGCATCTATCAAGAGGGAGCGCACAGGCGGCAGGGGGCTGGACGGCGTGATAAAGAAAAGTAAGAGGTACTACAACCCATTCCCCAGACTATTCATGCAGGAGCTTGAGTCTCCTCATTTCTCACCTGTGCTTTGGGGTAATCGAGTCAAGGAGCAGGGAGGGGGGTCCCGGTAATGGAAGTAAACATGACAAGAATCAGGCCATACGGAGATACACTTGATGACGGACACATACAGCTTTCATTTACACTTCCGGTTCCATGTAATCCTGAAGCAAGAAAAGCTGCTGAGCTTCTTGCAGAGAAGATGGGCTTGGAAGATGTTAAGGTAGTGCACTCTCACAACATAGCTGATAGCTTCTCCTTCTTTGTGGTATATGGCAGATGCATCCATTCTGTGGACATGACGACTATTGAGATCCCCAAAGTTGATGCAGACTTCATGTCCTACCGGGAAATCAACCAATTCATCGAAAAACGGATAGGAAGAAAAATAGTGGTGGTCGCTGCTTGCACCGGCACTGATGCACATACAGTCGGAATTGATGCCATAATCAATATGAAGGGATATCGTGG
Source organism: Bacillota bacterium (assembly GCA_033809295.1). GTDB lineage: Bacteria > Bacillota > SHA-98 > UBA4971 > UBA4971 > UBA4971. The sequence goes on from JAPXLY010000026.1 coordinate 8,118, forward strand.
TGAGTATGGCCTTGAACGTTATCCATGGTTCACTACATACAACCTGGGAAGCCAAGTACCCAATGAAGACCTTTTAGCCAAGGCTATCCAGGTCAATGCAGATGCAATTTTAGTATCTCAAGTAGTGACCCAGAGAAACATCCACATAGACAATTTGACTCATCTGGCTGAGCTGGCGGAGGCAGAAGGTATTCGCGACGAGGTATTGTTAATTATGGGCGGTCCGAGAATATCTCATGAACTAGCGATTGAGCTTGGCTATGATGCCGGATTCGGCCCCGGCACTCTGCCTTCTCATGTAGGCTCTTTCATTGCACAGGCCTTGGCGCGAACAATGAGGAATTCGAAAGAGCAAGCAAAGGAGGTGTATGCGTGAACGAATCCTTAATTAGAGTCAGAATGAGCGCGAAAGACGCACATTACGGAGGAGGAATTGTGGACGGAGCCAAAGTCCTCGAGCTTCTGGGCGATGTAGCCACTGAACTCCTGATAAGGCATGACGGTGACGAAGGCCTATTCAGAGCCTATGATAACGTGGAATTCCTGGCCCCGGTTTACTCCGGTGATTTCCTGGAGGCTAAAGGAGTAATAACAAAAGTGGGGACTACCTCAAGGAAAATGGAGTTTACGGTCTATAAAGTGATAACTTCCACATCACCCGGATCTTCCAGCGCAGAAGTGCTGACTGAGCCTGAACTTGTGCTGCGAGCCAGCGGCACTTGTGTGGTGCCCAAAGATAGGCAGGCTAATAAGAAAGGGGAATAAGTGTGGATAGACTCATAATTACGGCGGCTCTGACCGGGGCAGAGACTACGAGAGAACATAATCCGAACCTTCCCATAACTCCGGAAGAGATAGCCCGGGCAGCTCGTGAAGCAAGAAACGCAGGCGCATCGATAGTCCATATTCATGTCAGGGACAGAGAAGGAAATCCCACTCAGGACATGGACATCTTTAGAAAGACTTGCGACTTGATCCGTGAGATGACCGATGTGATAGTGCAGATTTCCACTGGAGGAGCAGTAGGGACAGCACCTGAAGAACGACTTCTTCCTCTTGATCTCAAGCCTGAAATGGCGACTCTCACATGTGGGACAGTCAACTTCGGGGACGACGTTTTTGAAAACCCTCAACCTCTCATAGAGAAACTGGCCACAAGAATGATGGAGCTGAGCACCAAGCCTGAGCTTGAAATATTCGATCTTGGGAATGTAGCAAATGCGATGCGCCTTGTGAGAAAGGGACTGGTATCGCCTCCTTTGTATTTCGACTTCGTCATGGGGGTCCCAGGAGGAATGCCCGGGTCAGCCCATAATCTCATGCACATGATGCGCGAGATACCTCCTGATGCCATCTGGCAGGTGGCAGGGATTGGCCGCTATGAACTTCCGCTGGGTACAATCGCAATCGCAGCCGGGGGACATGTAAGGGTCGGCTTCGAAGACAACATCTATTATTCCAGGGGTGTGCCGGCGGAAAGCAACGCGCAGCTTGTAGCGAGGATCGCACGCATTGCCAGAGAAGTGGGGAGGGAAGTGGCGACTCCGGACGAGGCCAGAGAAATCTTAGGGATCAAGAAACGGTGAGCCCATGAACCCCTAAGACCATACGCCATGCTATCATCTATTCAGAGACTTGGGACTAAGTAGATCACCACAAGTAATCGCCGGTTCCAGAAAGTGTACGTGCCGTGCAGGGTGGCTGGTGTTGCACTCGGGGACGGCTCCCCCAGCAGGTCGCCTTGACAAAATCCGGCCCGTAGGCCAGTGGCCGAATTTTGACACCCCTCGTTGCAATCACCGGCCACCCAAGACAATCGGAAAACGAGCGAAGACTAATGAACTCATACTTAGACAGAACGCCACTAATCGCCGAGGAGGTGTGTAGATTGAGCAAGGTGAAGACCATCCAGGAAGCAATGGAGTCTGTTGAAGAGGGAATGACTGTGATGCTTCCTGGATTTCTCGGTGTTGGAACTCCCAAAGCCCTCATTGATGCCATTTGCGAGAGGAGAATAGGAAACCTCACAATCATCTACAATGACGGAGCATTTCCAGGGGTGGGCATAGGAAAGCTTGTTCGGCATGGCCTGGTTCGTAAAATGATATCTACGCACACAGGGACAAACCCGGAGTTGGTTAAGGCGGTAGCTGATGGGAGAATTGAAATGGAGTTGCTTCCCCAGGGCACTCTCATTGAGAGAATCAGAGCAGCCGGCGCCGGGCTGGGAGGAATTCTAACACCCACAGGAGTCGGGACAAGCGTCGAAGAAGGTAAGACTGTCATGGAACTGGACGGCACTGCATATCTTCTGGAACTCCCGCTACGTGCAGACATAGCCCTCCTGTATGCGTTCAAAGGAGATGCCGGAGGTAATCTTGTATACAGAAGAACCGCTCGCAACTTCAACCCTATCATGGCTACAGCGGCTGACCTTGTCATTGCAGAAGTCGAGAATCTGGTTGATATCGGGGATATTGAACCCGAGCACGTCGTGACCCCTGGAATCTTCGTGGATATTGTTGTCAGGGGGTGTAATTGATGACTTTCCCAAGCTCACCGAAAGACCTCATAGCGTGGCGGGTAGCCAAGGAGTTGAACTACGGTGAAATAGTCAATCTGGGAATAGGAACTCCTACCCTCGTAAGCAACTATATTAGCCCTGAAATGAATATTACGTTCCAGTCAGAAAACGGCTTTGTAGGAATGGGGGCATTGGCCCAACCCGGCGAGGAAATCCCGGACCTGACAAATGCCGGCGGCCAATGGGTCACTTTGATGCCGGGCGCAGCTTTCTTTGATACTGCCATGTCATTTATCATAATTCGAGGAGGCCACATAGACGTCACTGTCCTGGGCGCCCTTGAAGTAGATGAAAGAGGCTATCTGGCAAATTACTGGATACCGGGGCGGGGAGGGCCGGGCATAGGAGGAGGAATGGATCTGGTAGTAGGCGCAAAGCGGGTCATTGTTGCTATGGAACATGTGCGAAAAGACGGGGCTCCCAAAATTGTGCCAAGATGCTCATTGCCTATCACAGCCAAACGCATGGTAGACCTTATCGTCACTGATATGGCAGTTGTCCGGCCAACCAATGAAGGCCTTGTCTTAAGGGAAGTGGCGCCAGGCGTGACTGTGGATGAAATCTTAGACAAGACAAGCGCCCGCCTGATAGTCCCTGATGACGTAGGAGAAATGGTAGCCTAGATAGTATCCTGGATAATGGGGTGCGCGATGGCGTAGCAACGCATGTCTTATCCGCATATGATGCCTTCGAAAGGAGGCATCTTACCATGTCAAAGAATGAATTCTGCGAGTCAGTCGGAGCTGCCATCAGAGACGAACTCGAAGCTGCTCGCATGTATATGAATCTTGCACACAGTGCGCCCCACGTAGCTATTCGTGCCAGAATCATGTGCTTTGCCGCTGAGGAGCGAAGCCATGCGAGACAGTTGAGTTGCCTGTGCCCGGACATGGAACCCTGCAACGAAATGGAACATGACGGTTGGGACTGGCCAAGCAAGACTATGGAGGAGGATGACTTACTGGAGAGCGCATGGATACCAAAACCTCCTATGCCGCCCGGATGTCCCGGTGAACCGCAGCCGCCTTGCCCGCAGCCGCCGTTCCCTCCGTCTGAAAACTTTGCCGAAGGGGTTGCCATGGCAATTGAAGGCGAAGTCCATGCCATAGGCGAATATGCAGAGCTGGCTATGATGGCACCGAACCCACGAGCTCGTGAGCTGATTCTATGTATTCAGAAGGATGAAATGTATCATAAAATATCGTTCGAGTTCATTCAATCCGTAATCATGTGGGATGGGCAGGAACAAGACGACTGAATAAAATAAGAAGAGGCGCCCTTCATGAGGGCGCCTTCGTTAAACACACTTAGCTGATTTTCTCAAATGCGTCCTTGCCTGCACTACACACCGGACAAACCCAGTCGTCAGGCAGTTCTTCGAAAGGTGTTCCCGGTTCGATGCCGTTTTCCGGATCTCCCCCTCTGGGGTCGTATTCATAGCCGCAAATTGTGCATTCATAAATATCCATACCGCTCCTCCTTTCATCTACTTTGATATAAGTGGGAGCAGACGGAGGAGTGCTCCCTTTCTTGACCTGGTGATAATAGGCGTAGGTCATTGGGTTGCCCTGTTTTAACACATCTGCTTGAGTTATCTCTCCCACGAAAATGCTATGGGTTCCTGCATCTACATTTTGAATCACTCTTGCTTCAATAAAGGCTAATATGTCATCCACCAGGTAAGGCAACCCTTCCGGAGTTGTCCGGTAATTCACACCGGTGAACTTGTCCACATCTCGCCCTGACTTGAAACCAAATTGCCCAATGAGGGAAAGGGGAGCCTCTTGACTCAGGACAGAAACGGTGAATAACGCGCTCTTCTTGATAAACTCGTGCGTAAGATTCTTCTTGTTAATACTTATGGCAATTGTAGGCGGATCATTGGATATCTGGAACACTGTGTTGGCAATCTGTCCATTGATCCGGTGGCCATCTTCGGATGCAATCACATACAACCCATAGCTGATGCTGTACAGTGCCTTCAAGTCCATATTCCCATCCCTCCTATTCAATAGCCCTGGCCAGCCTGCTTCCAATCTCCTTTAGATTAGCCAGGTCGTCTTTGCCGGGTACATACTGTAAGTTCACTGTCTCTTCAGGCATTTCCCAACCCATGTCTTTAAGAACAGAAGCGACTTCCCGAGCTCCCTGGCCTCCCCATCCATAGGAGCCAAAAGCAAAACCTGTTCGCTTTTTAGGCCGCAGCCCTTTAGTATAGGTAAGAAAGGCAGCCACTGTCGGGAGCATCCCATTGTTGATGGTAGGAGACCCCACCAGCACCAATCTTGCTGTCAAGACGTGGGGGACAATCTGTGAAATATGGTTTGTCTGCAAGGATTTCATTGTAACGGGGACACCGCACGCCTCAAGTCCTTCCTGGAGAGCCAGAGCCATTTCTTTAGTGGAGCCCCACATGGTATCGTAAACGATGAGGGCCTTACGGTCGGTTTCATTACCTGCCCACTTACGGTATTCCCTGAGGAGTTCGGTAAGGTGGGACCGCCAAATGAGCCCGTGACTTGGTGCGATCATTTCCAGAGGAAGGGTTTCCACAACGTCCAGAGCTTTGTTGACTTGATCGCCATAGGGGAAAACGATATTGGCATAATAAGAGGCTGCCTCCTCTCTCACGATATCCCAGCCCATCTCATCGACAAACCTTTCCGTACTGGCAATATGCTGGCCAAAAGCATCATTGGACAAGAGCAGTCCATCCTCCGGGACGTAGGTTACCATGTTGTCAGGCCAGTGCACCATAGGAGTCTCTACGAATTTTAGAGTGCGAGAACCGGTTTTCAGCTCATCACCGGTTTTGACGATCATGTATTCCCAGTCCTTTCCATAGTGCATCTCTAAGGCTTTTTCCCCTTTTGATGTGGTGACGATGCTCGCGTTCGGAGCAACTTCCATAACCATCGGCATACTCCCGGAGTGATCCATTTCTACGTGGTTGACCAGCACATAATCGATCTCCTCCGGGTCAACAACAGCCCTGATTCTGTCTAGCATCTCATCTGCCAGGTAATGCTTGACTGTGTCTACAAGCGTGATCTTGTCATCGATGATCAGGTAGGAGTTGTAGGTTGATCCGCGGGGTGTAACATAGCCGTGAAAATTACGGAGATCCCAGTCGATCCCGCCGACCCAGTATACATTCGGCTTAATCTCTACAGGCTGCATAAAAACTACCTCCATGTAAGTACTTAATCGGTTGTTTTACATAAATCATGAAGATGGCGATATGCCCGGATATCATAGATATCAGCGATACTGATGAGTCTCCAGAGAACAGTAGCGTCACACGAATTACACAAATAAAAATGGCAGGGGAGACAGGACTTGAACCCGCAGCCTACGGTTTTGGAGACCGTTGCTCTACCAATTGAGCTACTCCCCTGCGAATAATGCAGTCATATTGGACTTGTTAACCGACAAGTTCTATTATAATAGAACTTCATCGTCATTTTAGCAAAGGGCACTGTGTTTGTCAACGGGCGATCAGTCTCAGTCTCAGTCTGAGTTCGTGTTCGTGTCGTCTGTGTCATCCCCTGCCTGACTCAAGCAGGGAGTACGGCAGACTAAGGCGATGAAGAACTGCCTGGCTACGGCGGTAAAAGATGACGGAGCGGGGCTACTAAAACCGGCGCGACTACTGCAATAAAGGAAATCCATGCACTATAGAGAAATTATTTATGTTAAACTAATACAGTAGTACTGGTTATTTCAATATTTGAATACGGATGGAGGGTTTATGAAAAATGCCTACTACAAGAAGAATCCCAACAGGTATCTCCGCAAGACACGTCCACGTTTCACAAGAACACCTAGAACTCCTATTCGGACCCGGCCACAAGCTCACGTCCATCAAAGACCTGACCCAACCCGGACAATTCGCAGCAGATGAGAGGGTCACCCTTGTGGGGCCGAAAGGAGTAATTCACAAGGTCAGGATACTTGGCCCTGTCAGGAAAGCAACACAAGTGGAAATATCCAGGACTGACTGCTACGCTTTGGGAGTCGCCGCTCCGGTTCGTGAATCCGGTGACATAAAGGGAACGCCGGGTATTGTCATTGTTGGACTATATGGTCCTGTCAAAATAGAGGAAGGAGTTATTGTGGCAAAAAGACACATTCACTTCACGCCTGAAGACGCCAAAGAGTTCGGAGTCACCGACGGTCAAAGAGTGTTGGTGAAGACAGAAGGTGAAAGGCCCCTGATATTTGATGATGTAGTAGCACGTGTGAGAGAGGACTTTGCCCTTGACATGCATCTTGATACTGATGAGGCTAACGCCGCCGGATTAAATCAGGGGGATATGGTTACCATTCTAAATGACAATGCTGCATCAACCATAAGGAGAAGTTAGGAGAATAAATGGTAGGAACAGCGCTTCTCAAGCTTCTGGAGGGGGCGATCCGAGGAGAGCATGCCCTCGCATACACAAAGGAGATTACCGGATTCCACAGGGCTAAGGGGTCCTCTGACTATCAAAAAGCCGTCCAATTCATCAGAGGCAAGCTGGCAGAATGGAATCTTGAAAAAATAATCGTCCAGCGGTATCCGGCTGACGGACTCACGACATACCAGACATGGACACCCCCTCCTGCATGGGAACCGGTAAGCGCCGAGCTTTCCTTGGTTCATCCGGAGGAGCGTCACATCTCGAGCTTCGAAACTGAGCCCGTGTGTCTAGTTTTCGGCAGCACGTCTACGCCTTCGCAAGGCCTCATTCTCGATGTAGTTGATATCGGAGACGGTATCGGCGACCAGGCGTATGCGGGTAAGGAAGTCTACGGGAAAGTAGTGTTGACGTCGGGGAACAGTGGTTGCGCGTTTCGACTTGCTGTCAAGAAACGAGGAGCAGTAGGAGTCCTAACAGACTATATGCCGAGTCAGAATCCTTCAATCAAGCGGACTCCTTGCGATCTTCCTGATGCTGTCAGTTATGCAAGTTTTCCCGTGACTAATGAGGACATGGGAAAGACAGCATTCGGGTTTTCCCTTTCATTAAGACAAGCAGAAGAAATCCGTCGGCTACTCAAGAACGGGCCGGTAAAGGTCAAGGCCCAGGTCGAGGCAGACCTTTTCCCCGGAGAAATCCAAGTGCTCACCGGGATCATCCCGGGAACCGGGAAGCACGGCGAAGTCCTTATCATTGCTCATCTTTGTCATCCAAAGCCTGGAGCGAACGACAACGCCAGTGGTTGTGGACTTGCAATGGAGCTCGCGCGAGCCATATCCGCAGCGATAGACCAGGGGAAACTGGCAAGGCCCAAACATAGCATCAGGTTTATGTTTGTCCCAGAAATGTACGGTACAATCGCGTATTTGGAGCGGCATCCCGGCTTGTCTAGGAAAGTCAAAGCAGCGGTAAACCTTGACATGGTGGGAGAAGCAAGGGAGGCCATGTCTTCTGCGAATCTGGTGAGCACTCCTTGGAGTCTACCCTCAGCAGTAAATGACGTGGCCGCCTTTTACATGGATCGCGTAGCAAGGCGCGGCGAGAGCTACGGCCGAGCGGAGAAAGGAATTGCATGGCTTTATGACATCGCCGGCTTCAGCGGTGGATCTGACCATTACATCCTTGTGGATTCTTCATATGGTATTCCCTGTGTGTACATGGGACACTGGCCTGACAGGTTCTACCACACCGGTATGGACACCATTGAAATGGTAGACAAGGAGGAACTGCTCCGCTCAGGACTGGTAACAGCAGCGACAGTCCTTACATTTGCTGACCCGGGTCCGGACAATATCAGGCTGATATATAGCCTGGTAGCGTCAGGCGCCGGCCTGCGAATGGCAAAATACATGGACGAAGCATGTCTCAAGACGCTGACCGAGGTGAGTCAGGGTAGTAAGAGAAAAGATGAGGAGTCAGCACTCAGCGCGTACGAACGTGGACGGGTCCTCCTCGAGAAGGAGCTTGCTGCCGTAGATTCCGTGTTGCGTCACGTCCCCAAGGCCAATGTCGCTGAAGCACGAAAGATGGCCAGGAAGATCAAAACCGGCCTTAGGACCATCTTCAAGGTTCATTGCGAAAAGAACAGACTGATTACAGGTATTGATGAGCCGGCTCGGCACGGTCAGGTTCTCTCAAAATCCGATTCCTTTCAAAACCAGGTCTATTCCAGACAGTTTCGCGGGCCGCTTAGCCTTGATTATTTCTATGGATGCATAGACGAAAAACGTCGTGAACACTATCATAAGCGAGAGAGGGAGGACCCTGGCTTCCAATGGAGGTTAGCGGAGGTCATAAACTTCATGGACGGCAAGAGAACTCTCGGGCAAATCGCATCTCTTGTCTCAGCAGAGTATTCCGGGCTTCTCATTGATGACCTGAAGAGCTTCATCAAGGATCTCAAAACAGCGAGGCTTATTAGTCTCGTGCAAGAAGCATGACTAAAGATGGGCTGACAATCATCCACATAGACATGGATGCATTCTTCGCTGCCATAGAGCAGCAAGCAAATCCCGATCTGCAGGGGAAACCCGTGATTGTATGTGGAGACCCTGACGGCAGAGGCGTGGTGGCTACCGCATCCTACGAAGCGCGCATGTTCGGGGTTCGGTCAGCTATGCCTGTAAGGGAAGCCAGGCGCCTTTGTCCCCAGGCCATACTCGTAAGAGGGCGGCATTCCCTTTACCAACAGGTATCTAACGGGCTTCTCGAAGTGTATCGTAAGTATACTCCAACTGTTGAACCATTCTCCATAGATGAAGCCTTCCTTGATGTCGCAGGTTGTGAACGACTTCATGGAGACGCGCGCGAAATAGCCCAAAGGATTAAGACTGATGTCAGAGAGGGTTTCGGGCTTTCATGCTCAGTGGGCATAGCTCCTTGCAAACTGCTGGCAAAAATGGCCTCTGACATGCATAAACCTGACGGGCTCACTGTTATACGGCTCGAGGACATACCGAGTGTCATATGGCCCCTTCCTGTCCGGAAGCTGTACGGGGTAGGGGGGAAGACATCACAAACCTTGGAGTCGTTAGGCATCAAGACAGTGGGGGCTTTGGCGAGAATGCCGGTAGAACTACTGACGGAGAAGTTCGGGGAAACCGGCCGCCTTCTTAGTAGCCTTGCTTCGGGTATAGACAACAGCCGTGTTAACCCTTCCATTCGGGAAATGCCGAAGTCCATAGGGCACGAGACCACTCTTTTGGAAGACTCGGGTGATGAAGCCTTCATCCTCACCTGTGTTCTATCCCTTTCCCAGCAGGTAGGACGCCGGTTGCGTCAGCAGGGGCTCGTAGCGAGGACAGTAGCCTTGAAGCTTCGCTATTCTGACTTTACCACACTGACACGGGCGAACACCTTCTCGTTCTTCACATGCCTTGACGAGGACATTTATCGGACAGCCAAAGGACTTTTCCTTTGCCACTGGAACCGGGCGAGAAAAATCCGCCTGGTGGGAGTGACTGTATCGAGTCTCTCGTCAAAGGATGATTTCATGCACCAACTTGCGCTCTTTGAAGAGGACGAGAAAAGACAACGCGTTACAGCAGCCATGGACAAGGTCCGTGATAGATTCGGGGAAAACGCTATTACGCGCGCAAGTCTTGTTAGGCCCGGCAAAAAGCCGAAGAAGAGGAAGGCAGGACGTACTG
>JAPXLY010000027.1:0-18138 GCA_033809295.1 Bacillota bacterium
AGAAAGACGGACGAGAGACAAATGAAAGCTATAGCGAGCAATGCGGGCTGCATGACACTCATTCGCCCGTTGAAAGCCTTCCTACCCATCTCTACAGCCTGCCGCCGCGTGGAGCGTGCTCGCTACGGACAATAAGCGCCGCTCCGACCAGGAAGAAGACTATGTTTCCCGTCCATGCCGCGACAAGCGGGGGTAAGACATTAGAACACCCCAGAGAACGAAGGACCGACGAAAGCGCATAGTAGAAGAAAGCGATACAACCCCCTGACACTACGCCGACAAACCTACCTGCCTTAGGACTTGCTGTGCTCGCGGCAATCGGCGCCCCGATTAAGACAAATATGAATGAGGCAAAGGGGAGCGCGAGTTTCAACTGGTAATCTACTATGAGTGCTGCTACATTGATGCCGCCCGCCTGAAACAGATCAATGTATGATTTTAACTCCTTCCTACTCATCTCACTGGGGGTCTTCTGCCCGTCGAAAAAGGACTCGAATCTCTGATCCATCCGCAAATTCATTTCCCGGAATTTGGCTTCATAGACGACGTATCCTTCAGAATCCAAGTCATGCACCACACCGTCAGAGAGCGTCCATAGGACTCCTTTTGCGCTTCCGCCCTTCGCAGTGATGATCCTGGGAAGCCCCTCCTTTCGGACTTCGTAGACCATGACATCGCGCAATTCGCCGGAAACCGCATTTACCTTCCGTATATAAAAGAACCTGTCCCCGGTGCCTCTGAAGAACACATTCTCTTCTGCTGTCGGGAGGGCCTCCTGAAGGACTATCCGCCTGATTGTGTTCTCAAACTCATGGTTGGCCCAGGGAACTAAACGCTCGTTGAAGGCAAATGCGGTGATACTTGCCACAAGACCGACGAAGAGAAGGGGTAGTACGATTCTGAAAGCCCTGACTCCACCTGTACGGAGGGCGGCAAGCTCACTGTCCTTTCCCAGGCGCATCAGGGATAATAGGGCGCCGCAAAGCGTAGCTACAGGAATAGACTGGGCTATGGCATCGGGAAGCTTGTAAAGAAGTAATCTTGCAACTGTGCTTGTAGCGACTTTCTTCACAATTATCAATTCCGCGAGCCAAAACAATTGGCTCGCGAGGATTATCAGTATAAATCCGCCTATACATCCAAGAAACGGCAGGACAAACTCTTTTGATATGTAGCGGTCGATGATTTTCAGAACTTAACCGTCACTCCTATCTGATGAGTGCCTCCGAGACCGGAGTGCCCGGGAACCGTGGCAACGTCCAGGTAAGCATAATCCACAGTATACTTTCCGATACGTAATCCGATTCCGTAAGTCACAGCTCCTTCCCATGTCTTTATCCCATAATAACCAAATCTCGCAGCCAAGTTCGGAGTCAGCCACCGCTCTATTCCGGCTCTGAGACATGGTGCATATATATCAAGGGCAATCAATGTATGGGGGTTCGGCCTGTATCCGATTCCCGGACGAACGTTGATTCCTATCCTGTCGCTGCTCCCGTCTGCCCAGTATAGCTTCGATAGTCCCGCATCTTGAAGCAAGCAACCGATTGAGAGCTTACTGTTCACATGGTACAGGAGCCCTATGTCCAGCCCCCAACGGGATCCCGGCATTTTATCTTCACCGGCAAGTCGGATCCAGTGATTTTCGTATCTGAAATTTGCGCCAACGGAGAACCCTTCAGCAACCACGGTGGCGACAGAGCAAGTGAACCAGTCCCCTGCCTTATACCGACCTTCGCCGGCAAACTCCCCGAGATGCTCACGGATAAAGCTGAGGCCGAGAGCAAGATCGCCGTGTTTGGGCCAGACAAATGCTAAGAAGTCGTCGTAGTTGTACGTGTCCCTGTTGGTAAGAGTCGAGGTGACATGAAAGCCCATGTGATCCAGCATGGCAATGCCTGCAGGATTCCAATACACCGAGTTCATGTCATCCGCAACGCCTACAAACGTGCCTCCCATTGCCATTTGCCTCGCACCGACACAAGCCCACGCACACTCTGTTGCGAAAGCGAGAAGCGCAATCACTGTCATGGCAACTATGAGGCATAGACCGTACTTACCAGGCCTTGCCATAAGATTCTCCTCTCCCCCGCATAGTATTTTCGCTTTACCCCCGCAAATCCCTTCTTAAACGGCAGGCGGAGAAAGTATCCATAAAAAGAAATACGCCCCTGGCCCGGGGCGCAAAGGGTGCATATAGCCTCAATTCAAAGCAGGTTGGCGGTGTTCGGAAAACGTAAGCGTACAATAGCCCCCACCTTCAGTAGGTGAGGGCTATCGACCATGGATCCTTTTTGACTGTTCGATATTCGAACACCTCTTGCGAAATAATCACCCGAAGACTGAAATGAGCCGGTAAAAACCCTGTCTGTGCTCTAATTTCGAACACGATCTCGTCTTGAGGTGGTCGAATATCGAACACCGTATCGCATAAACGCGTCCTACAAGGCGGCGGCTGATAGGAAATCGCACACTCATTTCAAACTCGTGCTCGAAAACCGGACACCGCTTCCAAAAGCGTGTTCGAAAATCGAACACTCAGGCGTTAAAAGACCGTCGCCACGCTCAGAAAGTCTCAAAAACCTCAAAGTGTGTTCGAAAACCGGACATCTGCATCGCCGCACGTGTTCGAAAATCGAACACGGACACCATAATTATCAAAGAAACCTGAGAAGGTGATAGAAATTAGTACACGCTCCCCGGACCGGCTTTTTGACGCTTACACCCACTCCGAGACCATCCGGCGACTGTTAGCCACGCAGGGAATCCCCCTGTATCCATGTTTCCTTTAGGGATTACTGCACCTTAACTGCCGTGATCCCAGGTGGGTGCTTTCTGGATCTTATGGGGATTATCGCATCTGCGTCAGCGTAATCCCAGGTGGAAACTTTCTGGCGCTTATGGAGATTATCGCATCTGCGTCAGCGTCGTCCCAAGTGGGGACTCTCTGGCGCTTATGGGGATTATCGCACCTGCGTCAGCGTGGTCCCAGGTGGGTGCTTTCTGGCGCTTAGGCTCAGAAAGCCAAACCGGGATCAACCAAACCTTAATCAGAAGCTCATCTTAGATCAGAAGCTGGTCGTAAACGACACTCCTGCCGACAGGCGACTGGTATCAAGCAACCCTATGCTGATGCTGAGACCCTTGGAAAAGTCGAAGCGCGCTCCGATATTGAATTCGCCTCCGACATATTCCCCCATTACAGTCGTAAGCGGTGCCCGAAATTCTGAACCGCTCGAAATAGTTACAGGATTGAGGACATGATCCACGGCTACGAATATACCGTTAAACCTGCCTGTCCCAAACCCCAAATGGGCTCTGGGCCCGGATGGCATAAGACGTTTACTGGCAGCGACATATAGGGCCTGGCCTTCAAGGCCCAGAGCGACTGCAGGCAGATCCACAGCTTCGCCCAGAAGCCTAAACTTCAACATCGGATAGATAGTAGCCCCGTTTCTCGTGCTTCTTGAGCCCAGGCCTACTTCCAGGTTAGGTATGACCCCTGCATTTATGTACACGCAATCGGTAAGGCCCAGCCGGCTATATCCTATTACAAAGCTACCCTGTCCCAGAGTGTCAGCGGACGGCGCCAGCAGAAGCCCGGTCTTGCCCGACTGGGACGTGGCTGCAAAGGTCAACTGAGACACACTGACAAGCAGCGCCAGTATTATACTTGCAATAGCCACGAGACTTGATGTAGTGATCTTTCTTCCCATAAAACAATCCTCCCTTAATAGCATTTAGGAGGATTATTCTCCGGCGCACCCCTGTTTTCCTACATTAACCGTGATATGATTTACTTACATATTAATCCAAGGAATTCCTGCACTCATTGGCGCACATCCCTTTCTATCTCGGCAATCCTTCTTTCAAGTTCCCGCAATCTCTCCAAAACCTCCGGTAGTTTGCGGGATGCAGCTTCCATCTTAAGCTGTTCCCTGTGGGGACGAGCCGGCCTTCCTGACACAAAAGAACCCGGAGGCAGATTCGCAGATACCAGCGTCAAGCCTGCCACAGTGCTGCCCGGCCCAATCTTAACATGGTCCCTTATGCCTGCCTGCCCTGCAAGGACCGAACCTTCTCCAATCTCGCTGGATCCGCCTATCCCTGTCTGTCCCACCACAATGCAGTTTTCCCCGATTTGGACATTATGCCCTATCTGGACCAGATTGTCTATCTTAGTGCCTTTGCCGATAATTGTGGCGCCCATTGTACCCCTGTCGATACACGTATTTGCGCCAATCTCAACATCGTCCTCGACTATCACAGTCCCTATCTGGGGAATCTTGTAATGCTTGTTCCGAGAAGTCACGAACCCAAACCCGTCAGCGCCGATGATTGCTCCTCCGTGGATAATGACGCCTCTGCCGATGGACACGCGCTCTCGTATCACCGCATTAGGATAGATAACGGTTCTTGCGCCAATCCTCGTGTCCTCACCTACATAAACACCGGGATACAAAACAACCCCTTCCCCCAGGACCACACCGGCTCCAATTATTACATTAGGGCCTATCCGAGCGCCCTTACCTATCACTGCGCTTTCAGCTACAATGCTCTTCCGGTGAACCCCCTCAGCGGGGCGAGGGATATCAGGGGCAAATATCTCAAGGGTTCTTGCAAAAGCAAATCTTGGGTTATCCACGAGTATGCCTGGTTTCCCCTTAAGATCGCCTCCGTGTTTCGCTATGACAGCGCCTGCACCACTATTACCGGCAATTTCAAGGATCTTGGCGTTTTCCGCAAAAGTAATATCACTTGCGCCTGCACTTTCTACAGGTGCTGCCCCCATAATACGAAACCGGGCGTCCCCTGCCGGAACACCCCCAACGAGCTTCGCCAATTCCTCCAGCGTTATCTCTTTCTCTTTAACCATCTTGACACACTCTCACTCGTAATCTCGGATAATCCGAATGATATCAGGCGTCATGTCAATCCCGACGGACTCGGACCCTCCTGCTTCAGAATCATCCTGAACCAGTTCTATGTTGATACCTGTCTTGTCTTTGAGAGACGACACTGCGCTGTCTATATCCTTCATGATGCAGTCTTCTGTCTCGTTTCGACTTGCGGTAAGCTCGCCCAGCTCCTCGGTGAATTGAACCTCTCTTGCTTTGAATTCCCGGGATATCTCGGCATGCCTCGTTGAGAGCTCAACCAGCCCTCGCCCGGGGGCCCTACCCAAAGACAAGGTATCAGAGAACAACCCTTCAAATTCCTTAGCCACTCTCTCCCGCTCCTCTTGAAGCTGGGAAGCTACCCAATGGGCTTGTTCTTCTCCATAGCGTGCCAGGTTCTCTTCATCCTCAGCAATTTCCCTGGCTTCATAGAGAGCGTACGCATCATCCAGCGCCTTCCTCTTAGCATGGAGTTTCGCCTCGACTTCATCTGTCAGGCACCTGAGCTCCTCTTCAAGAGCGTCCCGCTGGGCATCTGGCAACCCTAAGAGCTGCAATTTCATCTGTATATTTACGATCGTAACATAGCTTTCTTTTACCACCCTGTCACGAAACTCGTCAAACTCGTTATTAAGCCGAGCCTGCTCTGCGTAAAGCCTATCATCCAAGTGTGCCTGAAGCTCCATCCGCTTGGCCTCTATGCGCGCTTCAGCTTCCTCTATGAGAGATGTCTCCATCAAGGCAAGCCTGGACTCTACCGCACCGGAATATTCAGTTAGTTTGAGGCCTTCATCAGGATCTTCGAAAACTTGCCCGTCTAAGACCTGTCCTGCCGCATCTATGCACTTCAACATGTCTTCTTCAGTGAGCCCTGAAGCGTCCACATAACTCCTCCACCGGCTTTTGGATGCTTCTATCTCTCGCTCAATACGGACTAACTCAATCCACAAGGGATGCTTCTTCATCACTTCATCCAGCAGGACATAACCTGTCCTGTCATCTTCCGGAATGCAAGCCGCCGGCGCCGGGGTTCCCGGCTCATGTTCCTGAAGTGTATCCTCAATGGTTTCGCCCACATCAGTACAGGCAAAGCCTGCTCGGTGTTCCAAGCTGAGTGAGTCTGTTTCTCCACGGGAATCCTGATTGTTTGCCTCCTCGGACATAATGTCCAGCGAAAAAGGTGCTACCTCGTCAGACAAAGAGATATCAGCTAACTCATTGAGCCTGAAATCCTCTGAACCGGGCAGTGAGAGAGTGGGGGCCCCTCTGTCAATAACCAGGGGCCTAATAGGTTCAAGCTGATTCTGCCAATCAACAAGATGCTGAGTCGTATGGGGAACAGAGGTGTCACCGGGTAGCGACACCTCTTGTGTTGCCGGAAACTTGACTGCCATGGCAGCCAGGACTCCTACAAGTCCAATTGTCACACCGTATGCTAACCGCTTCATTACTATCCCGCCAAAGCTCGGCACTTAAACCAGCCCGGGCGACTTGCCTATTATTTCACCCCGAGCTTCTTCAAAACAGGATCTGTAAGATCCTTGCCTCCGGTGACAACAATCGGTATGGACATAGGCACATATTGTGTACCGACAATGCTTTCGCTCTTATCGCGGATAGGCACAAGCGCCTCAAACTCTACTCGCTGGCTGAGAACAATGGAGCAGCCTTCGCTCTTGGCGACTTCCTCAATGGTAGTTTGAATCTTGTCCTGGAAAGGTTTGTTCAACTCTATTTGCTTCTCGGCCAATTTCATTTCAAGCTCCGAGAGTTTCTTCCGCTTGCTTTCGTCGTCAAGCCCCTCAGCTTGAGACTCATATTCCTTCTGGAGTTTCTGGGCAAATCCCTCATAGTCCTTCTGTGCTTTCGTATACTCAGACGAGCCTTCCACTGCTGCGATTATCTTTGAAGAATACACGAATCCAACCGGGCCTGCCCCGTTTGCAGCTCTAAGACTCCTGTCTCCGATCAGGCTTACAACAACTGCCACAGCGGCAATAATGACTACAAGTAAACCTAGAAGCCTTGTTTGGGATTTTGACATTCCTGCACTTCCTTTCACCAACACTAACACTTTAACTGGAAACGGAAGGGAGCGTGTCCCTTACAATACGCCAATTATATCAATGGTATCACACAGCCGCAAGGACTTTCCAGGGCCTGATCGTTACAGCACCGACTTCTTTAAGGATTTCTTAGAACATTTGGCCAAAACTGAGGTACGCTTGGCCTCCTTGCTTACCAAACCCATAATCAACCCGGAGCATCCCTATGGGAGTCTCCACTCTGACCCCAAGGCCTGCACCTGTTGAAAGGCCTACCGCACTGAGCCGGTCTTCCTTCAGCCATGTGGAACCTGTATCCACGAACACTGCGCCCTGAACACCCTTAAATATCCGGAACCGGTATTCGGCATTGGCAAGCATCATGTTGTCGCCGTAAAACTCGCCGTAGTCATACCCGCGCAGTGTTTCAGCGCCGCCGAGACGATACTGCTCATGGAGGGGAAGCTCTCCTGTAGAAAGCCCGCCTGACAACCTGAATGCCAGCACTTGATCAGGCCTGACCTCTCGATACGCGCTGCATTCTCCCTGGAACTTCGAAAATGTATAGCTCCCGCCGAGGAGTCCGCCTGCGGTTTCTGCAGAGGTCCGCCAGTAGACGCCCTTAGTCGGGTTCATGTAGTGGTCTCTCGTATCACCGGTTAGCGATAGTGTAAGACTTCTCGTATCACCGCTGGGGTTCTGTCCGGGTATCCATGTCCACCCCGGTTCTGTCTTGCCTTCTTGGGGCATAGGAATAAGACTTGTGCCGTCAATCCTGAGGGATAAAGACAGCCTGAGATTCTCTTTCAGCGGTCTGCCTACAGATATGTTTCCGCCTCTCCTAAGCTCATTATATCTGATTTCAGCGGGAGGGGTCCCTTCCTTCCATTGGAATTTTCCCTCATCCCACTTCCTTGTTACTGTCTGAGTGCGGTTATACAGGTTAATCCCGAACGAGGTCTGCTTCGCGTCAATCCACGGGTCATAGAAACCCAGCGTGTAAGAACTACGGCCTTTTCCAAACTGCCAATTGACGTTTACAGTCTGAAGCCTGCCGAGGAAGTTGGACTCACTGACCTCGATATACCCGATAAACTTCTCAGCACTGCTGTATCCTGCACCTATCCCTGCACTGCCTGTCCTGGTTTCCTTCAGAACATAGGTGACTATGTAAGCGTCGTCATCGTCAGATGCGTCCAACTTTATGTCGATACTCTCGAAAATCCCGAGGTTCACAAGCTTTCGCTGGTCCTCGCGGAGTTTATTGACGTCCAACAATTCACCGGGCTTCACCGTGATATATCTGCGAACCACATAATCCTTGGTCTTCTTGTGCCCCTCAATCCTGACATCTGCCACACGGAGCTCTACAAGTTCTATCGTGACGTCTCCCTGTTCTGAGATATTCACGTCTTTGATCTTGGCAGAATAGCCTTCGTTATAGTAATACTTGAGGATTCGTTCCAGGTCACCGTTGAGCTTCTTCAAGTTGAGAATCTCCTCGGGGCGCACACTCATCAACAACTCAAGCTTGTCCCGGCTGACTGCCTCGTTACCCTTGAAATTAATAGAAGTGATCTTCGGGTTCTCCACAACCTCGTATACAAGTCTTATCCCTCCCAACTGGGAATAAAACCTTGCTGCCACGTCAAAGAAGAACCCGATATTACCGATCCTCTCAAGGTCAGCTCTGACTGCCTCCTCTGTCAGCAGATCTCCGGGTTTCAGCTCAATAGATTCCATGACTGTCTCCTGGGAAACAGCCTGAAGCCCCTCAATCTCCACTAAAATTATCTTCTCACCTGTGGGCACCTGCGCCAGGGCACAGGGAGCGAACAGACCGGCAATAGCTGAGGCAAAGACTGCCACCAGCGCTACCGGAATGAATCGCGCGCGGATGTTTTTGGCACTTGACTGGATTTGCCCGGATAATAGGTTCACAGTTGTCCCTCCTTACTCGACACAGACATATATTCACCTACGTGTAATTCTAACGGTTCTCTTTCAATCATGTTCCGACAAAGTTCCAGAACAATATCGGTATCCTCTTCTACCCACCTCACGTAAATCCTTCCCATCTATTCATCCAAATATTGATGGTATCAGCAAACAGTCCCAGATCTTTTAGGCATGTTACCGCAAATCGCCCGCGCTCCTTGCCACATAAGGGTTCGCTCCTGACCGGCAGTAACACGCCCGGCAACTTCAGTATAATTAACGGTATTACACCTAAGTATGAGTTCATTAGTTTTCCCTCGTTTTCCGATTGTCTTGGGTTACCGGTGATTGCAACTAGGCGTGTCAAAATTCGGCCACCGGCCTACGGGCCGGATTTTGTCAAGGCGACCCGCTTGGGGAGCCGTCCCCTTAGTGCAACACCGGCCTCAAAAAACGTACATACCTTGCGGGGCCACCCTGCACGGTAGGTACACTTTCTGGAACCGGCGATCATCTATGGTGATCTACTTAGAACCTGAGCCGGGCTTCAATGCCAAAAATCGTCTCTCCTTTTTCATCAAAAGTCCCTGTAAGGATCACACCGGGACGATAGAAATAATCGAATTTCAAAAGCCCGTATGACTCGGGGCCCAGTGGCTTCTCATAACTGAGATAGAGGCTGTCTATAATATATTTGCCTACTTTCAGAGTCAGTTGATTGGACGCGCTTCTCTTCAGCCTAAACTCGTCCAAAGCCAGGAGATCCTCAAATAACCTACCAATCCCTCCTGATACCTGTAGACGAAGTTCCTGTTCAAAAATCCTGGTTATTTCCTCTTTGAATGCTCCTTCAACATCCCCTGCAAGTATCTTCGTCACTGCGCCGGGGTAGTTCAGTAACGCCAGGATCTCGTCATGGGTCAGAGGAGGGCTTGACGACAACTCAAGAGCCAGTTCATCGGGTAAGACTCCACGAAGCCCAATGAATATCCTGGCTTCGCCTGCCGTGGTTTCAGCGTCCACTTCGATTCTGGGCATAATGCCCTGGCTTTCAGTAAACTCAGCCAAAGCTTGCCGTATGGTAAACTCATTTCCGAAGTATGCAAACCAACCTCTCCGAGCTTCCACCCTGCCTGAAATTTGTGGCTGCTTGAGAGTACCGCTAAGCTTCAAAGAACCTGATGCCGGAATATCCATGATCTTGGTTCTGAGGCGAAGGTCGCCTTCAGTAAGTATGGTCAGAGCCAGGTCAGCGTCAAATGAGACCCCCTCCTCAAAAGACCATGTATCAGTCGATATTATCGCTTTCATCAGGCTGATCCGGCCGGAGATCAGCGGATGGCCGAAAGGCCCTGATAACTCAATGTCAGAATTGACAAGGCTCCGGAATATGCCTGTATTTACCAGCGCATCCCGGGTTGTGAGCCTCAAATCCAGACTTGGCCCTTCTTGCCCTCCGAAAAATGCTACAACACCGGATACCTTGACTTCACCTTGGCCCAGCAGACATGTGAGCTTCTCAACTCTCGCTTGAGTGCCTTCAAATTTCACTGACCCATCGATATTCCTGAACACGTCAGAAATGGGGGAAAGCTTAACCGTGCCGTCATTTACGAGAGCAGAGCCATACAGCCTTGGAAGCGCAATTGTCCCGGCAAGGTGAAGGTCGATATTGGTTTCACCTTCCGCCCACTCAACCCCTTGGTAAAACATGGAGATAAGCTCAAGTTTCGCATTGGTCATCTTCACATTCACGTCTAGTTCCTCGTTGGATGCATAGGCCGTTATCCCTATAGCGTCAAGAGTCTCTTTTGGAACGGGCGCCTTTCCGTATACGGTGGCTTTGTGTCGCCCCTGAAGTATCTCACCGTCTTCAATAGTGATTACGCCGTCTCGGAATGTCATTCTTGCAGTCGCCAAATCAAATCCTATCCTGTCCACACTGCCGTCAGCGATTCGAAGTGACAGGGTTATAGACGGGTCTTTTGGTTCTCCTTCAGCTTTTAAGGCAAGATCGGCATTGCCTTTGAATGAGTATTTCCCACCTAACACGGCAGACAGGGCGCTGATATCAAATTGCCTTGCTGAAGCCGCAACAAAAACCGGCCCGTCTGTCGCCAAGCTGCCATTAGCTTCAAAGTAGCCGCCGCCTGTTTGGAATAACTGCAAGAGCCTGACATCAACACGATCTCCTGTGATTCCCCCGTCAAACGAGGCTCTCTCAAGGGGAATCCCTCCTACAGATAAGTGACGTGTATCAAACTTCAGTTGCAAAGTGGGATGGGACAGACTCCCCTGAATACCTATTGTACCGCTGATTTTACCTGCGATTGGGTCCTTCTTCCCAGGGCGTACAATAGCGAGGGCCGTTTTTGCGTCCACTCCATCAGCAATGAGCGTAAGGTTCACGGGGTTTCCGTTATCGAGGCTTATGTTTCCTTCAGCAACTACTGTACCGGTTCCATCACTGATTACTGCGCGCCTCACACAAATCTCCCCGTCACCCCACGCCAGGTCACAAGTTACATCAGGGAAAACAGCATCCATAAGCAAGACGTTCCTCGCCACAATCCGCCCTTCTGCTTGCGCATTGTCAAGCTCGCCTGTTATTCTGCCGCTAAGGCCGGCTATTCCTCTTTTAACGGGATTGCCCGGGATCTCCACCGGGAGTTTGGACAAATCGAAATCCAGCACGTCTACATCAAGGCCGAGCTTGCCGTCACGGGTTATGTTCCCGGACGCGATAATCCTCATAACGCCTATCCCGATACTCAAGTCCTCTATGTTCAGGGTATCTGACGCATATGCAAAGCCAGTAGTGGCATCGTCCAACTTAATGCCGGATATTTCTCCCGATGACAGCCTGGCTTCCCCTTCCGCCTTCGGGTTTTTCGTCGTCCCTTTGATAGCCACCTTCCCTGAAAGCTGTCCACTTAATGGAATCTCGTCCATTCCCGCGATGGACACGAGTTCGCTGACAGGCAGTCCGGTAACAACCGCTGACAGATCTAAAGCGGGATACTCCGGGCCTAACTGTATTATGCCGGCAATCCGGCCTGTTGCACCTCCCCGGGCGACCAATATGTTTGAGAGACGGATTGCGTTATCCTTAAAGCTGACCCGGCCTGCCGCTGAGTCCAACTTGATCCCGTAAAATGCGGGATTCGCTATTTCAGCAAGCCCGTCCAGGGAAATTGCCTTCTCCTTGCCGGAGACAGTCCCTGCAAAACTCCCGGTGCCTGTAATCTCGTGGTAGCCAAAGGATTCCCCCAGCTTTTGGATGTTGAGTTCCTTTGCAGCCACCTGCATCTCAAAATCAGCGTTATCGTGAACCGTGCCTCTTACATTCACATAACCGTCAGGGCCTTCTGAGGTCAGTTGGTCAATGATTATTGTACCGTTTTCAGCTCTGAACTCCGCTTTTGCAATGTCAAACAAATACCTTTTGACATTGCCCGACTCTATCTTGCACGATCCTGCAACGCTGTAGAAGTCCTTTTCAGCCTCGAGCGCCACCTTAGCCGCTAAAACCCCGGATGTGACTATTTCCTCCCGGGTCAAATAGGATGCCGCTTCCTTAGCCGAGATACCTTTGATATTAAGGGACAGCCATGTCCATAGATTCATAGCGGACTCATCTTCCGCCCTTTTGAGGAGCACAACACCGTCAGCGTCAATCTGTCCGCCCATAGTGAAAATTGCAGTGTCAGAAAAGGTTATTGCATCGTTGCCATGACGGAACTTCCCTCTGGCCTCACTCGCACTGAACAATTCCTCTCCAACTGCATAAGAGAGATCCGATAAATCAAAAGCGCCTTCTGTCCGGAGCTCTTCAAGGGATCCGGCAAGATTCAAAGTGATTTTTCCGCGGCCTTGTATATCACCTGGAATATCCAGACCCAGCATTTCTTTGGCACGACTTAATTGCATGTCACCGAAGGACGCACTAATGTCAAAATACGGATGAGCAAGATCAGTGACAGACCCTTTGACTTCTACAGGTGAGTCACTGAAGATCATTGTCAGCCGCTCTGAGCGCAAGCCGTTCCCGAAGAGCTTGACTATGCCTTCAACATTCGAAGCAGGCGATTTTAATCTGGCATGTTCTATCTCTACACCTGATAATGATATTTGTCCGCTCAAATCCAAATCCGGATAGAATCCTTTAATCCCGACATCCAAAACAGCATCGCCTGACACATTAAGAGGTGTGTCTGCCACAGTAATTTCTCCCAGTTCTTCCAAGGCCAAATTCTTGCTTATCACCCTAATGTCTATCTCAGGCTTCTTGCCGAAATGTAGGAGGCCCCTCGCTTCGAACGCGGATTTCCCGAAGTTTCCCGTCATTCCCCTGACATCCAGTGATTCTTGGTCAAAATCCACCTCAGCAGTGATATTATCAAGTCTTGCGCTGATGGCATCAAGGCCGAGGATCCCTCTTGTTACTATGACTTTCCCGCCGTATGATACGTTATCATCTTGTGCTCTTTCGAATACGAACCGGGCTGAACCGTTTCCACTAAGCTCCCTGATACCCGGATAAACCCGGCCTGCTGCAAAAGATACGTTTGACATATCGGCTGTGCCTTTGAACAAGAAAAGGCCCTTTGGCTGACTCGCAAACTGAATCGTGCTCTCAGCCTTGCCCACTATGCTCTTGACACCGTCTAAGACATCGGACGCACTGAACGAAGCGTCACTCACTGTAAGCGTGCCATCATAAGCCGGAGCTATGCCCGAGCCCCCGGAAAACCTTGCTTCCAGCCGAGCAGCGCCTTGAATCGACTCTACCCCTTTTAGTATCGCACCTGCCTTGAGTGTCCCCCCTGAGATAACCGCATCCCCTTGGAAAGATCCTTCCGCTTTCCCGACGCCCTGGAATTTCAAATTCGCGGTTACGTCGCCATCCAGATAGTCAAAACCTTCAATCCCGTCCTTAAGCATTACCCTGCCGGAGATGAGATTTGCGAATCCCTCATACCTGACACCTTCGTCGCTGCTTTTGAAAGAGAAGTCAGAAGTCACGTTGCCCTCGAGATTCTCAAGGCCAGGATAGATCCTTTCTGTAATGATAGTGCCTGAATGTATCCTTGCCTTTCCATCATAAGCGAGGCGCCCATCGCCGTGATATGAGAACCCTACTTCAACAGCAGCCAGGCCCCGGGCTTCCAGCAAGCCCGGTATGACACGGTCGGCCACGAATGCTCCCCGGCTCATCGTGGCTTTCCCGGAGCAGTCCGTAAGCTTTGCCCCATGGGTTACAAAGCGAATCTCCCCTACAGCGTCATCACCGCTCAGGGACTTTATGAAACCCTCAATCTCTCCTAGCTCAATAGCGCACCCGGCGGCAGATATGACCCCATCGATAATCGGCTCTTCCGCATATTCGCCTTGGAAATTCACAGTGCCCGTAACCGGGCCTTCGAGTCTCTGTATGCCTCCTGCAATTTCTACGGCTTCAAGATTCCCCCGCTCTATATGTCCGCTTCCTTCATACTTTAGGACATCATCTTCTCCGCCCCGGAACTTCACGTCCAGCGAACCTTCACCGGCGAATTCTCTTATCCCGCCCGGGGCCGAAGACGCCTCTATGATGACTTGAGTCGCGTTTAGGCCTCCACTGTATGTAAGCGCACCTTCGGAATTTCCCACTACATTCATGTCGCCGGAGACTCGTCCACCTGCGTGTTTTAACCATGGCAACCCGTCTGAGATTTCAGCCGCTCCTCCCAGAAGGCTAATCTCCATGGCGTATTCGGCCTTACCGGGTAATTCGCCGCGGAATAAGACGCTTCCGCGTACATCTCCTTCTGAGATCCGGAGTCCGGCAATTTGAGCTGTGCCTGATATATCCGTCACACCGTCCGTGAGGTTAAGTGCGCCGTCAAACCTGAAAGTCCCGGGAGACTCGCCCTGGAATTCGAATCTGCCGTCTACAGTGCCTTTGGACAATTTGATTTCTCCGTAAGGCTCTCCTTCAAGAGACGGCTCAGCCGGTTGAAGCCTGTGGTCTATGGCTAAGTTGGCATCTCGGACATTAATGAACCCTTTATACCTGACGCCCGAGGTTTCTTCGCCCGAGAAACTCACAGCTCCGGTTAAGTCCCCTTTCCCAAACTCAATGCCTTGGACCGGGAACGCCGCATCGGCACACCCTGAGATCAGCCTTGCTTGCCCCTCATAGCCGATGAAAGATTCTCCTCGACTTCTGAACGTGAAGGACGCTTCAATGTCCCCGGATACTTCCTTGGCTTCCGGCAAGATATTATGTGCGGCAATAACCCCTTTATCCATTCGTAAAGTGCCGTACGTTTCTATGTCCCGGTCTGACCTGCCTGCGAACGCCAGATCCATGCGTGCAGGACCTTCCACCTGCAGGACTAAGCCGCCTTGCCCAACTGCCATCTGAAGCGCCTCACCCGCTTTTAAGCGAGGAGTATCCAAAGTTGTGCTTCCTTCAAAAGATACGAACTCGTCTTCAGGATTCTTCCAAAACTCAACTGCTGCCTTGCCTTTTGCAGAAACCTCTCCAAACCCGAACCTGCTATCAATCCATTTAAGGTGACTGATATTTGCTGAACCTTTCCCTTGACAGGCGAGGCCGGAATCATCAAGCTGGAAGTCTAAAACCAGGTTCAGATTGCTTGCGATTTCCCCAAATTGTCCGAAGTCCGTCAAGGAGCCTCCCCATATGATACCTGGGGCGCTAAGCTCAGCCTCGGCTATACTCGCCTTCCCCCGAATCCTGATTCCTTCTTGGGGCCCGGGCCTCACATGAGCCTCTATGTCAACTGCTCCGCCTTCCAGATTGACTGTGTCAATGCTATTTAGGATCTCTCTTATGCTCGCAACGGTCTCTTCTTTCAATCCGGCAGCGGCAGGTTGGCGAGTGACTGCATCCAGAACATTACGCAGATCTCGTAGCAAGGTACGGGATAGCGCTCCCGTGAGGCCGGCATCACACGTTATGGCGCCGGTTGACCCGGCGTATGCGCCTGTAACTGCAATGCGAGTCAGTTCTTCATCACCTGTAAAGAGATGAACACGGCCTGCTGCTCCTGTCCCGGTAAACGTGACGCCTCCGGTCACTCCTGAAACCACAAAAGGCTTGCCAAGCCCCGGGATCCCCGCTACCTCCACTGTGCCGTCTTCAACAGCTAAAGAACCCGTGAATCCCTTTAGCGCATCAACTGCCTGCCCCGGGTCAATCCCGGCTTTTTCCGGAAGAGCCTGGAAATCAGGTGGGAGCTCTATCGCAAGTCTCGGCTCAATTAAGAGCATGCCTGTAACAGCTTGAGCTATGCTCTTGCGTTTGGTAACAACATCGAAGAATGAATAACTTACCTCTACACGGTTAGCTGAAAGGACGGGATTGCCGGCACCGGCTTCAGTGGAGACAGACACGTCAGATATTACTACTTCGCTGAGGTTTTTACCGGCGATAGATCCGATCTCCACATGTACCCCCAGCGCTTCCTCAAGCGCCTTCTCTATGGAATCATGCGCAGCCACGAGAAGGGCATTTTGGATTCTCAGAAGGTTTGCATAGGCAAGGACAAGTGCCATAGCTATGACAATAACGATCGCTATGAGCATTATTTTTGTCTTGTTCGATGCAGATGCCATAATCTACCCTCCCAGCTTCAACATAGTTCGACGCAAACTATTCCATTCCTCCACAAATAAACGCCCCTACGCTGTGCGCAGGGGCTCCAGTTCATGGCACAATTGGAAAGTGCAAAAACTTACTTCTCCACTGTCAGTTCCAGGTCTGTCTCACCCTCTATCACATAACCTGTAGGCAATATGACCTTCACCACATCGTCCTGATCTTCCTTGGCGATTTCGCCGTCCCCAACACGGGAAGGCTTATCTTCCGCACGCGGGGGAATCTCTGCCTCTACCTTGGTGTTCAGTCCGAGGGGGAGCTTGTCACCTTCCAGAACTCCTTCGTCTATAGGGCTTGCCTCATCAATATCCCCCTGCCCACCGGCATAGAACTCTACCACTATATCACTGTTCTTTTCAACGGTTGTCATATCACGAATCAACTTCTCCAGGCTCTCAGCAGGTGAACGCTGGTCAGTTTTGCTGTCCGGCTTCTCTTCTTCATCCTCAGGCGGCGCGACTCCGCCGCCGCGGACTGTCAGGTAGAGAGTCCCGGGACCCGCATGTTCGGGAATCTTCACGTCTATGCCTTTAATCTCGGATACGCCTCTATATGGACGGAGCCTGACTCTTATCTCTACCGTCTCGCCCGGAGAAACAGTGTCTTTTGATGCCTCAGCCTGGACAATACGGGCTGTCTGCCTCCGCTCTTCAACTTCGACATAGCCTTTCACCCCGGTCACGTTAACCTTGGTGAACTCATTATCTATCAAGGCATCGAGAATATCAAGAAGCTCGCCTCCGGACATCGCGGATATATCCATAGGACTGAAAAACATGTTCTCCCTGAAAATCGGTGTTTCCAGGCTCTCAGTGTGAATCTCAAAACTTGCAAGACTTGTCCCTTGCCCGATTCTGTCTATGGCGGAGTCAAGGCATTCCAAGAGAAAAGAAGATACGAGCCTGCCCATGAGCACTTCGCTGTCGATAATGTCGGCTCTGAACGTCCTCACCAAACCGGTGTCTTTGTCTCTTACAGTTAAAGCTATAGGAATTGTCTCAGGCATCTCATCCAGCCTCACAAGCACTCCCTTAGAGCGATCCTGGGTTACTGTACCCACAACATCAAGGGGGCTTCCTATCTTGTAGGGTCTCAGAATTGAAGAGACAACTCGATGCACTTCAGCCCCGGTTGCAATATAACCTGAGTTTCCCTGGAGAAGTACGTCGTGGCCGAATGCGATCATAAGGTCGCCTTTTCTGTAAGTCACAGTGCCAAGCACAGTGGCGGAAACATCGCCCCTAATGAGCTGCACTCCCAGTGCTGAGCCGGGTTCCGGTGAACCCGTATCCTTCGTGGATGTATCTTGGGCAATTCCCATGGCAACCGGCTGAAGGCCGTAGTCTTTCAATCCGTCTGCCAGTGACTGAAATGCCCGCCCTCCCAAGCCGCTTATCATCACAGGACTCTTTACAGGCGTCATTACCAAAAGCATCCCCTGCTCCAAGCCTATCAATGTCTTCAAGTCTTCACTAACCGCGACAGGAACTTCATACCGCGAAGCTCCGACATTATATCCTTGTGAGGCCTCAAGAACCCTAAGGATTTCGCCGATTGGAGTCACAAGAGCCAAATACGGGTCTGAGCC
>JAPXLY010000028.1:0-17109 GCA_033809295.1 Bacillota bacterium
CATGTAGGCTAGTCAAATTGAAATTGCTCATGTGACCATCATACAACATGATGCAGAAAAAAGCCAGCCCCAAAAGCTATGCCCAGTTAAAATATCGTGTTAGTATGACTTTGACGGAACCCTGGGGCCATTGCACCCGAGCCACCCGTCAACCGAGGCACCGAAGTCACGCGGTACCTGAGCCATACGGCACCTGAGGCGTCCGTCACCCGAGCCAACCGAGGTACGCGAGACACCTGCACCCCAGGCACACGAGGCGTCCGAGGCGCCAAGTGTGTGTTTATGAAACCGTTGTTCTCTCCCACATTATGTTAACGCAGCTCGCTTGAATCGCAAAAACCGGTCGCCGTCTTCGGCGAAACCGGCAGCTATTGGAGAAGTTCAACGGTCTCGTGCCGATCCAATTAGTTGCGTCCCGCGAAGCTTACCGGGAAGCATGCCTTATATCCCCATAGCTAAAGCCAGGGGCTTCACGGCGCGCGCGGTAAGTCACGGACGAACAATTTTCCCCGGCTCACTGCCTTTGGCGCTTCCGGGAGCTGACCCAAATGTAGCCTGCGCTGCCTGCAATGATTATGCCGACAATCCATGCTATGGTTCTGCCGGGAGAGCCTGGCTGAAGACCGCTTGCAGATTTGGCTGTCGATATTACGGGCGTAACTGCTGATGCGAAAATGGCTACAGCTCTTTCCGCTTCTTCCAGGTTGTTAGTGTGTGCACCTACTTCCATTAATGCGGCTCTCGGCAACATATCTTGATTGTAATTCCCCTGGGCCCACAGAATCCCCTTAATCAGGCCGGGCGCTTGGGAATCCGCAGATGATTTCAGCTTCTTTGCGAAGGTGAGATTCTGCCCTCTGGTCTGGTTTTGCTGACCAATGACCAGTGTTATTTTGGTTACGTCCTCCCCTTTTACACTGGTTCTATAGACTTCAGGAGGAACAGCGTCTCTGTGAATGTCAAAAGCGGCAACAGGCCGCTGTTTCAGCAACTGGGCCAAAGTCCGCCTTGAACGCGTGTATGCGCCGCCATCATGGGGATTGTGATTATCAGTTGACCTTACCACATCAAAACCATGTTTCTTAAGAGCCTGCTCAAATGCGGCTGCAACCTTGTAGACATCACCCCAATCCTTTGTCGGCGTGCCGCTGGAAGGCGCATAGGATTCATCGCTGTGCGTATTGTAGAGCACGACTGTCTTGCCTGTTTGCTGCTGCGCGGCTAGGAATAGCTGACTGATACTTCTACCAATAGTAGTTGCAATACCTGATAAAACAGACAGTATACTTCCTCGGGAAGCTTCATTCCCGTCATCCGGTGTAACCGCTTCCGTGAATTGCGCGCGGGCTGTCTGTCCATCAATCCTGACAACTTCATAAGCCCTGTTGTCTTCATTAATAAACACGTCTCCGGGAAGAAGCACGATCGCAGTATGAAATATCTCATTGTCAGCTTCATCAACAAGAGTGAAGTAACCCTCACTCAGCTCATGTTCTGCAAATGCAGCTCCTTGTAGCAGCAAACCAGATACTAAAGTAGCGATAGCGGTGATTAGGAGAGCTGCACGTAAGAGGCGACTTCTTTGACTGCAGTGACATTTATGCCCAATGCAGGCCATATGCTCATACCCCCGATTATTCCTCAGACTCTTCGCTCAGTGTTTCCGCTTCATGGCTTACAGCTTCCGACACCTTGTCCGCGTTTCCTTTACTGTCAGGTATGTGCCCCCTTTGGAGTCGTTCCATGGTTTCTCCGAATATCTCTGCAAGGCCCACTGCGATGATCCCGGCAATTATTACTGCATCAAAGGCTCCTGCACCGCCCAGGTTCACGGTGGATGGTATCCGCCTGACTATTACTTCCACGAGATGGGCAACGTCCAGAAGTACAACGCCTAACACTGCGCCAACAAACGCCGCACGCCTGGATCTACCCAGCAAGTACGCTATCGCGCCTGCTACCAGTCCGAAAACGTATATGGAATCGATTATGGTTCTCCCTTCCTCGAACGTGAATACCTTTGATATGGCTACCAGCGCTGCCCCTGTTGCCACCGCAGAAAAAATGCCTCGCCCGGTCTCAGACGGGGTATCAGCGCGGCTTAACACATATATCGCAATAATCACCGGGATTACTGAGCCCCCAAGATTCAGGCTGATTGTCCAAAGACCGCGATATATGGGAATATCGACGAAGCCTCCTACAAGAATCAGTAAAACGGCTACCAGGGCTTGTTTGTCATTAAGGTGCATGCGATCGAGAACCCTGTGGGCAAACCCGAGGAAAACCACGACACTCACCGCAAGCAGCAGAATGAGTCCTACTGTCATGCTAAAGCCCCCTTCGTTCGTGGAAACAGCTTCTCTTCCACACCCTGGAAAGTAGCATTTCCCTATCTCAGAAGGGATATTCCGCAAAGGAGTATGAAGGCCGATGGTTTGGAAACCATCGGCCCGGTGTCAACTGGCATTTACGCCTGTATCAATCAGCATGCAACGAAGAAAATTCGAATTCCGTTACTCCTGGGAGTTCTTAAGAATATCGCCAAAGACATCACCGATCGTAAGCCCCTGGCTTTCCGACTTATCGGCATATTTCCTATAAACCTTCTTCTCCTCTTCAGATTGAGCTTCTTTCAGGCTCAACCCGATTCGATGGTCCCTCGGCCTTACACTGATGACCTTTACAGCTATCTCATCCCCGGGGCTGACCACTTCATCAGGCTTCTCAACTCGCCTATCAGCTAATTGTGAGATGTGCACAAGGCCTTCAATCCCAGGTTCCAACTGGACGAAAGCACCAAAGTCAACTGTCTTGGTGACTGTTCCTTTAACAATGCTACCCACGGGGTACCTTGTAGTAACGTCATCCCATGGATCTGGAAGGGTTTGCTTCAGGCCCAACGAAATCCGCTCGCGCTCCCTGTCTACAGCCAGCACCTTCACTCTTATTCGCTCTCCCTCCGAGACTACGTCCCGGGGATCTTCCGTTCTGGTCCAGGCCATGTCCGAAACGTGTAGAAGGCCTTCTACTCCGTCGCCTATGTCTACAAAAGCGCCGAAATTGACGACACGCCGGACAATGCCTTCCACTATTATGCCTTCGTTCAAAGACTCGAGCACGTGTTTCCTGGCTTCAGCCAGTTCCTCTTCTTGCACCTGCCGCGCGGAAAGAACCACGTTTTTCTTGTCCCTGTCGGCTTCCAGAACTTTCATTCGGAGGGTTTCCCCTTTCAGCCGGCTGAGATCCTGAATAGGACGGATGCTTGCATGTGAAGCAGGAATAAAGCCTCTCAGGCCGACGTCCACGACGATGCCGCCTTTGACTACGTCGGTCACTTCGCCTTCAACTATGGCTTCGTTTTCAAGAGCGTCAAATATCCCATCCCAAGCCCTGTCAATATCAGCCTTCCGCTTGGACAGAAGAGGCTCGCCTCCACCGGCTTCGAGTTTTTCGATTAACACCTCTATCCTGTCACCTACATTGACTATACCTTCACATGACTGGACCTGCCTTCTGGAGATCTCATTCCTTGGCACTACACCTTCGGACTTAAGTCCAATATCGACAAGGACCCGCTCGGGTTCGACTGCGACAACAGTGCCTTCAACTATGTCGCCCTCCACAAGTGCCGGCTGGAGCGACATACCCGCAGTCTCTGGCTCCTCCTCTTCAGGCCCTGTAACATCCGGCTCTTCTTCCCCCTGTGAAGTTTCAGGCTCTTCTTGGTCCACCTGTGAAGTTTTGGGTTCTTCTTGGTCCACCTGTGAAGTCTCAGAATCTTCTTGTGGAACTCCCTTGTCTTCCTGCTCATTATCAACGTGTTCCTGCAAATTTTCGGGACTTTCCTCCATTTGGTCTTCACTTTCCTCAATGGTTTCAATTTCGTCAATATTTCTTTCGTCAGTAATATCTGTTACCCCCAACTCACTTATCTTCCCTTCGTCCGGTACGCTCATCCTCTCAACGACCTCCTCGATAACCCAATTCGGCGTCGATGCCCCCGCCGTTAGCCCCACCCTTTCGAGTCCTGAAAAATCCAGGGTATCTAAGTCTCCCGGCCCTTCCACCCAGTAGACTTCAGCGCCTTCCGCTTGACAGATTTCCACAAGCCTTCGTGTATTCGCGCTGGTCCGCCCGCCTACCACGACCACGGCATCAACTGATCGTGCCAACTTGCGCGCAGCCTCCTGCCTTTTCCAAGTAGCATCGCATATTGTATTGTAGGCCAAAAGCTCCTTCGCCCTTAAGGCAAGGGCAGCGAGAACCTGGCGGAAAGCCTCGACTGTCTGGGTGGTCTGACAAACAACACCG
The DNA here is from genome assembly GCA_033809295.1 of Bacillota bacterium. Classification (GTDB taxonomy): domain Bacteria; phylum Bacillota; class SHA-98; order UBA4971; family UBA4971; genus UBA4971. The sequence goes on from JAPXLY010000028.1 coordinate 4,315, forward strand.
ACCTTGGGCTCGACGAAACCGGATGCTACATCTTCACCGGTCATGACTACTCTCGCATTATCCCCGGCCCAACCTAACAGACCAACTACCTCTTTGTGTCCTTTGTCACCAACTATGAACACCTGATAACCCTTACGATTCAGCGCAGCGGCCCGCTCTTGTGCGCGCTTGACATACGGACAAGTGGCATGGACAACTCTCAGCCCTCGCGTATGCGCTTCGTCAATCACATCAGGCGGCAGGCCGTGCGACGGCACTATCATACAGCCGTCTGAGATCTCGTTTAAATCGGATACCGGAATAACCCCTGTTTCTTTCAGCTTGGCGATGACTTGAGGATTGTGGACCAAGGGGCCGAGGGTGAAGACTATACCTTGACTGCCTGCGTTTTCAGCAATTTCAACCGCTCGTTTGACCCCAAAGCAAAACCCGCTGTGTTCACCAACTACAAGCTGCAAGACCTGTTCTACCTTCTTCCCTATTATCTCCCAACATCACACCAAACTTAACCTAAGGAATTCTAAAAGCTCATGACCAGCCTCTCTATTTCCTCCATCATGAGATTCGTGATAGCCTCTCTTGGCCTGACGGAGGACTGATTCAGAGGAAGTATCGAGCATACTTCAGCAGGAATAATAGGCTTGCCGAATCTTACACCAATATGGCCTGCTTTAGGAAAGACAACGCCTTTCCGCATTATTTTTCCTGTGCCAACGATCCCTACAGGCACCAAATAAGCGCCGGTTTTCTCTGCCAGAACCGCTGCCCCGGAGTACGCTTTCTGAAGCCTGCCATCGAGGCTTCTGGTCCCTTCAGGAAATATCCCCAAGACTTCGCCGTCTCTGAGCACTTCAAGAGCTCGGTGGAATGCGTCCTTGTCGTCTTCCCCACGGCGCACGGGGAAAGCCCCCAGGCTACGAGCTATCATCCTAAGAAGAGGATTGTCAAACAGTTCGCGTTTTGCCATGAATCGAACAGGCCGATCCATGGCGCATCCTACCACTATAGGATCGAGCATACTCAAGTGGTTCGCCGCCAGCAGCACGCCTCCCTCGCTTGGAACGTTATCTTTGCCTTCTACTTGCATACGAAAGGCAATTCTCATGACAAATCTGAGAATTGCCCTGATAATCACGTAAAACAAGGCGTTTCCCCCTTGCCTCCTGACGCGTTTTCAACTCTATCCTTGTTAAGTATCTCGTAAATGACAGCTACCACTTCCGTAATGGTTTCTTCAGGGGTTTTTCCCGTAGTGTCGATAGTAATAGAATCAGGCGCAGGTTTAAGGGGGGCTACTTTCCGCCCGCTGTCAATCTTGTCCCTATGCATTATTTCACTGATAATTGTCTCTTCCACTACGTCATATCCTCGCTCACGGGCTTGAATCACCCGTCTGCGCACGCGCTCGTCAAAGTCTGCCACAAGGAATATCTTCACGTCCGCGTCAGGCACAACAACGGTCCCGATATCCCTTCCGTCCATCACTACGCAGCCCCTATTTGCGATGGCACGCTGGATATTCAAAAGGGCAGCTCTGACTTGCGGAATCTCCGCTACTTGCGATACACAGGCGCCTACCTCAGGGCATGTCAGTTCCACTGTCACATCTTCACCGTCGAGAAGAACACGGCACTCTCCGTCATCGGGCACAACAGCGACTTCAGTGGCCTCGGCCAGTTTGACTATGGATTCGGCCTTTTGGACATCTACTCCGAGGCGTATTGCCTTGAGGGTCAGAGCCCGGTAAATAAGGCCTGTGCTGACATAAGCCATACCCAAGATTTTTGCGACGGCTTTTGCCACTGTGCTCTTCCCCGCACCGGCAGGACCGTCAATCGCGATGACCGGGCCTTGTTTGTTTTTCCTCGCTCTTATGCTATTCGACGTATACATTACAGATTCCTCTTCTCCCGTGATAAATCTCGCCCTAATATACCTGGTGCGTATACTTGCGGGGACACTCAGTGAGAATCATCTTCAGTGCGAGCATCCACATTCAGCCTAATACCCTCCAAACGTTCAGCCCTACTAAGCCCGGATCTTCCTTCCGGGGTGCTGAGAATAACCTGCCCCAGGATTGTCAAGGCCAGAAACAGCCATAAAGCTATGGCGAACACCCTCTCAAGGAAACATAGAAGTCTGTCCACATTTTCGCTGCCTTCACCAAACGCCGAACTCATACTGCCTTTCTCTACCTTCCTTCAGCCAGACTTTGCCCTGCAAGATAACCTGTGGAAAAAGCAGCCTGCAGATTGAACCCGCCGGTCATACCATCAACGTCGATTACTTCTCCTGCGAAGTATAATCCTTGAACAAGTTTGGATTCCATTCTTCGAGGATCGATTTCATCCACATCCACCCCGCCTGCGGTGACAATCCCCTCATCGTCCGGCCTCAGTCCTGCTATGTGTAATGTAAGTTCCTTCAGGGTCTTGCCTATTAGAAGTCGTTCCTCCCTTGTGACCTGAGATATGTGTTTCGAGGCCGATACGCCGGCCTCCTGCAAAACTATGTCGATCAAATGCCGAGGCATAAGATCTACCAGAGAGTTCAGTACGGTCTGCCCTCCGTGTTTCGCAAAATCCCGCAAGACTCTGGCGTCCAGTTGCTCATGGGATAGCGCAGGTTTCATGTCGATTATCAATGCGACCCCGGGCTTCGCATTAACCATTGCGGACGCTGCTGCCCGTGACAATGATAGGATGATAGGGCCGGAGACCCCATAGTGAGTAAACAGCATTTCACCCAATTCAGACCCGCTCTTACGCCCGTCTATCGTCAATGTCACCTGCACGTTGCGTAAGGTGAGCCCTGCCACCTCGCGCGGCCATGACTCAAGTGTCTCCAGCGGAATCAAAGACGCCCTCGGTTGGACAACAGTGTGTCTCAGTTCTTTTGCTATTCTGAGCCCGTCGCCTGTAGAACCTGTGGCAGCATAGGTAATTCCTCCGGTAGCGATTACCACTGCGTCACACGGCATAAACTCAGTTTTCCCGCAACCTGCGGTAAATACGACTCCCTGCACTTTTTCACCTGAAACGACGACTTTATGTACCCTCGAGTTAAACTGCAGCTTCGCCCCGCTCTTCTTTACATACGTCACGAGAGCCCGCAACACATCCCTGGATATTCCTGATGCAGGAAATACCCTTTTGCCTCTTTCTGTTTTACTCTCCACTCCAAGCCCCCGAAAGAACTCTCGGAGATCGTAGGAGTCAAATCGCGAAAAAGCCGAATACAAAAACTTCCCGTTACCCGGGATACCGGCTATCAGTCCGTCCACGTCTGTATCATTAGTAAAGTTGCATCTGCCTTTACCCGTGATAAGGAGTTTTCTGCCGGGACGGCTGTTTCTCTCCAGAAGAACCACGGTCATCCCCAGCGACGCAGCCTTTCCCGCAGCCATCAAACCTGCAGGCCCGGCCCCTACTACTATGACGTCTTTTCGCAAGATCCTACCCCTTCTCCCGACCTTGCTGCCATCTTCCGGATCCAGTTCTCTTCATCAGCAGTAAGGTATCTCCATGAACCGACCTTCAAGTCTCCGATATCCAATTCGCCGAAACCGGTCCTTGTGAGACTTTTGACCGGATGTCCGATGGAATCAAACATTTCACGAACTTGACGTTTCCTGCCTTCCCCGATCTTGATTTCCACCTGAGCGCAACTCTCGGACGGTGTAATCATTCTCACAACGGCAGGGGACGATGTGTGCCCGGACGATAATTGCACCCCGTTACGTAATAGATTCAGCTTCTTTTCATCAGGTACACCGTTGACCACCGCCAGATACGTCTTGTGTATTCCGAATCTCGGATGAGTCATGACATGAGTCGCATGGCCGTCGTTTGTCAAGAGGAGCAACCCCTCGGTGTCCCGGTCAAGCCTGCCTACGGGAAATAGCCGTGTGCCCGTGTGTGGAACAAGGCCCAATACTGTTCCACGCCCTCTGGGATCTTGGACCGTGGAAATGTAGCCTTTAGGTTTGTTGAGCATGATGTATATTTTCTTATCGCAGGTATCGACAGCCTGGCCGTCGACTCTTATCTCACATTCAAAGCGATGGAACTTCGCGCCCGGCTCTCGTACGACCCTCCCGTCAACGGTAACGCGGCCTTCTTTGATTATTTCTGCACTTGCCCTACGCGAAGCAACGCCTGCGTTTGCAAGAATCTTCTGAAGTCTCTCCACCGGAAAAACCACCAATCAAGACAAGGCTAGCCCAATTTCCCCAACTTGCCCAGACTCTCTGTAGTACCGAGCGCCAACAAGACATCACCTTTCCTAATAAGGTCATCAGGACCGGGCGAGACCTTGACTTTGTTGTCAGTACTGCGAATCGCAACAACGTTCACACCGAGTTTGGCACGCAGATTCAACTCACGAAGAGTCCTGCCAATCAGTTCGGAGGAGGCTGTGATCTCAACCACATCGTAATCAGGGGAAAGCTCAATAACCTCAAGAATGTTTGAAGACGTAAGGGTGGCAGCCAATCTTGCGCCCATATCCCGTTCAGGGTAGACTACCTGTTCTACCCCGATCTTCTCAAGAAGCTTACCGTGGAGTTCATCATGGGCTTTTCCCACAACGTAAGTTACCCCCATGTCTTTTAGTATCAGACATGTAAGTATGCTGGACAATACATCATGGCCGATGGTGACTATGACTACGTCAAAATTGCGGATACCGATTGCCCTAAGGATGTCCTCATCTGTTGCGTCTGCCTGAACAGCATGGGTGACTCCGTCAGCTACCTGCTGAACCTTATCTTCATCGATATCAACAGCCAGCACTTGGTGCCCCAGTTTTGCAAGGGTGCACGCAACACTGGCACCGAACTTCCCCAGGCCGATAACTGCATACTGCCGCATCATACCATCTCCCACAAAGGCCCTATTCGTTGGCAGGGAATACCACCTGTGGCAACCTCATATTCCAGACGATCTTACGACATTATTCATGCTAATGCAACCTGGCGTAAGCGTCAAATAGTCTACGTTAAGTAGGTGGAGCCTACAGGTGTTCGGAAAACCACCATGGATCCCTATTGACGCTTGCAACCTGGCATTTAAGTGGATCGCCATGAGACCGTTGGACTTCTCCGGTAATCGCCCGTTTCACCGAAGACGTCGGCCAGTTTTTGCGATTCGGGCGGGCTGTGTTAACATAATATGGGAGAGAACAACGGTCTCCGCCATAAGTAATCGCCGGTTCCGGAAAGTGTACGTACCGTACAGGGTGGCCCCGCAAGGTATGTCCGTTTTCTGAGGCCGGTGTTGCACTAAGGGGACGGCTCCCCAAGCGGGTTGCCTTGACAAAATCCGGCCCGTAGGCCGGTGGCCGAACTTTGACACCCCTCGTTGCAATCACCGGCCACCCAAGACAATCGGAAAACCGGCGAAAACTAATGAACTCATACTTAAGAGGGGTAATGTCAGTGAGCGTCCGCCTGCACATTTGGCTTACAGGCAATACCCCCTGTGCTCTGCCTCCCTCCCGGAGCCCCCTTTGCCAGGAAGGACGGCACGAAGTCAATCAGTTTCTCCAACGGGCCAATGCCCTCTACAGGCATAACCCTGACCTGGCCCATACTGACTACAAGAAATGCCACCGGCGAGATGGTCAGGCCTGCACCTGCGCCTCCCCCAAACGGGAACCCCTGCCCGTCTGCGGTGGACGCATTCGACCGCGTTTTCCCCCCTTGTCCTTCCTCCAGAGTTGCAAACTCGCTTCCACCTGCTGCAAACCCCACGAATACCCGGGATACGGGCAATATTACAGTTCCGTCCGAGGTCTCCACCGGATCTCCTAAGATTGTATTGACGTCAATCATTTCCTTTATGTTGTCCATGGTTGTCTTCATCAAGACATCAATCGGGTGATCCGCCATGTCCATTTCTCCTTTCAAACAAGGCTGGGCCTACCGATAGTTTTGCCTAAAGATCGCCGGGAAAACAATATTGCCCGGCCTGGATACAACAATACTGTCGAGCTCCATGTCAACACAGACTTCATTGTAACAGGGCGCGATGGTGACCTCAGGCAGGTCGCCGGGAAATCGGAGTCTTTCGGAAAACACGGCCAGGACGGTGCCGAGCAACGCATGGATTAATCCGACAGTGATAGCGGTAGTTGCCGCGTCCCCGGCCCCAAAGGCCAGCCGAAGTCGAAAACGGAGCAGAGTCAAACCTCTCTTGAGGGCCTGAATGATTATGGGCCTCGCAAACCTATCCCTTGCTGATTTAGGCTTTCCGCGGGTATCTTTAGGCACATCCCGCCGAGGCCTGCTCTTATCTATCCTGTCCATAAACCGGATGAGGAGCTTATAGGCGTTTTCAGGATGCCTGATAAGATCCTCAAGGGATTTGATTATCAGTTCTCCCTGACCGCGTTCTTCTGACTCTCTCGTATTATGAGCCTTGTAAACAGTAAACCATACCAATCCGCGTACAATCCCCAAGCTGACTCTGGCAAATGTCTGTCTTCGGTTGAGGGCAAGTTGTATGCGGACGTGTACAGGCGCAGCGAACACAGCCAGAACGAATGCTGCCAAGCTGAGAGTGAGAAATAAATAGAACATAACGATATTTTTCCCTACTCAGAACCCAATATTCGGAAGGAGGGAACCTGAGGCTTGCTCAAGAGGCGGAAGCTCATCCAGGGACGAGAGGCCAAACCATTGCAGGAATGTTGATGTAGTGGAATACAATGCAGGACGGCCAGGCGCCTTTTTCCTGCCGGACACTCGAATTAGGCGACGCTCCATGAGTGTGTTGAGGACACTGTCCACTCTGACACCGCGGATACTCTCTAATTCCGGCCTTGTAATCGGCTGCCTATACGCGATTATGGCCAGCGTTTCCAAGGCGGGGCGTGATAGGCTCTGTCTGACTTCTACGTTGAGTTGAGACACATACTCAGCAAACTCAGGCCTTGTAGTCATCTCATAACCGCCTGCTACAAAAACTATTTGAATGCCCGATTTCTCTCGCCTGTATGTATCCTGGATGTCTTTTACTATGGATTCTATTGTTCGAGGAGCCAGATCCATTAGCTCCGCTATGCGTTTTTGAGAAATCGGGCCGGGCGACGCGAAGATCAGTGCCTCAACTATTGCCCTTGCCTCACTGTAATTCATACGCCTACCCCCCCGGCACAAAGGCTATCATGATCTCACCGAAATGCCGGTCCTGCTGAACGACTACCTCTCTCAGGCGAATCAGCTCAAGAAGAGCAAGAAAAACCCCTATCACGTTAGAGCGCGTGACCGGCCTGGGGAAGAGTTCAAAGAAAGCTACTTTGGTTTTCTCTCGAATACATGAGCGGATGTGATCCATGCTTCTTTCGAGGAAGAGTTCATCCTGGGGAACGTGAGAAAACTCTTCACGAGGCGCATCTTCCAAAATGTCCTTTAGAGCGGAGAGAAGATGGGAAAGTCCGATTTCAGTAGACGGGAGAGGCACGTCATCCGTGGTTTCAACGGAACGGCCTCTGGGAAATACACCGCGCCAGGCTGCATCGCGCCTGGCCAATTCCTCAACTGCATCCTGAAACACCCGGTATTCCATGAGGTGCGCCAAAAGCGCTTCGTTGGACCATTCGCTCTCCGGGTCCAATAGTGAGGATTCTTCTTCTCTCTCGCCGTTATCCTCACTTTCACCGGTATCATGTTCTTCAGGGGGTAGTAGCTTTTCTGCCTTTGCCTTTATTACGGCGCCGGCTGCTGAAAGGAAATCTCCGACATAATCCAGGTCAGGCTTTCCCATGGCGCGTTCTATTTCTAATATTGCCTCCTCGAGAGCATTCCGAGCGGAGACTTGCGAAGGATCCTTGTCTCCCCTCTCTAGGCCCCGCGCCAGTTCTTCCAGGGCTCTAATAGGTCGTAGGCGCTCGTTAGGGGCATCCTTCAAATCCTCATCGCCTGCCTAACCTCGCAGAGAGTGCTCTCTGCAATAACAGCGGCTTTCCTTGCCCCTTGTTCCAGGACTTCATCAATAATCCCAGGATTCCTCAGGATAGCCTCTCTCCTGTTGCGAATCGGTCCCAAGTATTCATTGAGCGCCTGGGCCAACCTCCGCTTACACTCAACACATCCTATGCCTGCAGTGGAGCATCCCTCTCGAATATCCTCGATACCGAGTTTAGAGAAGACTTTGTGAAACGCATATACGGAACACACATCAGGGTCGCCAGGATCCTTCCTGCGTATCCTTCTCGGGTCTGTAACCATGTTTGATACGATATTTCTAATTTCCTCAGCGCTTGCCGACATCTCGATGATGTTTCGGTAGCTCTTGCTCATCTTCCTTCCGTCGGTGCCGGGAAGCAGGACAACTTCATTTAGACGTGCTTGCGGTTCCGGGAAAACAGGCTCATAGAGGAAGTTGAAGCGTCTCGCAATTTCCCTTGCAAGTTCTAAGTGAGGTAACTGATCTTCCCCTACAGGCACAACCTCCGCCTTATAAACCAGGATGTCGGCTGCCATGAGCACAGGGTACCCCAAGAACCCGTGGGTCATAATCTCCCTGCCCTCCAACTCTTTGAGCTGCTCCTTATAAGTAGGGCACCTTTCCAACCACGAAAGAGGGGTAATCATGGAAAGGAGAAGAGACAACTCAGCATGTTGTTTAACGTCAGACTGCTTGATTATCAGGCTCTTTTCAGGATCTATTCCGGCAGACAAGTAATCGATAACCATGTTTCTCGTGTTCTCCTGAATTTCGCCGGTGTCTTCATATCCTGTGGTAAGGGCATGCCAATCCACGACTGCAAAAACGCATTGGTAATCATCTTGCAGTCGAACCCAGTTGTCAAGGGCGCCTAAGAGATTCCCCAGATGGAGTCTTCCGGTAGGTCTCATACCACTGAATATTCTTGGTTTCGACACGGATCTATCTCCCCTCGTCTAGAACATTCTCAAGCCTGTGATTACGAAGGCCAAGAATCTCATAATAGGTAGCATTATCACGGATGTAGTGCCTGTAAAAATCAGAAGCAGCAAGATGAACTGACCGTACTGCTCCAGTTGTTGATAAATGTAAAGGTTCTTCCCTCTTAAGAATACAAGGAGTAACCTTGAACCGTCCAGAGGCGGTATCGGGATGAGATTAAATGACGCAAGGCCAAGGTTTATCAGAATGGCAAAGTACGAAATAAGATCAAGGTAGTAAGGCATTCGTATGCCCAATCTGTACGGAAGAGCAAATATGAAAGCCAAGGCGACATTGGAAAGAGGGCCTGCCACTCCCACCAAGGCCATCCCCTGCCGCCAATCCTTAAAATACGCAGGATTTATCGGGACAGGTTTTGCCCAACCAAATCTTCTGGTAATTATCAGCGTCAGAGTGCCGAAAACATCCAGATGAGCTAAAGGATTAAGCGTCAGACGGCCTTCCCAACGAGGCGTGGGATCTCCGAGAACGTTGGCAGTTGCTGCGTGAGCAAATTCATGGACTGTAAGGGACAGCAATACTATAGGCAAAGTCAAGAGCATGGATGACAAGTTAGGCATATATCTCCCTCCGCACTATTTGGCGCTGCGGGCGGGCATGAACGTTCAGTGGCCACAAAATGCAGCCGTGCGCACTATTCTAGCCTGGGTTACCCGCTGCAGGTAAATGAGGGCCAATGTCCCTCGCATCGGTTTGTACCAACCGTGCCGGTATCCTATCTCTTGCCAAGAGATTTGCGTAACTCTCTCTTTCTACAACAACATCAGCCAAACCTTCCTTGACAAATATCACTGCCGGCCTGGGGTACCTGTTGTAATTGCCCGCCATGGAATAATGGTAGGCCCCGGTAGTAAGAATCGCCAGTATGTCACCGGGTTTAGCTTCGGGCATCTTGGCATCGGTAATTAGCATGTCCCCTTCTTCACAATGCTTCCCTGCTATCGAGACTGTCTCAGTCGGTTCTTCGAGGGCTCTGTTAGCCAAAATCCCTTCATACTCTGCCTGATACAAAGTGACCCTGGGATTCTCAGACATGCCGCCGTCTACCATGACGTACTTTCGAACTCCGGAGATATCCTTGATTGCACAGACGGTGTATAATGTGGTCCCTGCTTCACCTACGACATAACGGCCAGGTTCCACCATGACACATGGAAGGTCCAGACGTTGGGTATGACATGACTCACGAATGACCTGGGATACTCTTCTAGAGTATTCATCCAGGGAGAGCGGAGTATCAGTAGCCTTGTACCTGACACCGAATCCGCCTCCGAGGTTCACTTCACGCAGACTGTACCCGTATTTCTCTCTCACATCCCCTACAAAGTCCATGACAACTTGAGCTGCCAGCACGTAAGGTTCGACGGTAAGTATTTGAGACCCTATGTGGCTGTGGACTCCTTCGAGAACAAGGTATTCTGAAGCCAGGATTCGTTCCACTGCTTCCATAGCCTGGCCGTCAGTTATTCCGAGCCCAAACTTGGAATCTATGAGGCCTGTCTGTATATAATGATGCGTATGTGCTTCCACCCCGGGATTGAGACGAATCTGAACATGCGCCCTTCTCCTGAACTTGCGCGAGATCTCAGAAAGCGAGTCAAGCTCGTCGAGGTTATCTACGATGAATCTTCCTACGCCTACCCTGACTCCCATTTCCATTTCTCCGGGGGTTTTGCAGTTCCCATGAAACAGGATATTCTCCGGAGGAATCCCGGCCTCAAGAGCTGTAAAAAGCTCCCCTCCGGAACACACATCAAGGCCTAACGACTCTTCGTGGATGAGCCTGCATATGGCAAGTGTACAGAAAGCCTTGCTTGCGTATGCCACGAAGATATCAGGATAGTGCTTTCCAAGTGACATTCTTATGTCCCGGCAATTAGACCGTATCATCTCTTCGTCCATAATGTGAAGGGGAGTGCCGAAATCCCTTGCAAGACGCGTCGTGCGGCAACCGCCTATCACCAACTCCCCGTCACCGGTAACCTTCATAGACCCATGTAGCTCCAATTCAGCCTCTCCCATCCAAAGACAGCGGACTTGCCCGTCCGGTCCGCAAGTTTGCGTCTTTTGGTATTACCCCTGGTTTATCTTGCGCTTACCATCAATTCCGTTCTGATCCAAGGGATAGCTTGTTTCACATAATAGCATGCAAGCTACCTGCGGTCAAGATAGTTCGTTCTGCCGCATCTGGAACCCCATTGGGCAATAGTCTCATTGTCCATAGTGATATTTACGATTTCACAGAGATTCGGACAACCCTTGCATTCAAAAGTCCGGGTGGCGTAGTCTCTGTTAAGTGCAGCAAATCCGCGAAACGCAGATTGCCCGTCTTTTCTCGTTTTCTCCTCCATGGCTATTAACGCAGCGCCCAAGGCGCCCATCACATCATAATGTTCAGGAACGACGACTTGTGTGCTCAGCTCCTTTTCAAAGGCAGCTTTCATACCGGCATTAGCAGCAACGCCACCCTGAAAGACCACCGGTGGTTCAATGGTTTTTCCTTTTCCGACGTTATTTAAGTAGTTGCGGACAAGCGCCTCGCACAGGCCTGAAATTATGTCTTCAATCCTATGTCCCATTTGCTGCTTGTGTATCATATCTGACTCGGCAAATACTGCACATCTGCCTGCAATTCTTACAGGGGTTACCGCCCCGAGCGCAAGTTTGCCGAATTGATCTATAGCTATGCCCAGCCTGGCAGCTTGTTGCTCCAAAAAGGAGCCTGTGCCTGCTGCACATACAGTATTCATAGCGAAATCAGTGACAATCCCTTGCCTGAGAATGATGATTTTTGAGTCCTGGCCGCCGATTTCAATTACTGTTTGCACCCCTGGCACTCGGCGATTAGCAGCTACTGCATGAGCCGTAATCTCATTCTTGATGCAATCAGCGCCAAGGATGATCCCTGCCAGCTTCCTGCCGCTGCCTGATGTTCCTACTCCGAGAATTTCGATGTCCCCTGCGACAGCCTGGAGACGCCTCATCCCTTCTTTCACAGCGCTTATCGGGTCTCCCTGAGTCCTCAGGTAGATCTTCTCCCGCAATGCTCCTGTGTCATCCAGGAGCACTAAGTTGGTACTGACAGAACCGACATCCACTCCCAGATAGCCTGAGCCTGCCACCGGGATTCACCTCCTTTGGCGCTGTGACATTCTGACCATGTCAATGAAGGCTTCAAGACGCGTCAACACCCCGGTGGCGGATGAGTGCTCGTCCAGAACAAGGGTCATTACGGGAATGCCGAGATCCCTTGAAACTGTGGGCAGTAGATCTTGAGCTATGATCTCGGGCATGCACGTAAACGGAGCTACCTGGATTACCCCATCCAGCCCCTGCCCGGCGTAGTCTACGGTGGACGCTATAGTCTCCACGCCGTGGCCACCGACGAAGTGACACAAATACGGCTTAGCCAGTTCATATGGAAGCTTGGATTTTCCCATTATGCGGAACGCATCCTTCACTACGTGTTCCACTACCCAATCGCTGAGGTAAATTGACCTGTGTACTACGACCCCCATCTCCCCCAGGCGCTTCTCAATCTCACAATTGGCAAAAGGTTCGAGAACCATGAACACTTCGCCCACAATACCGATGCGCGGGGTCATTCGGTCTGTCTCCTTACATGCGGATTTCATTGCCGTTTGTCCGTTCTCCAGGGCAGATGCGACCTCTTTCGGACTACCATCGGCCTCATCTATGCACCTTAAAGCAGCTTCCAATGCAAACGAAACATCACCTTTTGATTCCTCAAACGGACGAAGCCGGAGGGCAAGCTTCTCCAGGGAGTCTATGGCAGTGAGTTTGCTCCAGCCTAGATGCAGAGCCCTGATACACTGTGAGATAC
>JAPXLY010000029.1:0-16865 GCA_033809295.1 Bacillota bacterium
ATTCCTTCACCTTCATGCAGTTGATGGACAAATACCCGTGAGAATGGATGGTATTAGCATTCTCCGGATACTCCTAGTTATTATAGCAGTAAAGCCCAGCCTCTGGCTAGGCTCTCGATCACCTACCGGAACCCGGAACCATATACTACCGTCCCAACTTGCAAGCCCGTAATACTAGGTAGGTCACCATGAGACCGTTGGACTTCTCCGGTAATCGCGAGTTTTGCCGAAGACGTCGGCCGGTTTTTGCGATTCGGGCGGGCTGTGTTAACATAATACGGGAGAGAACAATAGTCTCATGAACTCATACCTGGCAGCCGCTGGGCTAACTACGCGGGCCCTACCTGCAACTGCCTATGACTTCAATAGCTACGTCTCCGACTCCGGCCCGGATAAGGCCAATCGCCTCCGCAGCCGCCCTGGACAGATCTATTTCCCTGCCTGCAATGTACGGACCCCTGTTGTTGATTCTAACTACCACTTGCTTCCCGGACAGAAGGTTAGTGACCCTGACGATTGATCCGAAAGGCAGAGTGCGATGGGCTGCTGTCAGGCTCATTTCGTCATAGATCTCGCCGTTTGCGGTAAGCCGTCCGTTCCAGCGCCCGCCGTACCACGAAGCCCTGGCCACGGATACTCCGTATGAACGGACAGCGTCAAGAGACACAAGGTGGCCGCCGTCACAGCGCAAGACCGGCGAACCCCCTAACGCCAGGCGCATGTTATTTGCCCACTTTAAGGCTAACTCATAACATGAACTGTTGTTAGCTTTTGCATTCTCCGGGTCAACAGTCACAACATGCCTTTGTCCTACGACCACAGCGAGACTGCCTCTTGTCACAGCAGGCTTGATATCCTCTGCACTTGCCGTCTTAAGTGCCTCGTTCAGTCTCTCCACTACACAGGCTGCCCTTTCCCCGGGAGAAATACCTCCGTTCGGACAGCGCATCCTCAGCACCACGTGCCCATTTAGCACTATGTCCCACACACCTTGTGTGGTTTGACACATTGTGGCGTAATTGCTTGCGCTTTCACATTCCGCAGGGCATGTCCATATGATCGCAACCGTCAGAACAAGGCACAAACCGGCCTTTACAGCTTGCCGAAACAGAGATGACACCATATTCTTCCCTCCAATAATCACTCGATTCTCGTGACTCCGGCGCCAAGGGAAGCAAGCTTTGTTTCAATACGATGGTATCCTCTGTCAATATATTCGATGCAGTGGATTTCCGTCTCGCCCTCAGCAACGAGGCCTGCAAGGAGAAGAGCCACACCGCCGCGGATATCTCTCGGCGCTTCCACAGGTGCCCCGGTAAGCCTCTCCACTCCTCTGACAATGACGGTATCCCTGTCCACCTGAAGATCCGCGCCCATCCTTCTCAGCTCGTCCACATATCCGAATCTGCTTTCGAATCTCGTTTCCACAATGGTGGACACGCCTTCTGCTGTAGTCAGCATTGCGACAAACTGGGGCTGAAGGTCTGTAGGAAAACCCGGGTAGGCCAGCGTCTCTATGTCCACAGGCCTAAACCGCTTCGGACCGCGCACACGAAGCACTGATCCGGATTCTTCGATTTCAGCGCCTGCAGCCCGCAAATCTATGATTACAGTCCTTAAGTGTTCCGGAACAGCGTTGTCAATGGTGACTTCCCCTCCGGTCATCGTTGCAGCAATAGCAAGGGTCCCTGCCTCAAGCCTGTCAGGGATTATCTCATGAGTGGCGCCGTACAACTTGCTTACGCCTTCAATCTTTATCGTGCCTGTGCCTGCTCCGCGTATTCTGGCGCCCATTGAATTCAAAAGAATCGCAAGATCCACTATTTCCGGGTCTCTCGCTGCATTCTCCAGTATTGTGGTCCCCTCCGCCGAAGAGGCAGCCAGCATCATGTTGACTGTAGTCCCGTGGCTGGCTTTGCCCACGTAAAAACTGGTTCCTCGTAGGCGGCTCGCCCTTAATTTCACATACCCGTGTTCTACGGAGACATCTGCGCCAAGCGCACGAAACCCGTCCAAATGGAAGTTAATGCCTCTTGCGCCTATTACGTCCCCTCCCGGGAAGGGCACTTCAGCAACACCGAGACGCGCCAGAAGCAATCCGGCTGTATAGAACGAAGCTCGAAGCTGTCTGACTCTCTCATATGAGGGGCGGCAGCAATCCAACGAAGACCCGTCAACCTCGTATGTCCCCGGCCGGATGAACCGCACCGAGACACCGATTTCCGACAAGATCTCACAGAGGACATGGACGTCGGTATTGTCAGGGACATTGCGGAGAATCGTCTTGCCACGCCCTAACGCAGAGCCTACCAGGACAGCGAGGGCACTGTTCTTGGAGCCGTCAAGCCGGACTTGTCCGCGGAGCTGCTGACCGCCGGTGACAACAAATATCGCCATCCGTATCCCCCCAGGATCAACTCTGAACTGCTCTTTCGGATCTCTACACGCTATAGCTATACAATACTGTACCCGACTGCCAATTGCTCAGGGCCGTCCACGAGAGCATGGCCGAACCTCCCGAATATTGCCACTGAGACCCTTCCCTCACCGCGCACTACAGCCATTTTGAAGCCTCCGCCTAACCCGGGGTTGCTCATGGAAAGCTGGATGAAGGCGTCTCGCACCGCATTGGAGACTGCTATTTTCTCACGAGGATCTTCAGAGATCACACCAAGAGCTGCTGCAGCCGCTATCATGCTTTCCCGCAATTTCGCAGCGAGTCGATCCGCACTTGCCCCCACCTGAGTGATAGCGCCCTTATATCCATAACTTCGAATCTTGTCCAACCAGTATCTTTCATACTCCCTGCTACGAGTCATTGCAAGGTAGATGGATGCTGATTCCACCGAAATCCTTGTGGCGGCTTCCTCTCCCACCATCCCGCCTACTATATCCCTGGCAGAAACCACTCCTATTAGAAGCCCGTCATCACTGACGACAGGCAGGCCCGGTGTTTCGGCATCTACCAACAAAGAACAAGCCTCACTTACGCTGCAATCCACCGACACATTGACGACTTTCGTATTCATGACGTCCTTAGCAGTTAAATGCTCGCTGTTGGGCCTCAGGAGATCCCTGTCACCTATGACTCCAACCACTTGATCCTTTTCAACAACCAAAATCACAGTATTGCCACTGTTTAGAAGCACTCTCCTGAGCTCTCCTATGGATGTGTCAGGCGCGACTATAACAGGATCTTCATTCATTACTCTTCTAACCGTCACAATTACTACCTCCCACGTCACGTGGCATGGGTCTCGAAACAAGGCTGCATGAGGCAAGACACGCTATCCCCTCACCGGCGCCGATAAACCCTAGCCCTTCCATTGTAGTTGCTTTAATACCAACATGACTCTTACCGATCCCAAGAATACCACTGATATTCCGTCTCATTTCTTCAGCAAATTCCGATATTCCGGGTTTCTCAGCCAACACTGTGACATCAACGTTACAGACAGCATAACCGCGACTTTCAGCAAGGCCTCCCACGCTTGACAGGATAAGCCCACTGGATATCCCTTCATATGATGGGTCGTCACAGGGAAATAATACACCGATATCTCCAAGAGCACACGCGCCGAGAATCGCATCTGCAATTGCGTGGAACACGACGTCAGCATCGGAATGCCCCTCGAGACCCAGCTCAAATGGAATATCTACCCCGCCCAGTATCAAGCGCCGCCCCTCTACAAGCCTATGGACATCGAATCCGATTCCTACTCGAAACCTCTCGGCCGGACCTGCGCCTGATAAGTAAGAATCCGCAATCGCCAAATCCAGAGGATAGGTAATTTTGATATTCTCCAACTCGTCCTCAAGCACTCGGACTTTTATGCCTTTCCTTTCTGCGATCATAGAATCATCAGTTGCAATGAATCCGTCTTGAGCTGCACTTATATATGCATCCTCAATTAGCTCGCGCCGAAAAGCCTGAGGCGTCCTTGCTGCCCGGAGCAAATCCCGGTCCAGCGTCTTGGTGACATACCCGTCTTTAGCCACCTTAATGGTATCTCGCATCGGAACGGACACAATTGCGGCCCCGTACTTACGCGCAGCTTCGATCGTCATTTCAATAGTGGAAGCGCGAACGAGCGGCCTTGCAGAGTCATGGATTACAACGATTTCACATTCAGGCGCAAGGTGCCGAAGCCCGCACAAGACTGACTCCTGCCTGGTTGCTCCCCCGCAAACAACTTCCCGTACTTTAGAACATCCACCCCAAGCCCGGATAAGCTCCCATGTGAAGTCGACTTCCGCAGAGCCCACAATGACAATTACATCATCCACAGCCTCACATGCCTGGAAAGCGGAAAGCGCATGGATCAAGACAGGCTTGCCTCCCAGCAAAAGGTGAGTCTTGTTCCCTTTCATCCTCATTCTTCTTCCTGATCCCGCTGCAGCTATAAGTGCACAAACGCTCACTCATGTACCTCCTGAAAATCCGCAACCCGCATTTCCCAAATACCCGGGCTTATTACATGCCCTTGGGCTTTGCGAATATCATCCTCCCGGCAGCGGTCTGAAGCACGCTGGTCACTGCAACCTCTACCTCTGCGCCTATAAAGCGCCTACCGCTGTCAACAACCACCATCGTGCCGTCGTCCAGGTATGCTATACCCTGGCCTGCTTCCTTTCCGTCTTTGATGACATACACCGTCATCTCTTCGCCTGGCAGCACTACAGGCTTAAGGGCATTAGCCAGCTCATTTATGTTTAGCACCGACACACCTCTGAGCTGGGCTACTTTGTTAAGATTAAAGTCGTTGGTAATGATCTTCCCGTTTGTGGATTGGGCCAATTTCAGGAGTCTTGAATCCACGTCAATGCCGTTCCCGATTTCTGAGTCAAGTATCTGGATCTGGGAACCGGCTTCCTTACGCATCTTGCCGAGAACATCCAGCCCCCTTCTGCCTCGGTTGCGTTTAAGCGGATCGGCCGAGTCAGCAATGTGCTGCAGTTCTTCCAGAATAAAAGTAGGGACGACAATTGTCCCGTCTATGAAGCCGCTCTTGCAGATATCCAGGATTCTGCCATCAATTATCACACTGGTGTCGAGTATCTTGGGTGCGCACGGGCTCTGATGTCTCTGAGATTTGTCACGTTGACCGCTAACTACCCGTTCCATGGACCTGGGGACGGAAGTGAATAAGTTGAATAGTTCCTCTCTCTTCTTAACAGCAAGCTGCATACCTAGATAGCCCATGAACAGGGTTAATCCAATAGGCAGGTAAATACCTACATAAGGAATCTGCGAAAAAGGAAGTGTAAGCAACACCGCAATAAGAAGGAAAATGATTGCACCAAAAGCACCTGCTACCAGATCCTGCGTGGGTACCTTCTGCAAATATGCCTCAAGCCTGGAAGTAGCCTTGCGAAAACCTCGAAAGACTACGGGGAAAATAGAAAGACCAAAGAGTCCACCTACTACAACTAAAACAATAAGCACTGCAATATTTACTCCGGTTCCGATGCCCGAGAGTAGAACTCCTGCAAAAAGACGATGAACAAGAAATCCGATAAGCGCCCCCAGAACAAAAGAAACGCTGTTTGTCAGTTTATCCATTATACGGCTCCTCACCTCTCTTTCTCTCATAACATTTGATAGCCCCCTGGGGAATTGGGGGCATAAGTGGTGAGACAACGTTGCCTTCTTAGGATTTATTATGGGAACCTGGCCCCATCTATATCCTTGCCCCATCCTAGATTCTTTGAGTATGGGTCCGGGCAGCGGAGAGGTTGAGCCATCCTTCCCTCCGTTAGTCAAACGAGAATGCTTATCCTAAGGTTCCAAAGGCTACGATACCTCAAAGGCTACGGCACCTTACTGAAAACCCTTATTGAAGGACTTCCGCTATGGCCTTTTCTACGTTCTCTTCATCAACACCTTCAGCAATCACCAATTCACTAACAAGGATTTGCATCGCGTTATCCAGCATCCGGCGTTCCCCTGTGGACAGGCCTTTCTCTTTGTCGCGATACGCAAGGTTTCTGACCACCTCTGCCACTGCAAAAACGTCGCCGGTCCTGATCTTTTCTAAGTTAGCTCTATACCTGCGGTTCCAGTTGGATGACATTTTTGTTCTGTCACTGGCCAGGACTCCATAGACCTTCTCCACATCGTCTTTGTCTATTACACCCCTTAAGCCGACGTCTTCAGCGCTCTCAAGGGGAACCATGACTCTCATGTCTCCCATTGGAATCCTGAGTATATAGTATTTCTGTTTCTCACCTAGAATCTCCCGCTCTTCAACTGCTTCAATAACGCCTGCGCCGTGCATAGGGTAGACTACCTTGTCGCCAACATCAAACATAGCCATACTTCCCCCCAATCATCTCAATAGTCACCTGGCACCCCTGATCCCCGTCAAGGGAGGAAAGCGGCCCTCTATTTCCGTAGTCGTAATCTTCATAACCATTTATCGCTTCCATATTCATATCTAATCAATTTTAACATTCATGGGACTTTCGTGTCAATTGAGTCCCGTCCCCTTCCATTCCAGGGAAATACTGCAACTTCTCTTCTCAAAGACGTGTCGTTGACAATTCCCGAAATCTATCGTTATAATTAAGTCGTGATAAACAGCTTGACATATTCTTCGAGAATTTCTTAGGCGAGGTGACTTATTATGGAGCACTTAGATTGCAGTTCTTTCCAGGAAGCCGTATCTCGTTGCCTCGTCAGACACAAGAGCATCCTGGATTGCACCTCGAAACTGGATGAAGCAAGCGCTCGCGTTAACCGCGCTATTGCAAAGGCGGTGACTACGTGCGGCTGCTTGAAAATCTCTGCTTCTCGCCAGACCTTCCCGCCGGACGCATCTTTCTCAGAGCTTCGCAATTTCACCACGTCACATCTTGAAGGCACTCTCTGCCCTGAGTGTCGTGACGTATTGGAAAGTGAGATCGGACGAACCCTCTTTTACGTAGCGGCTTTATGTGATGTCCTTGACCTTAGTATTGAAGAAGTCATGGAACAGGAACGAGGGAGACTGTCAACCCTTGGAATCTTCAACCTTACTTAGGACACGGTGCACATAACCTGTCAGCGGGAAGACAGAGGCCGGAGAGTTATCGCCGCATTGCATGATCCAAAGCCTCACTTATGGTTCTTACCTGTACAACCCGGAGATTGTCATGGTCCGCCAGGACTGCTCTGTTGGCAGCAGGGATAATGCATTGTTTGAACCCCAACTTTGCAGCTTCCGCCACCCTTGATTCCATGCGATTTACAGCTCGAACCTCTCCTGACAGCCCCACTTCTCCGATGATCACAGTATCAGGATGACATAAAGCGTTTCGAAAACTCGATGCCATGGCGCAAGCCACTGCCAGATCCGTTGCAGGCTCGTTCAGTCTGGCTCCACCCGCTACACTGACGTAGACATCACATGATGACAACCCTAACCCTGCCCGTTTCTCCAGGACGGCAAGGATAATTGCGACCCTGTTGGAGTCTACCCCTGTCGTAGTCCGCCTGGGAACACCGAAAGGAGTCCGAGTAACAAGCGCCTCGACCTCGACAAGTATTGGACGGGTCCCTTCAACACTTGCAGTCACGCAAGAGCCGCTGACCATGTGTAGCCTGCCGGATAAGAATACTTCTGAAGGGTTGCTAATCTCAGAGAGGCCTGCATCCCCCATTTGGAATACCCCGATTTCATTAGTGGACCCGAATCTGTTCTTCACACACCTGAGTATCCTAAAACTATGGTGGCGCTCTCCTTCGAAGTAAAGCACAGTATCAACTATATGCTCAAGCACCTTTGGGCCTGCTATCGCCCCTTGTTTAGTCACATGTCCCACAATACAAACCGGGATTTCAAGTTCCTTAGCCTTCCTCATGAGCCTGCCTGCGCACTGGCTTACTTGTGATACGCTTCCCGGCGCGGAATTCAAATCTTGGGTAAAAACAGTCTGAATTGAATCAACGACAACAAGCCCGGGAGAGATGTTTTCCATCCAATGCTCAATTCTCTCCATATCCACCTCAGGGAGAACCAACAGATTATCAGAGTTAATCCCCAGTCTGTCTCCGCGAAGCTTGACCTGGTTCAAGGACTCTTCTCCTGAGACGTACAGCACTTGAATTCTGCTACTGACCGCTCCGGATACCTGAAGGAGAAGCGTTGATTTGCCTATGCCGGGATCTCCTCCGATTAACACGACAGACCCGGGGACTATTCCTCCGCCCAGGACTCTGTCGAGTTCAGCGATACCGCTGGTAAGCCTCATCGCTCCTTGGCTCTCCAGCTCAGTGATGGGGCGAGGGGCGACTCCTCCTAGAGCATGCCCACCGCGTCCGCGTCCGACAGGCCCGGAGCTGACTACTTCCTCAACAAGAGAGCTCCATTCACCGCATGACGGACATTTCCCAAGCCACCTTGGGGCCTCGTACCCGCATTCTCTGCACACATACCTCGTTTTCTCCCTGGCCATTTGGTTCCTTCCCATCTATATGCTGCCATAAGGTTCCGAGCCTGTGATACTCAGTCAGCCCTGCAAATGGCTTCTGCTAAATCCAAAGGTGTGACTCCGGGAGACTCAATCGATAACTCATCGTATACTTTAGATATCAACCCTTCGATGGCTGAAACATCACGGTTGGCTCCAACCAGCGAGTCTTCAATATCCTTAAGACGATCCTTTGGATAGAACGTGAAGTCTCCGGAAATCGATATGTCTTTGATAATGTCTTCCTCGAGAACATGAGTCACAGTTATCAGCCCACCGGGAGCCTTATGACTCCGCTCTGACACTTGGGTCCCGGATGAGATCTTGACTTTCATATGCTCCCCATTACCTTCTGCCTTGTCTCGCCGTCTGAACAGAGACTCATCTGACATCATCTTCGTCTCAAGGTCACGTGCCATTTCACAAACTTCACTTTCAAGGCAGGTTTCATGTAACCGGCCAAGCTTCTTTCTAAAATTCTCAATGAGTAAATCCTCAACTTCCCTGCGAGGGGGCCTCTTTCCCGTCTCTTTGAGCACGCTGCTTACATTGTCTTCCAAAGACTTGTGGACTTTGTCACGGAACTTCTCACTGGGCACCTTGAGTATGTTAGCCATTGCTCTGGAATCAAAGTCCAAAATGACGTTACCCACAAACACCACACACTCGTCTATGTCAGCCCCGCCTAACCCTGATACCTTGCGTCCTTCCTCTGTCACTATATCATTTACGGGCCTGAACAACGCACGAACCCCGAGCCGGCGGTATGTGTTAACGCATGGCTCGGCAATGAGCCGATACAAGGACGAAATCGCCCGGGGGAATTTAGGATTGTCCCGCCTCAGTATCAGTTGGAAAAAGATTTGATTTCTGTCAAGGAGTGTAGTTCCTCCCCCGATTTCCCTACGCATTACTGATATGCCGTTCTTTCGGCAATACTCCAAATCAACCACCTTGTCGGTGTCCTGAAAATACCCTATGCTGACAATTCGTTCTGCAGGTGAAACCAGAATCAGGCCCTCCAGACCCACCCTTGCTAACGCATGGAAAATAAGCATTGACATTTGCCCTTCCAAACACCCCAGGCGATACACGTTCACGGATATCGTGCCTCCTTAGCCTTTAACGTTTGTTCAGGAAAAAACCAGCGAGAGCATGGAATACTTCATGGGAAGGCTTAAGAGCCTCTGTCATTTTTTCAAAAGGACACACGTCTGTTCCATCCCTATTGAGAATACGCGGGGTTCTTTCATCAGCAATCAGCTTTATGTTGGCTGTCCCGAGCTCCTCCACTGCACTATCAGAAACTAACGGCGTGTAAACTGCAACTGCCCCTGAGTAGATGCATAACATGGCGGAAGCCCGCCCAACCACACGATCACCAATCACAGCTCCGCGGAGCTTATCCCCAAGATCTATGATTGCCTGCACGAGTGGGCGGACACCTCGATCCTGTGCCTGTATCAGGACTTCACCGTCTTTGATTGCCACAAGCCCCATGCCGTTTTCGCTTATGATCTTTCGTGTCAGCTCAATGTCGTGCTCCATCCGGTGTTTGCTCATATCTACGACCGCCCTTACAGCATAAAGCCGCGAAGTGCTCTCCATGACATTCTTCAAAAATCACTCAATTCCTCTTACCCAACAGGATGAAGAGGAGCAGGAATCTTCTTTCCTGCTTTCTCAATGTGTATCTGATTGTCCTTAAGACTGACAGATACCAAGTCCCCGTGGGCAATCTTGCCTTCAAGGATCTTTTCGGACAAGAGAGTCTCCAGTTTACGCTCAATAACCCTCCTAAGAGGACGGGCTCCGAACTCTCTGCTGAAACCTTCCTCAGCAATAAGGTCTTTTACCTCATTACTCACGTCCAGATGAATATCGCGATCTTTCAGCCTTTCTTCAACCTTCCTGAGCTGCAAGTCCACTATCTTTCGTATCTCCTGTTCATTCAATGCCTTGAACACTATGACCTCGTCAACTCTGTTAAGGAACTCAGGCCTGAACATCTTCTTCATGGCAGATAGGACTTGTTCCTTCATCCGTTCGTAGTCGTATTCTTCAGTGTCACCTACAACGAAACCGAGTTTCGTGTCACGGCTGATGAGATTCGCGCCTACGTTTGACGTCATGATAATCACAGTATTTCTGAAATCCACCGTGCGCCCTTTGCCGTCTGTCAATCTACCTTCCTCAAGGACCTGAAGGAGTATGTTGAAGACATCAGGGTGCGCCTTTTCTATTTCGTCAAATAATACCACGGAATAAGGCTGTCTCCGGACTTTTTCGGTGAGTTGACCCGATTCCTCATAGCCTACATAGCCCGGAGGCGCTCCTATCAGCCGGGAGACTGTGTGCCTTTCCATGTACTCGGACATATCAAATGCCAGCATCGAGTTTTCATCTCCGAACAGCGCTTCTGCAAGTGCCCTGGCAAGCTCTGTCTTACCTACGCCTGTCGGCCCCAGGAAGATGAATGACCCGATAGGCCTCTTTGGGTCTTTAAGGCCTGCATGTGCCCGCCTTATGGCCCTTGCAAGGGAAATGACCGGCTCATTTTGTCCGATCACACGCTTATGAAGAGTCTCCTCAAGCCTCAACAGCCTTTCCGTCTCCTCTTCGGTAAGCTGAGTCACAGGAACGCCTGTCCATGCAGATACTACTTGAGCAATATCCTCCTCAGTCACAGTAGCTTCCACCATACCGCGCTTGTTCTGCCACTCGCTCTTCTTGGCGTCGATTTCTTCTTTCAGCTTCTGCTCCTTATCACGTAGGGCTGCAGCCTGTTCAAATTCCTCATTCTTGATGGCAGATTCCTTCTCAGTCCTGATCCTTGTGAACTCCTCCTCAAGCTTCCTTATGTCCGGGGGAGCAATGGTAGTCCCAATCCTTACTTTAGACGAAGCCTCGTCTATCAGGTCTATTGCCTTGTCCGGCAAGAATCTGTCAGATATGAACCTGTCTCCGAGCCTCGCAGCAGCCCTGACCGCTGCATCAGTTATTTTTACCCTGTGATGGGCTTCATAGCGATCTCTGAGTCCCTCGAGAATGGATATTGTCTCCTCAACCGTGGGTTCCCCCACCATGATAGGCTGGAACCGCCTTTCGAGGGCAGCATCCTTCTCCACGTACTTTCTGTACTCATCAATCGTAGTGGCGCCGATACACTGAAGCTCGCCACGGGCCAGGGCGGGTTTTAGAATATTCGCAGCATCAATTGCTCCTTCCGCTGCTCCGGCTCCGATGATTGTGTGCATCTCATCAATGAACAGAATCACGTCCCCGCCTGCTCGTATCTCATCGATAATCCGCTTTAGCCTTTCCTCGAATTCCCCGCGGAATTTCGTGCCTGCAACTATCGACCCCATGTCCAGTGCAATAACGCGCTTATTGGCCAAAACTTCGGGAATGTCTCCGCGCGCCACCATCTGAGCCAAGCCTTCAACGACGGCAGTCTTGCCTACTCCCGGGTCTCCGATAAGGACCGGGTTGTTCTTGGTTCTGCGGCTTAGCACTTGAATGACCCTTTGAATCTCCTGGCTGCGCCCGATGACAGGGTCAAGCTTTCCTTCTCCTGCCATAGCCGTAAGATCCCGTCCGAACTGATCCAGCGTCGGTGTCTTCTGCGCTGTCCGCTTACCTTTACTGCCCGGAGCGGGCACATCGCCCAGGAGGCCTGTAACCTCGCTGCGGACTTTCTCGGCATCAGCTCCCAGGCCGGTTAACACTTGTGCAGCAATACCTTCGCCTTCACGTATCAATCCCAACAGGATATGCTCTGTGCCAATATACCCCTGCCCGAGTTGCCTTGCTTCAATCATGGCCAGTTCAAGGACCTTTTTCGCCCTCGGAGTGAGGGTCAGCATCTTCACCTTCTCCGGATTTCCTGTACCTACCATTTTCTCTACAGCCTGTCTTACATCTTCCAGATTTATCCCAAGGTTTTGAAGGGCTCGGGCGGCTATACCGGTGCCTTCGGCAACAAGGCCCAGCAACAAATGTTCCGTGCCGATGACATCATGGCCAAGCCGCCTGGCTTCCCCTTGAGAGAGCTGCAAGACCCTTTGGGCCCTCTCAGTTAATCCACCAAACATCATCATCTTTCCTTCCCTTCCCTTCTAGTCCTGATTCTCTCCCGTATGAGTGTTGCCCGCCTAATATCTCTCTGTGGGGGGTCAAGCCCTTGTCCTGCTAGTTTCTGCAAATAGGCAGGCTGTGTAATTACCATGAGCTCGTTTAAGGTTTCCCCGTCAACCTCTGGTATCAGTTGCAGTTCCACACCAAGCTTCGCATCAGACAGAAGCTTTAATGCTTCTTGTGATGTCATTAACCTGGCATGGCACAATACTCCGTATGCCCTTTGAACCCTGTCCTCCAGTTGCTCCCGCATTTCCAAGATCAGCTTTTTCCTTGTGGAACGTTCCTGTTGTATGACTTGCATGGTGACTGCATGAAGACTCTCTGTCAATTCTTGTTCAGAGCGGCCCAAAGTTACCTGATTGGATAACTGAAACATGTTTCCTGAGGCTTCAGTTCCTTCACCATAAAGACCCCGAACTGCTATTCCAAGATTAGATACTGCTGAAAGCACCGCCTTTACCTGGCCTGTAGCTACCAAAGCCGGCAGATGAACCATTATGGACACACGTAAACCGGTTCCTACGTTGGTGGGACAAGCGGTAATGTAGCCAATCCGTTCATCAAAAGCATAGTCAAGTTTGCTTTCGAACAAATCATCGATCTTGTCTGCAAGCTGATATGCCTCACTTAACTGAAGGCCGGGCAAGAGAGTCTGAATGCGTATGTGGTCTTCCTCGTTCACCATCACACTGACACTCTCGTCGTCGGCTATTATTGCAAAGCGGTTCTCAGCACCCTGAGCGTGCTGGGGGCTTATCAAATGCTTCTCTACAAGAATGTGCCTGTCTAGTACGGAAGCCTCAGAAAGCCTCATGACTTCCAGCCTTGAGAGCTCAGGAACCTGGCTGACAGCCTTCTCTACTTTCCGGGCAACCCTGGCAAGATCAGCCTCAGAAGCCTGGTTAGGAAAGGGGATATTGCCCAGATTGCGTGCCAGCCTCACACGAGAACTCAACGCCACATCAGTATGAGGAGCGTTTGTGCTCATCCAAGCGCTGTATGTTCCATCTATTATGTCCTTGAGCGGCATCCGTTCTTCACCCCCTACGCTTTGTCGGAAAGGCGCTTCTCGAGGACTTTGATCTTATCACGGACGGCAGCCGCTTCTTCGTACTTCTCGTCTGATACCAGCTTTGCCAACTCCCGCCTGAGACTCTCGATCTCTCTGACCACGCCGGCAGATCCTCCAATCCTCTTGGGGACTTTCCCGGTGTGCTGACAATTACCGTGTAGTCTGCGGATGAGCGGGTCAAGCCTTGGCTCAAATTGTGTATAGCACTGACTGCATCCTAAGAAACCTCTGTCTGCAAAAGTAGAAAACGCCATCCCGCAGTTGCTGCAACCGCCTACTATATGGGCAGGTATTGATACCGGCGCCCCTATGCCGGATCCTGTCTGCAAAAGGCCTGTAAGAAGATTGGGAAACGAGAACTCTGATTCGGAAATCAGAGTCAGTTCACCCTTTTCCTTCGCACATTCCTCACACAGATGAGACTCGCTTTTCACTCCGTTTACCATTTTAGTAATGTGGACATTGGCAGGCCTCTTCTTACATTCATCACAAAGCATTTCTTCACCCCCGACAGCTCCCTCACTCCCGAAGCAGTAAAGCAAGCATAGCCTTTAGAAGGCTGGCCCGAACTGCGCTTCGGTAGTCATCAGGCGCTTTTTGAGTCTCCCTATCCAGTACAGTCCTTATGAAGACATATTCATCTACGGTTAGGAAATCTTCTTCCTTGAGTCTGAGCAGTAAGCCATCGGCCCGCCTGACGGTGATTTCATCTCCGATGTTTTCGTCAAGCACAGACAGGAAATCACGTCCGGTTCGAAAGGCTAACCTGACAATGCGTATGTAGCCGCCGCCGCCCCTTCTGGTTTCCACCAGATAGCCCCTGTCCAAAGTGAATCTTGTGTCCAGGACATAGTTTATCTGAGACGGGACGCATTCAAACATCTCGGCAAGCTCACGCCTTTGGAGCATGATCATCCCTTCAGTAGCTTCTCTCAGCAGTTCTTTAAGATACCGCTCAATGAAATCCGACAGACTGCTCAAAACTATCCCTTCCAATAGTCTGACCTTCCTTGACCTTTCTTGTTCATTATAACATAAGTAATGGCGGAAATCTCATCCGCCATAATAGCTCAAATATGACTTGGAAGCTATATCTAGCTTATTTAGCACACAGTTCCTTTGCCTTTCGCTGTATTCCTTTATTTAGTGTAGATATCCTCGTTCATGTGATAGAAGCCATTCCTTGATATGTAGCCCGCCGCCGAATCCCACCAGCTTTCCGTCACTACCCACCACGCGATGACAAGGCACGATTATAGGGACAGGATTCCCGGCAAGAGCCCGACCCACAGCCCTGGAAGCAGTCGGCATACCGATGGCCCGGGCTATGTCCCGATAACTGGCGGTAACGCCAAAAGGGATCCTACACACCTCATCAAGTACAATCCTACTGAACCCGCTCACTGCCAGGATGGGCTTGCACGTGAAATCCCTCAGCACCCCCCTGAAGTAATCATCCAGCTCAATGTGGAATTCAGCGTTATTCTTCTCTCCCGGAACAAGCCTGGCATTGGGGAATTTCTTTAGCACCCACTCCAGGCTCTCCTCTTCTTCCCCGTCAAATGCCATCTTTACAAGTCCCAGTTCGGTTGCGGCCAGCCACAGCCTCCCAATGGGGGATTCAAACTGAGACACAAAGACCCGCCGTGGTTCACTTAACCTAAGCATCGCACAGATATCCCCCTCACGTAGAGATGATATCAGAGCCTCATCATGTCCTCTACATCCGTGACAAAAATGATAGCCCCGCCTGCTTCGTATTCCATCGGCACTGCAACCGACGGCACCAACTCACCTGCAGGCCTAAACTGCGGAGCAGCCCGAAGGCGTTTGGAGCAGCATTTTCTTATGACATCCATGACCTCGTTTTCTCTGTCATCTTCCACGCCTATCAAGAAAGTAGTCCGGCCTTCGCTCATCAACCCGCCTGTAGCAGCAAGCCTTGTAGCTCCGATATGCCGCTCAGCCAGGGCGTCAAGAAGACCCGAGGCGTCACTGCCCTTTACAATGGCAATGATTAATCTCAAGCCCTCCCCTCCTTCTGATAACCAACTTTACGAAAATGGAAACGCTTCATACCCGGTCTTCCTGTGAAGTCAGGGAATTCCACGAGCCTTGCCAAGGGAATTAGAGCAAGAATGCGAAAACCCGCACCTACATAGAATGTAACATAGACTCCGAACCTCTTGTAGCATGCATCACCCAAGAAAGGCGCGATAAATGACGCAAGGTTGATGAGCATGTTGAAAACCGCGGTTGCGCTCGGGCTTCTTTCCGGTTTGGAGTATGCAAATACAAGATTGAACACTGCCAGATTAAGGCCACCCAGAACGAATCCGGATACGAGGTGCATTATGTTAAGAAACGCAACAGAAGGGGACAGCGTGTACAGGATTGGAAACACGCCTACGACTATCATACTGGCGAATAGCACCCAAACGTTGCCTCTGGATGATGCCATCTTGCCGAAATATCGTGAACCTACTACAGTCGCAACTCCTGAAAGAACAGAGAACCCGGCAATTACGGTATTTGAGAGTCTCAAGACCTCTACATGGTAAATAGACCACATGGCTGCGAGGAACCCGAATCCAAACCACAAAAGGAAAGAACTCGCGCAAAAGACCTTGAACTGTGACCCTAGCTCCTTGTCATCAAGGAGGTTCTTTATTCTGGACGTGAACCGCGCCGGCTGCTGAACATGAACCGGGCGCTCAATCAGCGGTTCACGCATTCTAGATAAAAGCACAATACCCCAACCGCCAAAGCCTGCTGCAATAAGAAACAACAGTGAGAAATTCCCTGGGAAAGGCACCCGGTCCAAAAGGCGTCCTGCCACCATGGTCCCTAGGATTCCTGTGATGCCCATAAACATGTTCCGCAATCCGAAAATCTCTCCGCGATCCTCTGCAGGAAACATGTCTCCCATCATGGCAGTCCAAGCCACTCCGGAGATGGCCCCCGGGACGGACATTAACGTCACAATACTCACGAGAAATGCAGGCTTTGCCACAGGCATGAAGGGGATACATGCCAGGACCAGATACAGAGACCTGTGGAGTCCGGCCCAGAAACGAACTGTAGGAAGCCTGGATTCCTTCTTCTCAACAAACCCTGCAGCAGGCATAAACACAATGGCGTTAACGAGGGCAGGGATGGCGGTAAGAAGGCCGACCATGAGGCTGGATGCACCAAGAGCAAT
>JAPXLY010000030.1:0-16452 GCA_033809295.1 Bacillota bacterium
ATCTGAGTTTCGGACTTTTATGGACGACATGAAAGGCTCCTTTGACGGTATAGGCATAATCGTGGGGATCCTTGAAGGAGAACTGACTATTGTATCCCCGATTAGGGAGACTCCTGGGGAACGTGCAGGTTTGCTGTCTATGGACAAGATCAGGTACATTGACGGCAGAACTACGGAAGACATGGCTTTGGAGTACGCTGTCTCGTTGATGAAAGGGCCGAAGGGCACCACGGTTGTCCTGGGGATAGAACGTGCGGAGAACGAAACGGTTCGTTCTTTCGACGTAAGTATTGTCAGGGATACAATACTAATTCCGCGCACTGCTTCCAGAATGCTGGAGAACGATATCGGATATGTCCATTTGGCCTCGTTTTTCGGGGAGAATACCGCCGAAGAGATGATGGAGGATATCCGAAGCCTCCTTGAAAAGAACATGAAAGGCTTCATTCTCGATCTTCGGCTAAACACAGGAGGCTCCGTGGATCTGGCGGTGCAAGTGTCAAGTAAGTTTTTGCCTGCGGGAACCCCTGTTGTTCATATGGTGGACAAAAGCGGGCATCGGGTTACATATCATGCAGGCCCCGGAGAAAAATTGAGCATTCCCATGGTCGTGTTGGTTAACGAGATAAGCGCAAGCGCGTCTGAAATCGTGGCAGGAGCGCTAAAAGATATGGGACGCGCCACGATAGTGGGGGTAAAAACCTTCGGCAAAGGGTCAGTTCAGACCATCTATCCTTTGTCTGACGGTTCTGCGATTTCCATAACGACCCACAAGTATCTTACAGCCGGTGAGCATTCAATTGACAAGAAAGGGATAGAACCTGATGTGGAAATGAGGCTTCCTGAAGCGCCCGAAGGCTCTGACGAAAGTGTTGACGACACGCAGCTCGAGGCCGCTGTCAAGGTCTTAACGGAGCAGCTCGAAAAGCAGGAGTCAAACAAGGTTGCAGGATAACGTATAATGAATAGTAGTGTGCCGGCGAATTGGGAGTGGCCTTGATGTTTCCATTCGGGAAGATAATCATCACTATCCTTATGTTGATCCCACAGGCAGCACTTCATCCGGTTTTTTGGGTGGTAATAGCCCTCATTGCCGCCCAATACTCCCGTGCTGCCCGGTTGGAGACTAACGTATATGGCCAGGCTGTTGAGTCGCCCTTTTCGAGGCTTCTCACTTCTATCCTGCTGGGCGTAATTGCGGGGTTTGCCGCCAGTCTCATACTCATCCTTGTAGGCGTTACCATAACCAGGGCAGGGGTTTCGTTTATCCTTCCGCTCGCAGTCTTCCTTATGCTCATTGACCAGAGGTTCTTGTGTTTCTCATACGCCGGGGGACTGGTGGCCCTGTCCAACTTGATATTTGGCTGGCCTGAAGTGGGAGTCACAGATATTATGATTCTCGTGGCAGTGCTCCACTTGATTGAAGGGCTGTTGATACGCATTACAGGCAGTCACGGGGCACTTCCTCTCTACATGCGGACGCAGGAAGGCCGGGTAGTGGGCGGCTTTGTTTTGCAGAAGTTCTGGCCCATACCTATCATCAGCATGATGTTATTGACTCCTCAGGCAAGCGAACTTGAGAGTCTGGCAGGAGGCTTAATATCCATGCCTGATTGGTGGCCTCTGATAAAACCGGGGATATTGCCGCCTGAAGGCCATGAGCTTCTATTTGCCATGTTCTTGCTCCCTGCAGCTCTCGGCTATGGGGATTTCGCTCTTGCCAGAAGCCCGGAAGAGAGGGCCAGGCGTACTGCCCGGGACCTCCTGGTCTTCAGTGTGGCACTCCTGGGCTTGGCTTTGCTTTCCATACCGTTTCCATGGGTTCAGTGGATAGCTGCTGTGTTCGCTCCCGTCGGGCACGAACTGGTGATTGCATCAGGAAGACGCGGGGAGACTATGGAGCCTGCGCTTTTCTCAGAGAATCCCAGGGGGTTGGTATTGCTTGATGTTGTGCCTAATTCGCCGGCTGCTGATGCGGGCTTCAGAAGCAGGGATATTATTATCTCCATAAACGGCCAACTGATAAGGAGCCCTCAAGACCTCAGGAAGGCCTTTGGCGCGTATGCTCCATGGTATTACATTGAGGCTGAACGTCTGGGAAGTGACGGTGTCAGAGAACGTTTCTCACGATCTTTGTCCGGCGCAGTGGAGAGTGCAGGACTTATCCCATCCCCTGCGCCCGGCGATGATGCCCACGCAAAGGCACCCGGAGGCTCTCTTGAGGGTCCGTTAGCCAGATGGATTAAGGGAATCCGTTCACCTCGGTTCAGGTGAGGATGGCTGTCACAGCATGTTCAACTCCGGCCCTGGATGCCAAGTCAAGCCGCGCCACAGAACGAGACCCGTTGAGAGCCACGGTAGCATTGCCTAACGCAGCGCATTTCTCCATTAAGTACCCTCGGAGTCATTCGCCAGATGAAACCCGCGTCTAAATAGCTACCTGCTCCTGCTGTGTCCTCAACATCCACATCCATGGTCCGATATTTTTCTGCGACAGGGAGGAGATACTTTATAGGTGCCGAATGTATGTTCGTAGCCCGGGCGTGCTTTCGGACTACAGGTCTACACAGGCTCAGCCAGTACAGTTTGTGGGTTTGCGGGTTTGTGGGTTGCCGGGGACGGGTTATCGGGATACATTGCACTATTAAGAAGGGTATTTTAGAATTATCATAGGGTTAGCCGGCGAGACTTCAAGAGCCGTCTCAAGCGACCAAAGTCAAGCAGCGAAAAGTCTTATGCAGTGTTCAGTGGGAGGCTTACAGGTTGAGTGGATTTAAGTTAACAACAGATTTGACGCCTAAAGGCGACCAAGCTGAAGCTGCCCGTAAGTTGCAGGAAGGCATCATGGCGGGACATAGGTTTCAGACTTTGCTTGGGGCTACAGGAACAGGCAAAACCTTTACTGATGCCTTGGTAGTCCAGGAAGTGCAAAAACCTACTCTCGTCATTGCCCACAACAAGACATTGGCAGCTCAACTGTGCAGTGAATTTCGCGCGTTGTTTCCGGATAACGCTGTGGAGTATTTTGTCAGCTACTACGATTACTACCAGCCTGAAGCTTATGTCCCGCAATCTGACACTTACATTGAGAAGGACGCGTCCATAAACGATGAAATTGACAGGTTGCGCCATAGAGCTACAAGTGCTCTCTTAGAACGAAGTGATGTCTTGATTGTGGCAAGTGTATCATGTATCTACGGCCTTGGTTCTCCTGAAGACTACAAGGAAATGACAGTCTTTCTGAAGCTCGGGGAAGAGGCTGACAGGGATAGGATTCTAAGGGATCTTGTGAGGATTCAGTATGTACGTAATGACATTGGATTTACCAGAGGGACGTTTCGAGTCCGCGGAGATGCGGTTGAGATAATTCCTGCATATGAGGAAAACGTAATTCGGATCGAGTTTTTCGGTGATGAAGTCGACCGCATCCAGGAAGTAGACGCAGTCACCGGAGAAATACTGGAGGAACGAAAGTCCATAACAATCTTCCCTGCGACCCATTTTATCACAAATGAGGAGAGGTTAAAGCGCGCCATTGTAAGTATCGAGGAAGAGCTCGAGGAGAGGCTCGCCTACTTGCGGACAAGGGAAAAACTACTGGAAGCTCAACGGCTTGAGCAAAGGACCAGGTACGATTTGGAAATGCTTCGTGAAGTCGGATATTGTCAGGGGATTGAAAACTACTCCCGCCACTTGACAGGGAGGCAACCCGGTGAGCCGCCGGCGACGCTGTTGGATTACTTCCCCCCTGATTTCTTGATAATCATTGACGAATCTCATGTGACACTTCCTCAGTTACATGCTATGCACGCAGGGGATAGATCGCGCAAGCAAAACCTCGTTGAATACGGGTTCAGATTGCCGTCAGCCTATGATAACCGCCCCCTCACATTCAATGAATTTGAGGCGCGTGTAAACCAACTGATCTTTGCTTCAGCCACCCCGGGGCGATATGAGTTCGATGTGAGTAAGCAGGTGGTGGAGCAAATAATTAGGCCTACGGGGCTTGTTGATCCCGAAATAACGGTTCGTCCTACGCGGAATCAAATCGATGACCTTTTGGCTGAGATTCAGAACCGAGTCAAGGCGAATGAAAGAGTCCTGGTGACTACCCTCACTAAGAAAATGGCGGAAGATCTCACCGACTACCTGGTGGAAGTCGGAGTCAAAGCCAGGTATCTGCATTCGGAAGTGCAGACTCTTGAGAGGGTGGAGATTCTAAGGGACTTGAGGCTCGGGGAATTTGATGTTTTGGTGGGAATCAACCTTCTCAGGGAAGGCCTGGACCTTCCTGAGGTCTCACTTGTAGCTATATTGGATGCGGACAAAGAAGGTTTTTTGCGCTCAGAAACATCGCTTATACAGACTATTGGCCGTGCTGCCCGTAATATCAACGGTAAGGTCATAATGTACGCTGACAGCGTTACCCAATCTATGGAAAAGGCTATTGACGAAACTTACAGGCGTCGCAGCATTCAGATGGAGTATAATAGACGACACGGCATTACTCCTGAATCCGTGAAGAAGGAAATCCGTGATATAACTGAGATGTTGAAGGCAGCCGAAGATAAGCCGGTTTACGGGTTGGAGGAGACTGCCATGTCCCTCAAGGAGGCTGCGAAACTCATAGGGGCCTTAGAAGAGGAGATGTACAAGGCAGCCCGGGCTTTGGAGTTTGAGCGTGCTGCAGAACTTCGCGACAAGATACGAGACCTCCGCAAGCGGTTTGTCCAATAAAGAGGTCTTCGGAGGAGATATTGTGAGTAAGGGCTTCATAGTAGTCAGGGGTGCCAGACAGCACAACCTGAAAAACATAGATGTCAAAATACCCAGAGACAAGCTTGTTGTTATCACCGGGATCAGCGGTTCGGGAAAATCGTCTTTGGCATTCGATACGATCTATGCTGAAGGCCAAAGGCGTTATGTGGAATCCCTTTCATCTTACGCCCGACAGTTCCTAGGACAAATGGACAAGCCTGACGTAGACTACATCGAAGGCCTTTCGCCTGCCATAGCCATTGATCAGAAGAGCGGGAGCAGAAACCCAAGATCCACGGTGGGCACGGTAACCGAGATATACGACTACTTAAGGCTTCTATATGCAAGAATAGGCAAACCCCATTGCCCAAAATGCGGGTTGCCCATTACCCAGCAGACTGTACAGCAGATTGTGGATCAGGTAATGGCGCTTGGCGAAGGCACCAAGGTACAGGTGCTGGCGCCTGTGATTCGAGGCAAGAAAGGTGAACACAGGAAGGCACTTGAGGATATCAGAAAAGACGGATTCGTAAGGGTCAGAGTTAATGGCGAGGCTTTTCGGGTTGATGAAGATATCGCGCTGGATCGATACAAAATCCATACCATCGAAATCGTCGTTGACCGCTTAGTAATTCGTGAAGGAATAGAGCAACGCCTGGCTGACTCAATAGAATTGGCTATGAGGCAGAGTAACGGAATCACCGTAATCAACGTCCTTGACAAGGAAGACCTGATCTTCAGCGAGAAATTCGCTTGCGTTGAATGCGGGATCAGCTTTGAAGAACTCACACCGAGGATGTTTTCCTTCAACAGCCCGTATGGCGCATGTCCTGAATGTGCCGGACTGGGAACCAAAGAGGAAATTGGTCCGGAACTTGTTGTGAATTCTGAGTTGAGTGTAATGGAAGGCGCGTTGGTGCCCTGGCGGAGATCCTTTGAAGGAACGCGCAGTGATTTCTTTGCGAATAGAGTCATGAAGGTGTGCGAGCGCTTTGGAATCGATACGAATGTGCCCGTGAGCCGCTTGTCTCCGGAACACAGGAGTATCCTGCTGTATGGCGCGGGAAGGGAGAAGTTCAGGTTCCGGTACCATGACTTCTCCGGCAATTATGTATCGCGCGAAACGGGCTATGAAGGATTAGTACCCTATCTTGAGCGTAGGTATAGGGAGGTTCGCTCGCAGGGGGTACGGGAAGAAATTGAGGACTTCATAACAACAAGGACTTGTCCTGCATGCGGCGGAGCAAGGCTTAGGCCTGAAAGCCTCGGCGTAACGGTGGGAGGCAAGTCAATAATGCAGGTTACCTCCTTGTCATGCCAGGATGCCTGCGATTTCTTCGAAAGGTTGGAATTGACTGATCGAGAGCTCCTCATTGCAAGACAGGTTTTGAAAGAAATTCGCGAGCGTCTGGGATTCCTGGTGAACGTCGGCCTGGATTATCTTACCCTCGATAGATCTGCAGGCACTCTGGCAGGGGGCGAAGCACAACGAATAAGGCTTGCTACACAGATTGGATCCAGTCTTGTCGGGGTCCTTTATATACTTGATGAACCCAGCATAGGACTCCACCAACGAGATAACAAACGCCTGATAAGCACATTGAAGAACCTTCGCGACTTAGGCAACACAGTCATTGTCGTTGAGCATGACGAAGAGACGATTAGGTCCGCTGATCATATAGTAGACGTAGGTCCGGGTGCAGGCGCTGAAGGCGGGCATGTAGTGGCTGCCGGAACGCTTGATGACATAATCTCCTGTAAAGACTCGCTGACCGGGGTTTACCTCTCGGGAAAAGAGAAGATCCCTGTCCCGGCCAATCGTCGCAGCCCTAATGGGAAGTCGCTTTTGATACAAGGGGCAAGAGAACATAATTTGAAAGGAATCGATGTGGAGATTCCCCTTGGCGTGTTCATCTGCGTGACCGGTGTTTCAGGTTCAGGGAAAAGCACACTGATAAATGAGGTCCTGTACAAGAGGCTCTCACATGACTTGAACAGGGCACAAGCCAAACCCGGGGCTCACGACGGGCTCTTGGGGCTTGAGCATCTCGACCGTGTCATCAATGTGGACCAGTCACCAATCGGCAGGACTCCCAGATCGAACCCTGCCACATACACAGGCACATTTGACATTATCAGGCAAACCTTCGCCTTGACCCAGGAAGCCAGGGCCCGCGGGTACCGCCCGGGGAGGTTCAGTTTCAATGTAAAGGGTGGTAGATGTGAAGCTTGCCGTGGTGACGGGATCATAAAGATTGAGATGCACTTCCTTCCTGATGTTTATGTCCCGTGTGAGGTGTGCAGGGGGAAACGGTATAACAGGGAAACATTGGAGGTCAAGTATAAGGGAAAGACTATAGCGGACGTATTGGACATGAGGGTAGACGAAGCCCTTGAGTTCTTCCGGAACATTCCTCGTATCAAGCGTAAGCTGGAAACCCTGTATGATGTGGGACTCGGATATATAAAGCTGGGACAGCCCGCCACAACTCTGTCCGGCGGGGAAGCGCAGAGGGTCAAACTGGCTACAGAGTTGAGCAGGCGCAGCAATGGGAGAACCCTCTATATTCTGGATGAGCCCACGACCGGACTTCACTTCGCCGATATTCACAGGCTGCTGGAAGTCTTGGGGCGCCTTGTCGATGCAGGTGATACTGTCCTGGTCATTGAGCACAACCTCGACGTGATAAAGACCGCTGATTACATTATTGACCTGGGCCCTGAAGGAGGAGATAGGGGCGGAAGGGTTGTGGCATGCGGGACCCCTGAAGGAGTGGCGGAAGTGGAAGCCTCTTATACAGGCCATTTTCTCAGGAAGGTGCTTCATTGATGATCTCTGATCTGAAAGCTAATCTCGCGGAGAGAGCCAAAGACCTCCCTGATAGGCCCGGGGTCTACGTAATGAAAGACTCTTCCGGCCAAGTGATATATGTAGGGAAAGCTTCATCCCTCCGAAACAGGGTTCGTTCGTACTTTCAATCGCCTGCCGGACTGGCGAGGCGGATTCAACTTCTTGTGGAGCGCATCGCGGATTTTGAGTATATTGTCACAGATTCAGAGGTTGAGGCGCTAATCCTTGAGAATAACCTGATAAAGAAACACCGTCCTCGGTTCAATGTCCGGTTGAGAGATGACAAGACTTATCCTTTTATCAAGATTACGCTGGAAGACGAGTTTCCCCGGGTTACCGTGACCAGGAGGGTGGAACAGGATGGCAGCCGTTACTTTGGGCCGTATGCGGACGTAAGCGCAATGCGTGAAACCCTCCGCTTCCTGCGGCGTCTTTTCCCCATTCGGAGTTGTTCGAAAGAAATATCAGAAGAGGGAGTGCAACAGGCGCGTCCATGTCTCAACTATCACATTGAGAAATGTCTTTCTCCTTGTTCAGGGAGGATATCTAAGGAAGCATATATGGGGCTCATAAACCAGATCATTCTCTTTCTGGAAGGCCGGCAGGATCAGGTAGTGTTGTCCATGAAGAAACAGATGCAAGCAGCGTCAGATGCACTTGATTTTGAGAGGGCGGCATCTATTCGGGATGCTGTCAGGGCAATGGAACGCGCGACTGAACGACAGAGAATAGTCCTTGCGACCGGTAGCGACATTGATGTCGTGGGATACTTTCGGGAAGAAGCAGACGCGTGTGTTCTGATATTCTTTGTCCGTTCCGGGAAACTCATGGGGCGCGAACGTTTCTTCATTACTGATATCTCTGACGTGCCTGACTTTGAAACGCTTACTGCTTTCATTAAACAGTACTACGATGAGGCTACTTTCATCCCTGACGAGATATTGCTTCCCATGAAACCTGATGACGAAGAAGCCATCAGTATGTGGCTGAGAGAGAAGAAAGGGAAGAGAGTCAGTATTCATGTTCCGCAGAGAGGAGACAAGAAGAAGCTCCAAAGCATGGCGGCTGACAACGCCAAACTCAGTTTGGAGGAAGCAAAACTGAAAGCCATGCAAGACGCAGTTCTGAAAGACGCTGCATTACTCGAGCTTATGGAAGCGTTGTGTCTTCCTCGGCTTCCAAAGAGAATTGAGGCATTTGACATATCAACCATCCAGGGCACTGACGCTGTCGGCGGGATGGTTGTATTCGAACGGGGGCGGCCGGCGAAGTCTTCCTATCGGCGTTTCAGGATCAGAACAGTGGAAGGCCAAGATGATTGCGCAATGATGCATGAGATAATCTCCAGGCGCTACCGGAGGATTCTGAAGAAGGATCAAGACGGGAAGGAGCTGCCTGACCTTATCATTATTGACGGGGGTAAGGGCCAGCTTAATGCCGGACTTCGAGCCCTCCGTGAAGTGGGCGTCCAAGATGTGCCCGCTATCAGTCTTGCAGAATCTCACGAGCTGATTTTTCTTGAAGGCCGGGAGCAACCTATTGCTTTGCCCGAGGATTCAAAAGCCCTCCTCATTCTCAGGCGCATCCGCGATGAAGCACATAGATTTGCTGTGTCATACCACAGGCAGTTGAGAACGAAAAGGTCTACATTGTCAGCCCTTGAGGAAATCCCGGGTATCGGCAAAAAGCGCCTTCAAGCTCTTCTTACGGCTTTCGGGTCCTTGAAAGGCATACGCGCTGCGGGTGTCGAGGACATTGCAAATGTCCCGGGAATGAACCGCAAACTGGCGGAACGGCTCAAGGAAGCCCTGACGCGCGATGCCGGCGGCATGTCTTCTACATAAGAAATCCCTGGAACACGACACTGATGTCTTGTTGTCTTTTCCTTGCGCGCTTTACAACCACATTTTGCCAAGCCACCTCTTGAGTGGCAGAGGTTCAACTACAAATTCCTCGATGTCTGATTCGCATGCCAAAAGCCTGCCCGGGAAGTGTGTACTAATTTCTATCACCTTCTGAGGTTTCTCTGATAATTATGGTGTCCGTGTTCGATTCTCGAACACGTGCGGCGATGCAGGTGTCGGGTTTTCGAACACACTTTGAGGTTTTTGAGACTTTTTGAGCGTGGCGACGGTCTTTTAACGCCTGAATGTTCGATTTTCGAACACGCCTTTGGAAGCGGTGTCCGGTTTTCGAACACCAGTTTGAAATGAGTGTGCGATTTCCTATCAGCCGCCGCCTTGTAGGACGCGTTTATGCGATACGGTGTTCGATATTCGACCACCTCAAGACGAGATCGTGTTCGAAATTAGAGCACAGATAAGATTTTTACCGGATCATTTCGGTCTTCGGGTGATTGCTTTGCAGGAGGTGTTCGAATATCGAACACTCAAAGTCGGGGTGAAATACCGGTAAAATGTTGGTGAAGACTATTGACATCCCTTTGCAGAATGCTTTATAATCTTAATAGAGTCATTAAGAAGATTAATATACACATCAATAAAGTAAAGGGGGCGGCAATGTGAAACGCAGGGCTCTTGGAAAATGTCCTGTCTGTGGCGAACCGCTGGAAGTCACCAAGCTTTCTTGCTCAAGGTGCGACACTTCTATCAGCGGGCACTTTGAAACATGCAAGTTTTGTCAGATGTCTGATGAGCAAAGGGATTTTGTGGCGACATTCATCAGGTGTCGCGGGAATATAAAAGAAGTTGAGAGGGAGCTTGGTATCTCTTATCCGACAGTCCGAGGGCGTCTCGATACGGTAATCCAGGCGCTTGGTTTTCCCGTAGAGCGTGACAAGGAAGATGAAGCCGAAGTTGCAGGTAGGCGCAAAGAAATCCTGGATTCCCTTTCCAAGGGAGAACTCAGCGCTGATGAGGCGGTAAAGCTCTTGAAACAGAAGTGAGCTTGACAGGAAAGCAAGTCAGAGATGGATTGCAAGGAGAGATGCATCATGTGCGAAGAGGTTGTGATCTTCTGTTTTCCGGTGGAATGTAAGAATGAGGAAAGTAAGACTGAAGTCTCAGGCAAGCGCAAGGCAATTCTGGAATCCCTTGCTAACGGCGAAATCAGCGTTGACAAAGCAGTGGCGCTTCTGAGGCAGGCCTGAGTCAGATACAGATTGAGGGGAGGGGCATATTATGCGAGAAGAAATCGTGATGATCCTGAAAATGCTTGAGGAAGGCAAGATTACGTCGGAGCAGGCTGTATTATTGATTGAAGCTGTTGATGAAGCCGTGGGACTCCATACCCCGCAAGAGTCCCCGTTGATTCCCGAGCGTGACGAAGAAAAGCCTGAGCAATCTGAGCCACCCGTCTCGTTAAAGAAACCCGACATGACAGAAGTGAGAGACCTGGCGGATAAGCTTTCAGGCCTTGCTGATGTCGTGGATCGAGCTGCGCTCGAGAATTTGGCTGAGAGGATTCGAGAAACGGTAGAAAGTGCGGTGAAAAGCACAGACCGCACTATTGGCCGCATGCAGCGAGAAATGAGAGACAGGCGGCGGAGCACTGAGTCAGCGGGGGATATCCCGGCTGCATCGTGGCATAAAGCCATCATCGAGCCTTTCCAACGCATGTTCTCTCCGGGTCTCACCGTGGAGAAGGTTGTAGAAGGGAGCTTTTCGGGGGAGTCAGGCAAGAAGATTGACGTGGAGCTTTCTACTTGGAACGGGCGTATTATAGTTGAACCGTGGGATGAACCGGGCTTCCGCGTCGATGTGACAGCCAATGTCATGCCCGGTGCAGAGAGTCAAACCCCTGGTGACGCAGGCGAAGCATTGCTGAAGGAGCTTTTGAAGTGTGATGTAGCTGATGATTCCCTTAAGATCAAGCTCAGTCATGGTAGGGGTGTGTCCGGCGCGTCTTTTAATGTGAAGTTGCCCAGGAAGTTTCTGTATGACATGAATCTTGAGACACAAAACGGGCGTGTGAGTCTCGGAGAATTTGAGTACAGGATGATTACAGTGAAGACCTCAAACGGCAGAATCGATTTGGACAATACTCGCGGAGCCATTACAGAGTTGGAAACCTCAAACGGCAGGATCAATGTCAGTGGCGTCACTCAGAGGCTCAGTGCACGGACTTCAAACGGAGGGATAACCATTGAGGCCCGAGGAATAATGGGCGAATCCCAATACGAGCTGACAACGTCCAATGGAGCGATAGAAGTACAGGTTGCAGATGCTGATAAGGTAGGCTATCATATAGACGCCAAAACAAGCCTGGGGCGCATTGCCCTTGACCTCCCGAATTTGGCCTATCAGGTGAGGGACGAAGGGACTGTACGAAGAGAGGTAATTACTGAGACATCAGGGTTTTCCAAGAACGCTGACAGGTTGACAATCAAAGCGAGGACATCCAACGGCCAGGTGCGCATTGTGCGCAGTCAATAGTGTGCAGTTAAGGAGTCTCTACGTCTCAAACACACTGAATGGGAGGGAATCCAAATGTTTGAAGAAAAGAAGCGAATCCTCGATCTTGTTCGGGATGAGAAAGTTTCAGTGGATGAAGGCCTAAGGCTTTTGGAGGCTTTGGATAGTTCTACGCGGGAAAGCTTGTCAGCGCCCGGGCGTCCCGGCGGCAGCTATGGGAGAATGCTTCGGATACGGGTACTAGATACCGCTGACAACACACGAGTCAATGTCAACATACCTCTTGCCCTTGCCAAAGTGGCAATGAAGTTTATCCCGAAGGACGTATCCAAACAGCTTGAAGACGAGGACATTGACCTTGATCAACTCATTGCTGCAATTACCGAGTCAACTTCAGGGAAAATCGTTGACGTGGACAGTGAAGACGCAAAAGTAGAAATCTATGTCGAGTAGGGACGTGGTGCCAATGCCGACAGGGCTCTCTTCGAAGGGTTGTTTGAAGATTCCTTCGTTCTTCTTTGTGTTGACCCTGAAATTGCCTGGCGTCCGAATTCCTATTCCCGTTGTGATCCCGCTGTTCGTGTTGGAGGATCTCGTAGAATCAGCAGCTATTGCTTCTTATACTCTCGGTTTCTTGCATCCTTCGTTAAGACGAAAAATGCAGTGCAGTACCATTCGATACAAGGGCTTTTCCGGTTGGAATGGGGAGCTGGATATCAAAGCGGTGTTGGACGCAACGTCTGAGTTAATAAGACAACTACGATCCTGCGGAAGATTTACGCTGTTGGAAGTATCAGCCGGATCCGAAGGCGTCGGCGTTACCGTGCGCCTTGTATAAGTCGGCTAAGTAGTGAGGTTTAGTGAGGCGCCCCTCAAAAGGGCGTCCTCGTTATGCGTGTCGTGACAGGCATATTTGTGAATTAAGAGACATTCCGTTGGAAGGAGGTGCCATTTTTGAGAAAGCGCTCATTTATCATCAGATGGTTGGCAAATGCTATCGTCCTCTTCATGATTCCGTACCTTATGGCGCCGGCAGTCAGAATAACCGGATTCATCCCTGCGCTTCTGGCAGCTTTCATATTGGGGGTTGTGAATGCGCTTATACGGCCTGTCTTGTTTATCTTGTCTCTTCCTATACAACTGGTCACGCTGGGCCTGTTTACGTTTATAATAAACGGCTTCATGTTGTGGATAGTATCCAGAGTCGTACAGGGTTTTTACATATCCGGGTTCTGGGCGGCCGTAGGTGCGTCAATACTCCTCTCAATAGGAAGCAGTATCATAAGCTGGGTGGTGCAAGACCTGTGAC
This sequence comes from Bacillota bacterium, assembly GCA_033809295.1. Taxonomy (GTDB): domain Bacteria; phylum Bacillota; class SHA-98; order UBA4971; family UBA4971; genus UBA4971. Next base: position 13,292 of record JAPXLY010000030.1, read on the forward strand.
AATTTGGGGACAGGGAAGAATCAGACTTGTTGCTATCGACATAGACTACACCTTGATCGGAAGTGATCTTAAGATAAGCGACGCGACGAAGCGGGCTATAGGTGCTGCCATAGACGCCGGGAGTATTATCACATTGGCCACAGGACGAATGTACCGGGCAGCAGTGCCTTTTGCGGAGGAGTTGGGCATTGACGCCCCGCTCATAACCTATGACGGCGCCTTAGTGAAAACCGCCAGGACTCAGGAGGTATATTGGCACAAGCCGATACCCCTTGAAGACGCCGGAGTGATCTTGGCGCATCTTGAGAGCCTCGGGTTTCACATTAATGTTTATGTTGACGATGAGCTTTACGTGGCAAGCCTGAATGAACAAGCCCGTCATTACATGGCCCATGTGAATGTGGTGGCCAACCCTGTAGAGAACCTTTTGGAGTTCTTGAATAGGCCTCCCACAAAACTACTGATGATGGCAGAACCGGAAACCGTCGATAAGCTTTTGCCTGAGTTGGAACGAAAATTCGGAGACAGATCGCATGTAGCGCGGTCTTTGCCGTCATACATCGAGTTTACGGGCAAAGGAGTAACGAAGGGTTCAGCTCTTGCCGGCTTGTCTGAACACTTAGGCATTCCGAAAGACGGGGTCATGGCTATCGGAGACAGTGAGAATGACATAAGCATGCTGTCTTATGCCGGAATCGGTGTAGCCGTTAATAACGCCCGTGACAGCGTAAAAGAAGCGGCGGATTATGTTGCGGACGGAATAAGCGGTGACGGCGTGGCGGAAGCAATATATCGATTTGTTCTGGGCAGTTAATAACCGGACTGTGGAATTCGGGGGACTGCATGATACAGGTGATCCTGACATTTTTCGCAAGTTTGGGGGTTGGACGACTTATGTCAAACAGAGATGCAGAATGCATCAGGCAGCGGGTGGCCGATCTCGAAGTGGGACAGGCGGCGAGGAGTATCTTCATGGCCAAATCCAAACAGCTATTGGATTTTTCGTCGAAGCCCGGCCGTTACTTGACACTTACGCTTTTCGACCGGACAGGGGAGATAAAGGCAATCGTGTGGGACGGCGGTGAGGGGGTGTACAATTCATTTGAAGACGGAGATGTGGTGCGCATTGAGGGCCATGTCTCAGAATACAAGGGCACACCTCAAATCACAATTGAAACCATACATAAATGCAGCCGCGGCGACTTTGAACTGTCCCTGTTCCTTCCCCGCACTAAGAAAGATGTGGATGAGCTACTCCACCGGCTGAAAAGCAAGTCCAAGGCCTTTACCAATACCTATCTTGAACGCCTGGTTCTCGGCTTCCTTGAAGATCCGGAGTTTGCGGCTGCATATGTCCAAGCCCCGGCTGCAAAATCCATTCACCATGCTGTCATCGGAGGATTAATAGAGCACAGTTCAAATGTGGTATCTCTATGTGAGGCCGTACCCATGCTTTACCCCATAATTGATACTGAACTTCTGGTCGCGGGGGCAATACTCCACGACATCGGAAAAGTCGTAGAGTATACATATAACGGCCCTTTCGACTTGAGTGATGAAGGAAAACTCATCGGCCACGTTGTCATAGGCGAACGCATGGTTGCCCAGGCTATAGAAGGGATCGCCGATTTTCCGCAAAGCCTTGCTCTAAAGCTACGTCACATGATTTTGAGCCACCACGGAAAACTGGAATGGGGTTCTCCGAAACGCCCCAAGACTCTTGAGGCAATTGCTCTCCATTTGGCGGACTATTTTGATGCGTGTGTTGCCCAATTTACTGAAGTCGTGGAAGAAAGCAGCAATCTTGAAGGTAAATGGAGTCCTTACAACAGACGCTTAGAACGTCAACTCTACCTGGAATAGGAATGGGAAGCGACTTGGAACGGAGCTAAGACACGACTCGGATTAGGATCGGGAAGCGATTCAGATCCGGACCGAGATGCGACGCGGTGCGAATCAGTCGCGCGCATGAACAGGAAAAGCGCCGTGCCAGGGGCATTCATAAACCGGTTGAGTGCCGCTCTTAAACAGTTCCCATCGGGTGCCGGGGCAAGCAGGTGAAGCCAGATATCCTGTCTCGTGGCAAATTTCCGCCCTGACTAGTCCACGGGGTGTCTGAAACGACAGCGCCGGCCTGTCCTGAAGCGCGTTTTCAATGAAATCTGCGAATATGGGCCCTGCAGCCGCGCCTCCTGATTTCCCTAATGGAACACCGGGGTCGTCGTTGCCGATGTAGATTGAACACACCAGGTCCGGAGTGTATCCTACGAACCATGCATCAGTGTAGTGCTGCGTGGATCCTGTTTTCGCGGCTACAGGCCGTGTAAGGCTGGATGATATTGCTCCTGCAGTTCCCCATTGGCTGACGACTTGCCTCAGTATGTCAGTTATAATAAATGCGGTTCGCGGGTCAAGGACTTGCCTGGCCACTACCCGAGCTTGATATAGTTTCCGTCCCCTGCTGTCTTCAATGGATGTTATGAATATAGGTTGGACCCGCTTTCCTCCGTTTGCGAAAGGCGCAAATGCCAACGCCATCTCAAACGGGGTGACCTCTGAAGTTCCGAGGACAAGAGACAAGTTAGGACTCAGAGGGCTTGTTATTCCAAGCTGTTTTGCGCGGTCCATTCCTTTTTCCGGGCCGATGATATTTGCAAGGTATACAGATATTACATTGCACGAAGTCACCAAGGCTTCTCTTAAGGTCAGCCACTTGAAATGATATTGGAATTCACCGTAATCCGTAGGGGTGTAAGGCTGTCTTTGTGCGTAGAATGTTATAGGTTCGCAAGGTAGCACGGATGCGGCAGTAAAACCATTTTCAAGGGCTGCTGCATAGAAGAACGGCTTAAACGAGGACCCCGGTTGCCTGAAGGCTTGCATTGCACGGTTAAACTGCGTTTCAGAGTAGCTCCTTCCGCCTATTAGGGCCTTGACGTGTCCTGAACTCGGATCAATGGCCACCAGGGCGCCTTGAGGCTGAATCGGACGTTTCAGAACAGCATAGGAGGTTTCTGGTTCGGCAGGAGGCGTGAGAGCGTCAAGCCCCTTTGAGAACGCCTTCTCCGCAGCGTTCTGAAAGTCCATGTCCAGGGACGTATGGATCTTCAGATTTCCTGTGTAGAGCAATGAGCCTTCGTCTCCCAGAAGCTTTAAAGCTT
>JAPXLY010000031.1:0-15548 GCA_033809295.1 Bacillota bacterium
CCCCCTTGAAGTGCCTCGTATGTGGTTCGTGTTCCTCAGGCCGGAACTTTGCCTCAGGCTTCCTTCAGATTCCATCTCGCGATGGACACCCTTGCCCTTGGCTTGCACTTGGTCGTTACCTACCCGTCGAGGGGACTTTCACCCCCGTATGAGGCGCCATGCCCGGCGCACTAGCCGAGTGGCTCACTCAGTGAGCCACTCGAGCGGAATCTATGTAAGCACTGAATAGCCACCATCAGAAAAGCAAGGACAATTGCCTTTTTATTGAGTGCTCTGCAGCCATATTTCGACGAGCCGCATCTTGGGTGGCTGAAAGTCAGCCACAAATCCTTTTGGGCCGCCGATTCCCTTGCAGTATTCACGCCGCATCACTACATGTTACGCTCTACGGCCTACAAAATGGCTTGCGGAATTGCCGGGACAGGAAAACCCACGGGGATATGCATCCAAACGGCTGGGAAAACTAGCGGTATAGGTAAGAGGTGGTTAACATGCTGCAAGAAAGAAGACGCATTCTGCGAATGACAAGAAATGGCAGTAGTAAGTTGGGTTCAGTCCGGAGTCATGAATATAGTTTCCCCGATGATGATGTGATATGGAAGAGTTATAGTGTAAGAACGGATCTGGCCCTCGAAGCCCAGGATCTAATTTCGCGGCGGACCGGACAAGAGGTGCCCGGAGTCATGTCTGAGACAGAACAGACCCGTTATGCTACTATCACGCGGGTCCGGGTCATGACTCCCGAGGCAGAGCGTATCCTGGGAAAGGCCAGAGGGAATTACACGACCATTGAGTCGCAGTACCTTCGCTCCAGAAGCAAAGAGATAGACGAAGAGCTGGCCCGGATCTTTGCAAGGGAATTCTTGAGACTTGCGCCATTGCCCGATAACGCCACCGTGCTTGTGGCAGGCCTGGGGAACTGGCAGGCTACACCCGACGCCCTGGGGCCACGTACTATTGAGTACCTGACAGTCACAAGACATCTCCACAGCTTAGTTCCTCAAGAACTGAGAGGCGGTATGAGAGCCGTATGCGCCATATCCCCCGGGGTCTTAGGCCTTACAGGAATTGAAACCGGAGAAATCATCAGGGGTGTGGTAGGTAACGTCAGGCCTGATCTTGTGGTCGTAGTTGACGCTCTTGCATCTATGTCCACACAACGCCTGGGCTCGACTATACAGATGGGGGATACAGGCATCAGTCCCGGCTCGGGTGTTGGCAACAGGCGAATGGGAATAAACCGGGAGAGTCTGGGTGTGCCGGTAATAGCTATAGGTGTTCCCACAGTTGTGACTGCGGAAACCATTGCCATGGACGCCATGGACTTCATGGAGAGACAGAGGGGAGGGGTAAGCGTGCCTGCTCAAGGGACACAGCAGGCAATGGCAAGGCGTAGTTACCTTAAGCAAATGTTGTCTCCCTATTTCGGGTCGTTGGTGGTGACTCCGAAGGAAGTTGACGACTTAGTGGAAGATTTGGCCGAGATTCTTGCGGCAGGCCTTAATGCAGCTCTACATCCTTCGATAGACTGGGACAAGATATTGACTTACCTTTCGTAGTCTAAGTCCCTTGCCTGATTCATATAGATAAGTTGTGTAAACACCTATGTGAGGGCGGGGGATGTTTTGTGGTTAGGCAGATGAGGCGCAAGCCTCCGAATGCCCGACGGCTTGCTTTGATATATATAGCTTGCCTTCTTGGAAGCCTGGGCATAGGTATGTTCCTGGCTGCGCGCTGGAGCGATCCCGTTCCTTCCGGTGGTGTTTTACCGGTTCTGTCAGGGATATTGATTGAAGGTGAGGCCAGGATACAAAGTCGGGTGGAGGAGATAATCCGCAGCTTCTCTCCTCGGCAGGTAATGGAGAAAGCCATCCCCATACTGGGCAGCACCAGTGAGGATCGGGAAGATACAGAGAATCTTATGGGAACCGGTGACGTAAGGACTCTCTTATTTGCTTTGTCTGATACAGATCTTGCAGATCCCAGGACCTTCTTTGCTGTGGGAATTCCCTGTTTCTCCTTGCCCGTTACAGGAAAAGCCAGGATTGCCCCTGTTTTGTCAGAACGCGTTGAGATCTCGACTGAGGAGTGGAAAGACGTAAATCGATCACCTGAATCCGAAGGCATCTCAAGCAGACAAGCCAGGGACTTGATTCCTCAGTTGGAGGTACCACGAGACGGAAATAGGCCTCCTCAGAATGAGCCGGAACCTGACGAGAGAGTAAGCCCCGTAGAGACTCGGGGAGGGGAGCCCCTGGTAGCCATCTACCATTCTCACAGCTCCGAGGCGTACAGATTGACTTCAGGAGTTGATCATTTGTGGGGAAGTGAAGAGGGGGTCATACGTGTCGGGGCCCAACTTGCCTCAATACTGCAGGAAAGGCATGGCATACCGGTAATCCATTCAAAGAAGATTCACGACTATCCTGTTTGGCGAGAAGCATATACCAAATCACAAAAGACCATCCGGGAGATTCTGGAGGCCAACAAGTCCGTCCAGATTGTTTTGGATATTCATAGAGATGCAGGCTTATCCGCATCCGCCAGCTTTCCCACTGTAGAAGTTAACGGTGTGAGGGCTGCCCGTGTACTCATTGTAGTGACATCTGACAAGTACGGTTTGCCCCATCCCAGGTGGGAGGAGAACCTGACCTTTGCCTATCAGCTCAATGCAAAGCTGGATGAGGTATGTCCCGGCCTTTCACGGGGCGTGAGCATTCGTAATGATGCCAGATGGAATCAGCATGTTCATCCAAGAGCTGTCATAGTTGAGATAGGTTCTGATAAGACTAAGAGGCAGGAGGCAGAAGTGAGCACGGTATACATTGCAGACGCAATCTTCCGTGTACTGCAAGACATAGGAACGTGAAAGAAATGGGCAAACTCACCTTTTCCAAAGGAGTTGTGATCGTTATAGCTTTCTCTGCATTAGTGTTGTCATGCATTAATGTAGTAATGTGGGGAGAAAGCGACCTCAGCGGCATTGCTCATAATCTGCGTGCTATTTCCATAGCCGAGACAGGCGACTCAAGGCTAAGAATTCGCATATTCGACTCAGTTCACTACCTTCAGGTTCCTCCTGCGTTTCGAAAAGCCTGTGGAGAGGTGGGCAACGTCATATGTGCTTTGGCCCGTGACATGGCAGCTTCCGTCAAGCAATCCATAGGAAATCTCAAGAATCATAAGCTACCGTGAGAGGATTCAGACAGCCGCAAGGCGAAAACAAACTGAGATAACAAGGTGCGTAAGTGTAAAGGAGCAGGTATCTATGTACGCGGTGACTCACTTCTCGGTAGGTTTAATGTTAGGACAGGCAGTGGACAATTCGTATGCTGCCTGCACTTTAGGCCTCGTCAGTCATGTGGTTCTGGATGCAATTCCCCATTCCGATTACGGTAAGATAATACACGGAGTAATAGACCTGGCTGCAGCTTTGGCTGTTTGTTGTATCTCTGTGAGAGCAGGCGCAGGGGCGAGCGCGCTGATTGGAGGCTTAGCTGCGGTTTTACCTGACTTAGAGGTAGCAAGGGCCCACTTACGCATGGCCAAAGATGAGTCTCAGTGCAGGTATAGATTCTTCTTCCCCAGCCATAACGGGTTAGTTCGTCATGGCAGAGCGCCTCTGCCATGGGGTGTCGCAACGCAGTGCGCTACAGTGGTTGTGGTGTGGGCTGCATTGAGAAGCGCTTTCATGTAAGCTGATGCATCTAAGCAGATTACCATGAGACTGTTGAACTTGTCATGTAACTGCCAATTTTGTCGAAGACGGCAACCGATTTCTGCGATTCAAGCGAACTGCGGTGACATAATATGGGAGACATCAACGGTCTCTACCATAAGTGAACGCCGGTTCCAGAAAGTGCACGTACCGTGCGGGGTTGCCGGTGTTGCACTAAGGGGACGGCTCCCCAAGCGGGTTGCCTTGACAAAAGCCGGCCTGTAGGCCGGTGGCCGGATTTTGACACCCCTCGTTGCAATCACCGGCCTCAGAAAACGTACGTACCGTGCGGGCCACCCAAGACAATCGGAAAACCGGCGAAAACTGATGAACGAGACCGTTGAACTTCGCGAGTAGCTGCCAGTTTCGCCGAAGACGGCGACTGGTTTTTGCGATTCAAGCGAGCTGCGTTAACATAATGTGGGAGAGAACAACGGTCTCATGAACTCATACTTAGGGCAAGACACAGAGTGGAATGCGCTTGACAAAGAGTAAAACAGGGTGATATGTTTTAGTCAGGCAGCTTAGCACTCAATGCATTCGAGTGCTAACGGAAGGTGATTGGAAGTGTCTGCTTACTCCTTGATGGATCACAGGAAAAAGCGAATACTGCAGGCTGTCACCGATGACTATATTACCACTGCTGAACCTGTAGGATCTCGGGCAATAGCCAGAAGGTATGATTTAGGAATCAGCCCTGCAACTATCAGAAATGAAATGGCGGATCTCGAAGAATCCGGGTACCTGGAGCAGCCTCACGTGTCAGCAGGTAGAATTCCTTCTCAGAAAGGATACCGCTTCTATGTAGACTTCATCATGCAAACGAAGAGCGTGTCTGATGAGGAGAAGCTGCACATCCGGCGCAGGCTCGAAGACCGAAAGAGGGAGCTTGACCTGGTAACTGAAGAGACTGCGAGGATATTAGCGCAATTATCAAATTACGCTGCTTTTGTGCTGTCTCCGGTTTCCAGGGCTGCGGCACTGAAAAGACTGGAACTTGTGCAGGTTGATCCGCAGTTGGTTCTCGTTGTTCTCGTGGTGGATCCGGGTTTTGTCAGGACTCACTTGGTCATGACAGAGCGCCATCTCAAGTCGCGGCAACTTGCTTACATCAACGCGTACTTGAATAGCAGGCTGCGTGACATTCCTCTTTCAAAGATCGGTGTGTCGCTTCTCAAAGAGATTACGGCGGAATTGAAGGAATACAGCAACGTCCTTGAAGCAACTCTGGAGGCTGTTGTCCAGCTTCTTGAGTGTAAGCAAGAAGAAGCGGTGGTCACTGACGGCCAAGTCAATATCCTGGAGCAGCCTGAATTCAGGGAAGTGGAAAGCGCGAAGCGAGTTTTCGACTTGCTTGCTGAAGATGACACTGTCTCCGGTCTGCTTTTGGATACCATGAATGCCGGGAGCATAAAAATAGTAATCGGCAGGGAAAGCTCTCATCCTAATATGGATATTTGCAGTGTGGTGAGCGCTCCCTACGTAATTGAAGGTGTGCCTATTGGCGCTATCGGGGTGCTGGGCCCTACTCGTATGCATTATGCAAAAGTCGTAGCAATAGTGGAGTTAGTCGCATGCCATCTCGGCGAGATCTTAAGTAAGATGCTTGTAGTGTAGCCGGCAGAACCTTACGGTTTCCACCTTTTCCTGAAGACGGTGCTACGTTATGAGCTGCTTTCAGGTGCTGCCAAAGGGATATTCGCGGTTTAGGTGGGGTTAAGAGTGCTTAGCCCCACACAACTGTTGGCAAAAGGTTAGAGAATAAACTCTGAGCCTGATTTCATAGGCGGTGTGAAGATGCCAAAAAGAGATTACTACGACGTCCTGGGGGTGGACCGCAATGCAAGCCAGGACGACATCAAAAAGGCCTTCCGTAAGCTTGCGCGCAAGTACCACCCTGATATGAATAGAGACGATCCGTCTGCGGAAGAGAAATTTAAGGACATTAACGAAGCTTATGAGGTCCTTTCTGATCCCGACAAACGTAGTCAGTACGACCGGTTCGGCCATGCCGCGCAGGGTTCCGCATGGGGGCCGGGTGGCTCAGAAGCTCACGATTTCGGCGGGTTTGGGCCGTTTGGGTCATTTGACAGTATCTTTGACGTATTTTTCGGCGGAGGGTTCGGAGGGCCTCGCGCTGCCAGGACCGGGCCGGAGAGAGGGCGCGATATCCGCTATGACCTTGAGATGACTTTGGAAGAAGCTGCCACAGGGCTTGAGCGGGAGATTCCCGTTAGACGCCTGGAGACTTGTGACGCGTGTAACGGGACCGGTGCAAAACCCGGCACGAAACCTGCAACATGCCCGGTGTGTGGTGGCACCGGCCGGATTTCTGAGACTCGTTCAACTATCTTTGGGACCGGCACTGTCAGTACTACATGTTCGCGCTGCTTAGGAAGAGGCACTGTAATAACTGATCCATGCGGAGACTGTCAGGGGCGTGGGAGGATTCCGAAGACAAGAAAGATCAAAGTCAAGATTCCTCCCGGCGTAGACTCGGGTATTCGCATGAGAGTCGAGGGGGAAGGGGAAGCAGGGGTCAGGGGAGGCCCGCCGGGAGATGTCTACGTTTACATCACCGTCAAGCCTCACCCTGTCTTTACACGCCGTGGAAATGATCTCCTATGTGAGGAGCCAATTTCCATTTACCAGGCTACCCTTGGTGATGAGATTGAGGTTCCGTCTATAGACGGTAAGTCATCCCTTCGCATCCCTGAAGGAACGCAGACAGGCACGTCCTTTCGTTTGAGAGGGAAAGGCATGCCTGATGTGCGTGGAAGGGGACGGGGGGATCAGTACGTAAGAGTGAAAGTCATAATACCTACAAAGCTCAGTGAAAAAGAGAGAGAACTCTTCACAGAGCTTGCGAAAATGCAAGGGGAAGGCAGGCCTGACTCGAAGCCCGAATCCAAGAATCTTTTTGAGAAGATAAAGGATGCATGGGAGAAGCGAGCGTGATTTCAAGATGCCCAGGTTCTTCATATCAGGGAATGTAAGGCCAGGCGAAGCAGCGGAAATCGAAGGTGAGGATGCGAAGCACATCACGCGCATCCTGAGGATGGGGCCAGGCGATACTTTGGATATAGTCGACGGCTCCGGGCAAGAGTACTCCGCTCGAATAAGGACCGGGTCAGTGCATCGAGTTACTCTGGATGTGGTTAGTGAAGGTAGTGGCACGTCCCGGGAACCTGCCGTGTTTATCACAATCTTACAAGGCCTTCCGAAAGGAGACAAAATGGACAAAGTGGTGCGGAGGAACACGGAGATCGGAGTCAGCCGCTTTGTTCCTGTTATCACTGAAAGGAGTGTTCCCAGGCCTGATGAGGCTGCCTTTGCCAAGCGCGTAAACAGGTGGAGACGTATTGCGGAAGATGCCTCAAAGCAGTCCGGACGGCAACGGGTGCCCGATGTGCTCGATGCGGTAGGGTTCGAAGATGCAATGCAGTTTGCAGCGGAGGAGAAGATGCGCTGCCTGGGCCGGGAAGAAGAGTGCCTTATCCTCTTCCCGTGGGAGCTTGAGACAACAAGGGGTATTCGGGACATCTTAAGAGAAGGCGGAGGATTCTCGGAAGTCATATGTTTTGTCGGCCCTGAGGGTGGTTTCTCTCATGACGAGGCGGAGAACGCAGCAATGAACGGGGCTCGATTATGTAGCCTGGGCCCAAGGATACTGCGCACTGAAACATGCGCGTTAGTGCTGAGTTCAATTATCCTTTATGAAGCCGGGGAGATGGGTTGATTTGCCAAAGGCGGATAAGCGTTGCGCCTTCTATACTCTCGGGTGCAAGGTTAACCAATATGACACCGAGAGCTTGATGGAGCTCTTTCGAAAACGAGGATATCAAGTAGTTGATTTTGATTCTGAAGCAGATGTGTACTGCATAAATACGTGTACCGTTACTCAGGTGGCAGACAAGAAATCAAGACAAGCAGCGAGACGCGGGAAACGGCGAAACCCTGATGCCATAGTGGTTGTAACAGGCTGCTACGCCCAGGTAGCGCCTGAAGAAGTCGCATCTATTCGTGGGGTTGACGTGGTGGTCGGAACTCAAAGGCGAGCCGACATTGTGGATCTGGTTGATTTGGCAATGACGAAGAAAGCAGAGCCGCCGCTGGTCGCAGTGGGGGAAATCATGTCTCAGACTGAGTTCGAAGAGATGCCTATAGCATGCCCCACAAAAAGGATACGGGGGTTTATCAAGATCCAGGAGGGATGCGACGAGTTTTGTGCCTACTGCAGGGTGCCTTTCGCCCGAGGCCCGTCCAGGAGCCGCAAACCTCAGCACATAATAGCAGAGGTCAAGCGATTAGCCGGCTCGGGTATTCGCGAGATAGTCCTCACCGGGATACATGTCGGGGCTTACGGCAGAGATTCTCTAAGGCCGAATGGCCCGGCAACTTCCGGCCTTCCTTGGCTCCTGGAGGAGATCCATGATATCCCGGCAATCGGGCGTATTCGATTAAGCTCTATTGAGCCGGTTGATATTGATGAGAGTCTCATAGAAAAGGTTCAAGGACTCCCGAAAGTGGCAAGGCATTTTCATATTCCGCTTCAAAGCGGCGATGACGAAGTGCTAAAGAGAATGGGCAGGCGTTATCGGGCCCGGGACTATCTCCGGATTGTAGAGAGAATCAGGGAGATGATTCCTGATGCGGCAGTCACCACAGATATAATGGTGGGTTTTCCAGGGGAGACTGAAGAGAACTTCCGTAAGTCTTGTGAGTTTGCAGGGAGTATAAAGTTTGCCAGAATGCACGTGTTTAAGTTCTCCGGGCGCCCGGGGACCCGCGCATTCAATATGAAGAATCAGGTTGATTTCCAGACCCGGCAAGCGCGTAGCGAGCAAATGATGCAGCTTGCAAAAGAGTTGGAATCAGAGTTCTCAAGATCACTGGTGGGGAAGGACGAGGAGGTGCTGGTGGAAGAGTGCGACCCGAGAAGAAGGGTGGTAACAGGCATAGGGAGCAGGTATGTTCGTATAGAGATGCCCGGAGAGGAAAACCTTATAGGCACGCTTGTTCCGGTAAGAATCGCAGGATCTTTTGATGCTGTCGTTATTGCAGAAAGACTTTTGCCGTCCGAAGAAGGATTTGAATCTTGCAACGAGAAATACTGCAGGAGAGGTGGGAGACTTGACTGACTGTTTATTCTGCAGAATCATCAAGAAAGAGTTACCATCGGATATTGTGTATGAGGACGATGACGTGCTGGCGTTTCGTGATGTTAAGCCTCAGGCTCCGGTTCATGTTCTCATTATCCCCAAGCGTCATATAGCGTCCCTTGCTGATTTGACTGAACAAGATAAAGACGCAATGGGCCATGCCATGTTCTGCGCATCAAGACTTGCCCGTGACCTAGGAATAAGCGAAGGGTATAGGGTTGTCGTGAATTGTGGGAAAGATGCCGGTCAAAGCGTTTTTCATATCCACATGCATCTTTTGGGCGGCAGATCTCTTGGATGGCCTCCGGGTTGAGATTGACAGCAGCTATTAGCTGCTGTATTATTGCCACAGGTTTCGCCATACGCGTTTTGTGGGATTCCGCCACCACTTGCAGTAAGGAGTAATGGCTGAAGTGGCGTATCGTCGGTGTGAGATTAGTGGTAGCGGGGGGAGGGAGATCGAGTGTCGGAAGTAAGGATCGGGAAAAACGAATCCTTAGACAGCGCGCTCCGCAGGTTTAGACGGGAGTGCCAGAGATCAGGTGTTTTCGCCGAAGTGCGCAAGCACGAGCATTATGAAAAACCTAGTGTGCGCAGGAAGAAGAAGTCTGAGGCTGCGCGCAAGAGGAAGTATCGAAGGTAACTTATGATTTCTCGTAATGCCCGGCCTTGCGTCGGGCATTATTTGAATCGGCGGATATTGGGCCCGTATTATCAGGCTGTGTGATTGGGGGTGTCTGGCAAGTGTCACCGGGATGTGCCGGGTGCGTAAGACAAAAGAGGATTAAGGGACTGCTTGTCATCTTGTTATCTATTATTATCGGACTATACATTGCATCCGGTGAAAGCGTGAATGCACAAGATGAACTCCTCCCAAGACCTATAGTATACGTAGTTAACATAGAGGGGACTATCGAGCCGGGGCTTGCGTCTTATGTTAAACGCGTGGTGAGTGAAGCGGAGAACCTACAAGCAGACGCTATTTTCATTGAAGTTAATACGTTTGGCGGCCGTGTAGATGCAGCTACAGAAATTCGTGACTACATTATCGAATTTCCCGGCCAATCAATAGCTTATGTGAAAGGGAGAGCGTGGTCTGCAGGCGCCCTGATTACGTTGGCTGCCGAGAAAATCACTATGGCACGGACAGCCAGCATAGGCGCAGCCGAGACAATCCCTAAAGAAGAGAAGCAGATTTCCGCGCTGAGGGGAGAGTTTGAAGCTACTGCTGAAAACAGAGGGCGGGACGCCAGGATTGCCGCTGCCATGGTGGATGCTGATATTTCCATTGAGGGGCTGGTAGATGCAGGAAAGCTGCTGACCCTGACCGCCCAAAAAGGAAAGGAATTGGGGTTTATCGATCTCATAGCTGCTTCGAGAGGCGAGGTTCTGGCTGAATTCGGACTGGCGGAAGCAGAGATAAGGCAGCCGGCTCAGAATTGGGCGGAGAAGCTTGCGCGTTTCCTGACTGATCCCACAGTCAGCTCTTTGCTTCTTACCCTTGGTTTTCTCGGGCTTGTGTTCGAAGTCATGACTCCGGGATGGGGTGTTCCGGGGACTGTAGGTATACTGGCACTTGTCCTCTTCTTCGGAGGGAGACTGGTAATCGGACTTGCAGGCTGGGGCGTTATTGGCCTCTTTATTCTGGGTTTCGTCCTACTCCTGATCGAAGTGTTCCTCATTCCCGGGTTCGGAATAACAGGCATCGGTGGTATCATCTCGATCTTCGCATCCCTTGTGCTCAGTTTCAAAAATATCCGCGAAGCATCATTTGCCATCTCATTTGCAATGGTAGTGTCTTTTCTCGTTGTTGTTGTCATGGCAAAGCGATTTGGGAAATCGAAGGCGCTGGGCAGATTGGTTCTGAAAACAGCCGAACATACCCATGACGGTTATGTGGCAACTCCCCTAAGGCAAGACTATGTAGGGAAGACAGGCTATACTCTCACGTTTATGAGGCCCAGCGGCACTGTGATGATAGAGGATGAGCGAATTGACGCTGTTACAGAAGGCGATTTTCTAAGAGAAGGATGTAAGGTAGAGGTCATCAAGGTAGAAGGGCCGAGGTTGGTAGTTAGGGCCTACAAGCCAGGCAGTGAAGGAGGTAATAAGGAATGACAGGTGCGTTTGCCGTTCTTTTTCTTCCCATTCTCATTATTGTTTTTTTCCTTGTTCTTTTGAACTTTGTTCCGGTAGGTTTGTGGATTTCTGCATTAGCTTCCGGGGTGCCGGTGGGCATAGTCACTTTGATCGGAATGCGTCTTCGGCGCGTTCCTCCTGCCAAGATAATCCTGCCGCTGATCAAGGCAGTCAAAGCAGGGCTTAGTGTCAGCGTGGATAAGCTGGAGGCTCATTTTCTTGCAGGCGGGAACGTAGATCGGGTGATCGATGCTCTCATTGCAGCCCAAAGAGCGGAAATCGGACTTACTTTTGAGCGGGCGGCTGCTATAGATCTGGCAGGCAGGAACGTTCTGGAGGCAGTCCAGATGAGTGTCAACCCGAAGGTTATCGAGACTCCTATCGTAGCAGCGGTTGCAAAGGATGGAATTGAACTTAAGGCCAAAGCCAGGGTTACGGTGCGTGCCAATATTCAGAGATTAGTGGGAGGCGCAGGCGAGGCAACCATTATTGCCAGAGTGGGTGAAGGCATAGTTACGACTGTAGGGTCTGCAGGAAGTCATAAAGAAGTCCTTGAGAATCCGGACAAGATTTCTCAGACTGTGCTGAATAAAGGGCTTGACGCCGGAACCGCATTTGAAATCCTCTCCATCGATATTGCTGATGTGGACGTCGGCCGAAATATCGGGGCACGGCTCCAGATGGACCAGGCAGAAGCAGACAAGAATATCGCTCAAGCCAAGGCTGCAGAGAGACGGTTTGCAGCGCTGGCCCTTGAGCAAGAGATGAAGGCTATGGTTCAAGAGATGAGAGCCAAGGTAGTGGAAGCAGAGGTACAGGTTCCTCTTGCGCTTTCAGAAGCTCTGCGCGAAGGTAACCTGGGTGCAGTGGACTACTATCAACTCCAGAATCTGATTGCAGATACTCGAATGAGGCAGACTATAGCAGGAACACCTGAGATGCCCGGGGCGCTGGAAGGCACTGAGAAGGAGAAGAAGTAAGCTATGGACGCCATTTTTGCCCTGATCTTCATAGTCTACATTCTCTCTGCGGTCTTCCAGGCTCTGCTTGGCAAAGATCCCAGGAGAAGACAGCGGGGAGCCGGCGCGCCATGGCCCGGGACACGTATTCCCCGCAAGCGCTCGGATGAGGGAACCCGTCTCCCTGAGGGATTTCCTTTCCCTTTCCCGTTTGAAGAAATATCCGGGGATGTGCATGAAGAAGAGCCTGCTGTTGGGGAATTGGAAGCGGACGATGCAACTGATGAACCAATGGACCATGGCGAAGAAGAAAAGGTAGGTCCATGGGAGGATAAGAGCTGGGGAAGCCTGGGTCCGAGCCTCGAAGGGCAAAGCCTTGAGGAGATTGAGAGTGACGATTTCTACGGCTTATATGATACTGACGACTTTGCCGATGACTTCGACGATATGGTCAAAATGGATGATGACATAGCAGCGTTTATGGCTCTGTCTGAACCTGTTGCATTCGAAGGGTGGGAACTGACTTCGACGTCTGCAGTTATTCAAGGAATTGTCATGAGTGAAGTCCTAAAACGGCCGAAGGCATTTTCACGCTATCCGGCTATCCGAAAGTAACAGGCGAATAGGACTTTGTATCTGCGAGGCGGCTGCATCGATGAGCAGTCGCCTCGTGTCATTTGGGTTAGGAAGCAAGTTATGCCAAATCCGTGAATAAACTTAGTATTGTCGATTACAATCACCCAACGCCTAAGACAGGAATGCGCCCGCCTAAGTAGGAGTTCATGAGACCGTTGGTGTCTCCCATATTATGTCACCGCAGTTCGTCTGAATCGCAGAAATCGGTTGCCATCTTCGATGAAATTGGCAGTTACAGGACAAGTTCAACAGTCTCATGGTGATCTACTTAGTGTGGGCTGAAGGGGAGCCAAGGACACGTGGGTATTTCAGGGAGCAGGCCGGATTCAGGCCGGGCAAAAGAGAGAATCGCAGAATTCTTCGAACTGCCGAGGGACTCAATTATTGATGTGCCTAGGATCGTAGTTGTGGGATGCGGAGAACTGTCTATTGAAAATCATCTTGGTATAACCGAGTACACATCGAGAAGTGTGTCAGTAGCTACAGTCAAGGGAAACGTCACGGTGAGAGGCAAAGACCTTGCGATCTCCAGCATCAGCAAGGCTCAGATAGGAGTTCAAGGCACAATAGAGCATTTGGACTTGCCGGTTGAGCCCAGGTAGGAGGGGGTAGCCTTGACCCTTCGAAGTCTGTGGTCTCACCTGAAGGGGTATGTTATAATCAGGGTGGCCGGAAGGGCGGTTGAGGATTTCATAAACGAAGCCTACACGAGCGGGGTGGAGTTGTGGAATCTCAAGCGGATAGACGAGCGGTCAATTCTCTGCCATGTCTATTTGCGGGATCTGCCTGAAGTCGGCAAGACGCTGAAGAGGACGGATTGCACAGGTAGAATAGAGCGAAAGATAGGCCTTCCTTTCCTTATGATGAAGCTTTCGAGGAGGAAAGGCTTTGCTATTGGAGCGATTCTGTTTTTCGTTATTCTATATCTGATGTCGTCTTTCGTGTGGTTTGTGGACGTGACCGGCTGCGACCGAATGAATCCTGGCACAATCCTGGAATTCGCAGCGAACCAAGGGGTCAAGGCCGGTGTCCCAAGGCGTGAGGTTGATTCTACCTCCCTCGCCAGGGCAATCTTGGCCGAGTTCCCGAATCTGTCCTGGGTAGGAGTACACTTGAAAGGGACAACTGTCAATATTGAGGTTGCTGAGAAGGCCTTGCCTCTGGCGAAGTCAGGGATAACGCACCTTGTAGCGGCAGAAGACGCTCTTGTCACGAACATAATTGTGCTTGCAGGTGAACCCCTCGTAAGTGAAGGAGACACAGTCGCCAAAGGCCAAATGCTGGTAACCGGTGTCATTGTCTCACCTTACGGCTATGAAGAGCGAGACAGAGGCAAGCGCCGTGTTATTAACGCCAAAGGAGTCGTAATGGGAAGAGTCTGGCGCACATATGAGGGTGTTCTCGAGTTGGTTAAGGAATTCGAAACCGAGACCGGCAGGGTGGAGAAAGCGGGCTCGCTGTCTTTCGGCCCTTATGAGCTACGTATAGGCCCGAAAAGCGCCCCTTTTCAAACATATGCTGAAGATAAGTCAGTATGGGAAGTCTCATTCTCCGGAGGGGCCAAACCTTTGCTACGGCTTTCCGCCACAACCTATCGAGAGACGGAGAAGTTCGTTGAGATTGCGGACAAGGAGGAAGTCCTGGAGAGCTTGAAAGAAGCAGCTTTCGCGAATGTGAAAGCGAAGATTCCCGGAGGGGCGAAGATTCTTGACGAAAGAGAAGAACTCAAATACTCTAAAGAGAGGAAATGGGTGTATACTCTGACAATAGAGACACTTGAGGACATAGCGCGGGAAAGGAGCGAGGACCGCGAAGTTGAACATTAAGGTAGCCTCGATGATGTGAGAGAAGGCCACAGGTTAACCACAGGGGACGTGAAGTACTGTATTGAACTTGCCAAGGAAGGCAGTAGGACAAGCTTGGCAACGATAATGGGGGACATAGAGTTCATCTATCTTGCTGATAAAGACGTAGTGAGGCATGAGATTGTTCAGAAAACAATAAGGGCCTATCAGCAATATGATGGTGAGAGATTAGCGTCAGACGAAAAAGTGGGAGCGTAGGAGGGATTGTCTGTGCCTGTTCCTGTTCAGAAAGGGGGCTTACCAAAACCCGCTTCAATGATGGAAAAAAGAAGACTCTCGCTGGACTCTGTGCTTCAGCGGTGGCTAATAGTAGGCGGAACAGTTCTAATACTAACCACGATACTCGTTACTGTACTCATTCCGGGTAGGATTGAAATGGAAGTAGGCCAACCCAGCAGGTATGATATTGAAGCTCAGCGGGATATTGTAGATAGGCCTTCTACCGAGAGGCTGAAGGAAGAAGCAGGGCGGGAAGCAATCAAGGAAGCCAATCTTTCTCCGGCAAACTATGATATCAGTCTTGCAGCCAGTATCTCGGCTGAGGATCGCGTGGACCTTATTTTTGACATCATTAACAAGCAACGCGAGGCAGTGGAAACCCGGACACAAGAATCCGCAAGCAATATTGACGAGCAGGTCAAATCCCTCATTCCTGAGATAGTCAAGAAGATCGAAAGTGACTCTGGAACCAGGCTTTCTGAAAAGACAGTCCATACGCTGCTTGGGCTTTCCAACGACGAATTCAACGCAGCGAGAATCGGCGCTAAGCAAGCTGCAGGTTGGATCATGAGGGAGAAGCGAATCAGCAAAGAAACGCTGGATGCTGCGGAAAAGGAAGCGGGGGACATTGTCCGGGCTCAACATGCTTCTCTGGAAACCAAAGCAGCGATGCTTGAGATAGTCCAAGAACAGATAAGCCCTAATCTTGTGCTTAATCCGGGCAAAGTGGAGCAGGCTCGTGAATCGGCTGAAAAACAGGTCAAACCTGTTATGATCCTGAAAGGGCAGACCATCATACGGCGGGGCGAGATTGCCACTCCGGATCATATAGATATTCTACATGATCTGG
>JAPXLY010000032.1:0-15079 GCA_033809295.1 Bacillota bacterium
AATGAGACTGCCCGATGTTGAGATTTCAGAAGAATTCGGCCGGGAGTTCACTGAACGGGCAGGAGAAGAGAGGTACGCGGTTGGTCCTCCTTGGGTGGATGACGGGGTATATGTATCCCCGACACCGATTACCGCAGGTGATCAAATCAGCATCAAGTACACCGGGATGCTGGCTAAGGCCGGCACAGGGCAGTTGACGCTACGCATGGGCTACGGGCACGACGAGTGGAGCGGAATCAGTGATATTCCCATGTCCAAAGTGGAAGACAAGGCTTTTGAGGCCAAGGTTGAGATCCCCTTTGAGCAGTGTTCCAGGCTGCAATTCTGCTTTGTGGATAATGCAGGTAATTGGGATAACAACTCGGGACGAAATTGGAGCTATGAGATACATTGTGGCGAGCAAGCGAAGTTCAAGTAAGCATTCTCGTTAAGCAGATCGCCATAAGTGATCGCCGGCTCTAGGAAATGTCAGTACCGTGTGGGGTGGCCCCGCAAGGTATGTACGTTTTCTGAGGCCGGTGTTGCACTAAGGGGACGGCGCCCCAAGCGGGTTGCCTTGACAAGACAATCACCGGCCACTCAAGACAATCGGAGAACCGGCGAAAACGAATGAACTTGTACTTGGGTCTGCCTTTTGCCCGGCCATGCCGCTTGAGGCTTTCGCTGTTGCTATCGCTATTGCTATCCCTTGAACGCGTATTGATGCCGGTATATAATGCAAAGCAATGAGGCGTTTTGAGGGGAGTCTGATTATGAGCGAAGTTAGAGTGAGGTTTGCCCCGTCTCCGACAGGATATCTTCACGTGGGAGGGGCGCGTACAGTGTTGTTCAACTGGCTTTTCGCAAGACATGCCGGTGGATCTCTGATCCTCCGGATTGAAGATACTGATGTGGAGAGGTCTACCGAGGCTTCAACTGATGCAATCATCGACAGCATGCAATGGTTGGGGCTGGATTGGGATGAAGGCCCCATAGTCGGAGGGGATTACGGCCCTTACTTCCAGTCCGAGCGGCTTGACATATACAAGGAATATGCGGATAGGCTTGTCAGGACAGGGCATGCTTATCCCTGCTACTGCATGCCTGAAGAGCTGAGTGAAGCCCGCAAAACTGCGATGAAGCAAGGAAGGCCGCCTGGGTATTCCGGTAGGTGCAGAAATCTTTCCCCTGAAGAAATACGGTCGTTCGAAGCCGAAGGAAGGCAACCTGCGCTAAGGTTCAAGGTGGGCGAAGGGGAGACTGTTGTGCGCGACCTTGTCAGGGGAGACGTTGTGTTCAGAAACGAGTTCATTGATGACTTCGTCATCCTCAAGTCTGACGGGTACCCGACATACAATTTCGCGGTTGTAATTGACGATGCCTTGATGAAGATTACGGATGTAATCCGCGCTGACGAGCATTTGCCTAATACTCCCAAGCAAGTCATGATGTACGAAGCTTTAGGATTTGAGCTTCCAAAGTTCGCTCATGTATCAATGATACTCGGGAAAGACAAGACAAAACTGAGCAAACGGCATGGCGCTACTTCAGTTACACAATACCGGGATGCAGGGTATCTCCCTGATGCCCTCGTAAACTACTTGGTTCTTCTTGGATGGGCGTACGATGCGGAACAGCAGATTTTCAGCCGTGAAGAGCTCATAGAGAAATTCACACTTGACAAAGTGTCCAAAAACCCGGCTATCTTTGATCCTGATAAACTGCTGTGGATGAACGGGTACTATATTCGGGAAACAGATACCCAGGCTTTAGCTGATCTTGCGATAGATCATTTGATCAAGGCAGGTTTGGTTTCGCCTAAGCCGAGTCATGAAGAATACGCCAAGGCCAAGGCGGTAGTGGCAATCCTGAAAGAGCGGATTCGCACAGTCAGCGATATTGTATGTCAGGGAGACTTTTTCTTTACTGAAGAGGTCACGTTTGATCAAGATGCTTATGATAAATTCCTAACCCGTGATTACGTGCCTGAGACGTTTCGGGCGCTTAAGTCCAGGCTTGAGGCTACATGTCCTTTTGATAGAGGTAATGTGGAAGAAGTCATCAGGGGATATGCCAAGGAAGTCGGGCGAAAGGCAGGAGAAGTCATTCACCCTCTGCGTGTAGCTCTCACAGGGCGGTCTGTGAGCCCTGGTATTTTTGAGGTCATGGAAATTCTGGGTAGGGACGCTTGTTGCCGAAGGATTAATTCAGCTCTCAAGAAGATGTAACAGTAAGCCAAAGGAAGATCTGCTATAGCACAAATGTCTTTAGGCATCATATTAGGCATAACAATTACGACAGTAAGTGCGACGCTTGCATTAAGCGCGTATTGAACGCGGACCGAACGCGAGGACCGAACGCGGACATGAACGCGGACTGAAACTTGACGCGTACGCCGGGGTGTGCTAGAATTTCTTTGCGAAGAGAGAGCGGACAATGATATGGTTGACAGCATGAATTTAGAGCGAATTTAGGAGCTTGCTGGGGAGTCGTCTAGGGGTAGGACAGCAGACTCTGGATCTGTATGCGGGGGTTCGAATCCTCCCTCCCCAGCCAAAGTTTTTTCGAGCATTGGCATCATATGTGCTTGTGATTTTTGCACAGAAGAGGTTCAATCTCCTATGATCAGTGGTTTGCGGTGCCTGGATCATGAGGCGGCAAAGACTGTACAGGAGATTTTTTGTGTCCTATTTCTCCAATTCGTGTTTGTCGTACCTTTCTTTCCTCAATATCTCAGGTAGCTTGTCATGTGTGCCGGATGTCAAGCCTGCACCCCTTGTCAACTCAGAAGATGTCTTGTCTCAGAAGAGTTTATATCTCTTCGATTAGTAGCCGCTGTAATTGGCATCGGCCTTAACCTATTCGTGCCCTCTCTCTCAAACCTGCGCTATTCGGCATTCGACCCGCGCTGTCGAACCTCGACCGGCAACACCCCAATTTCAGGAACCCGCCCTTGCTTCGGTGACATGCAACTGGTAAACTTAGGAGGAAATAATATCGTGTTTTGTCGAATCAATGCCGGATATCAGGAGGCTTTCAAATGGAACTGGAAATCGTAGAGTTTTGGGCTGATTCAAGGGACGAGATAATCGGTAAATGTATCAAGTTATCAGTAAATGACGCCATCCTTGGATCAGGTGAAGGCTACCAAGGAATTAGGGAGAAAGTGTTTGACCGTCTCTGGAGCGCGTTGCTCCAAGACATGCAGGGTGATACTTTGGTTAAGACAGGGGAGGAAATTGGGAGCTTAGCCAGAGAAGCTGTGAAGTATGGCCGTGACGTCGAGCCTCTACAGCGGGTTATCGAGATTCTTATGGAAAGTGCCGGAGAAGCAGCAGGAACCAAGTACCGGGAAGAACCGGATAGAGTATCTCGGATTACCGGACACATCGAAAAGTATCTGAATAAGGCGATGATGATTCTTGCTAAGTCAACCGTCAAGGCTCAGGCAGAAGTAATCAAGAAACAGAAGGATTACCTCCTTGAACTATCAACCCCTGTCATACCTCTACTGGACGGGATACTTGTGTTGCCTCTCGTAGGAACGATAGACACAAGACGTGCAAAGCAAATCATGGACAATCTGCTCAGCGGAATTGTGGAAGTTCAGGCTGACACGGTTCTTATTGATATTAGTGGGGTTCCCATTGTAGATACTCAAGTAGCCCATCACTTGATAAAGACTGTCCAAGCAGCGAGGCTTCTGGGCGCTCGATGCATCATAGTCGGCATCGGTCCTGAGTTTGCCCAGACTATTGTGAAACTCGGCATTGACTTCGGGGGGATAGTCACGAAGAATTCACTTCAGGCCGGGCTTAAGCTTGCTTTTGAGTGGCACAACTATGAATTGAGACGAGTTGGCGGAGGTGTCCCCGATGCAACAACAGGTGCCAATTCTTAAGATCGATGACTTTTGGATTGCTTCAGTCCAGGGCTCTCTGCATGATCAGGACGTAATCGAGTTCAAGCAGGCCTTACTTAGTAAGATTACGCAGCCAAGATCCAACGGGCTCATCATAGACTTGACAGTATTGGATGTGGTGGATAGCTTCGTAACCAAAACGCTCATTGACATCCGCGGACTCGCAAAACTCATGGGGGTTCCCGTGGTAATCGCAGGGATGAGTCCGGCCATAGCCATTACCCTTGTGGAAATGGGGCTTAGTTTGGAGCGTATTGATACAGCCCTTAACCTTCAGAAGGGGTTGGACAAGTTGAGAAATGCCGGCAAGGAGCGATGATAGTCAATGCTTGAACGCAGGTCAAGTATAGAGAACGAATTAGACATTATTGCCGCCCGCCGGTGTGCCAAGGAAGTCGCCAAAGAGTTAGGGTTTTCCACTGTCGATCAGGTGCGTATTGCTACCGCCATCTCTGAACTTGCCCGTAATGTCGTGCTTTACGCGAAAGAGGGCTCAATTATAGTTCGCGCTCTTTGTGAGGGAGAGAGAAAAGGCCTGGAGATCTCAGTAGCGGACAACGGGCCGGGGATTCCCAATGTTGAACTTGCAATGACTGATGGTTATAGTACATCAGGAGGTTTAGGAGCAGGACTACCTGGGGCAAGGCGCCTCATGGACACATTCCGCGTAGATTCTCAGCTTGGGCAGGGAACTACCATTCTTGCGAGGAAGTGGAAGGCTTGATATTCGGCGCGTTTGGGCGCCCTGTAGAAGGGGAGCTTGTGTCAGGCGATTCTTACCTGATAAGGGAGATAGAGAGCGGTTGGCTTATTGCATTGGCTGATGGGTTAGGACATGGTGCTGCTGCAGCAGAAGCTTCGGAAAAGGCCTTGTCAATTATTGATACATATGCCGGCGCACATGGGTCAGAGGTTGACTTAAGGGAAGTTCTCAGGTTATGCCATGCGGGTTTGGCTTGCACCAGAGGTGCAGTAATTGGACTTTGTCATCTCAATCTCAAGGATAAGGTTTGGTCAAGTCTGATTGTCGGCAATATCATTCTTCGGGTGCTGTCTGACCGGAGGCTGAACTCTGTTCCCGCCGGAGGAATAGTAGGCCATAAGTTGCCGAAGACAGTTCATGTGGCAGAGTGGCCATATTGTGAAGGCGATACTCTTATCTTGCACACAGACGGCGTAAGAGAAGATTACTCAATGGATTTTCTGGTTACAGAGTGGGGACTGACTGTTCAGCAAGTAGCAGAGCGGATAATTGAGCAGTACGGCGCCAAAACGGATGACGCTACAGTCATTATAGGAAGATAACAGTGATGCCGGGAGGGCGTTTTGTGCTGGAGCATCTTGAAGAAGAATATGTAAATCTGATTCGAGAATTTGCGGATGATAGCAGTGAAGCGGTGCTTTACAAGGCTTCTAAACTCAGCAAGGGGTTTGTGGAGCGAGGGCTTGGTCCTGAGGATATTGTAGATATCCATATGCACGCAGTGGAACAGGTCACCAGTGAAAATCCGCCCCTTAAGGCGCCTCAGATTATGCTCAATTCTTTCGGCTTGCTCCTGGAAAGCATGATGGCTTATGGGCTCGCGCACCGTGAGTACATGGAGTCGAAAAACGCTAGGTTCTCTGACCTGGAAGCTTACGCTTACGAGCTGGAGACGCTAAACACCGCCTTAAAACAGAGGATTAATGAGCTTTCGGTTCTCTATGATCTCACCCAGGTTGTAAACTCCAGCCTCGACCTTCAGACTACTCTACGGGTAATCGCTGAGAAACTCATGGAAGTTACGGAATATGATACCTGTAACCTTTATCTTGCCGGCAGTGAGGCGGAGGAGTTTCAGATTCAGTTGTCAATGGGTGTGAACGCCAAAGGCTATCAAGCTCACGGTCTTAATTCCGGACACTGGCTCATAAAAGCCGCGCTTGAGAACGGTGCGCCCTTAGTTTTTCAAGATGTCAAGAGAGAGCCTAGATGGCAGCCAATCAAAGGGGTAAATGATCACGTTCAATCGTGGATGTCAGTTCCTTTGATTGCAGAAGGCAAGCCTATAGGCATAATTACTCTTAGCAGCAGTGAAGCAAAGGCCATCGGTGATGTTGCGCTGAAGCTCACCTCTATTGCTGCAAGCCAGGCAGCTTCCGCAATTGAACGGGCACGCCTGTATGAAGAGACCAAGAGGCTCGCCATTACCGATGAGAAGACCGGCCTTTACAATTTCGGGCATTTTAAATTCCTGCTTGGCACCGAAATGAAGCGGGCGAAGCGTTATGGCCGTCCGTTGTCCCTTTTCATGATTGACGTGGATGATTTCAAGATTTATAACGATTGCCATGGACATTTAGATGGAGATCAGGTTCTGGAGGAACTCGGTAAGACTATAAAGCAATCAGTGCGTGATGTAGATTTCCCTGCCCGCTACGGCGGGGATGAATTTGTGGTCATTCTCCCTGAAACTGATGAAACTGAAGCCTATGCTGCAGCGGAACGCCTTCGGGAATGCATCGAACAGTGCCATGTCCCGAATCAGGCAGTCTTACCCGGTGGTAAGCTGACAGCGAGTATTGGTATAAGCTCGTATCCGGCATCCGCTGACAGCGAAGGTGACTTGATAAGAAATGCCGATGTCGCTCTTTACCAGGCTAAACGGGACGGTAAGAACAAAGTTGTGATGTGGCTGCCAACAAAGGACGACTGTTGACATTCAAGATACTCCGGGGTAGAATACCATTGCAACTGAAAACTGAAGTATGCAGCGTGTATTGATGTGGCCCCGTCGTCTAGCGGCCAAGGACATCGCCCTCTCAAGGCGAAGACACGGATTCGAATTCCGTCGGGGCCACCATTTTTATGTACATCTTTCATACCGGCTTCATACAGACTTTAGAAGCAAGCGAAGCAAGCTAACATTCTGGATTGGCGTTAAGCTGCGAGAAACGCTGCAATCACTCCTACCAGGAATATCCCGTCGTACACTCCCGCTCCGCCGATGCTTACTACTTGAGCCCCGATGTTCTTGATTTTCTTCATGTTCAACAGATCCGCTCCGATAAGTGTGCCGAGAGAGCCGGCTATATAGGCTACGGGAGCAGCAGATTCGCCTGCAAGAAGTAACGCTGAGCCTACAGCAACCAACGGCGGAATAAAGGCAGGGAGGGATATCCCCACCCCGGGAACGACTCGCGCCATAGCGTGGGCAGCCAGTGTAACAATGGCAGTACATATGAGTGTTGCGACGAAAGGCGCTTTGCCAAGGAGGTACAGCGCGAATATTGTGGGGATGACTGCTCCGCCTACATTTACTGCGATGACTTGATGCCGCACCCTTGGAGGATAGTAGAATAGGAACGGGAGCAACATCTCAGGCTTCTCTTCTACTATGATCTTGTGCTTCGACACCGGGATGTTAATTACACTGCCTACAAGCGAAAAGACAAACAAGAGCATCGCACCTTGGGGAGAAAGCCCCAGTTTTGTGAAGGATATGGCTGCGATGTTAAAGTAGAAAAGAAAGAAAAAAGCCGGTAACAGCAGGATGAATATGAGAATCATTGGGAGTAAGCCAAACACGTCGTTGCCTCCGGTGAGCCGCCCGGGAATTCGCATATGCACGTTTTCTGCACTCTACGCTACTGCACTCTACGCTACTGCATTCTACGCTGTTGCATTCTATGCGACTGCATTCTATGCGAAGGCGGTCACCTGTATTATACCTCAAAAACCGCCGGCTGAGGGGTTGCCGAAATCGGCAACCCCAAGGGTCTTTGCCTAACTAAACAATTGCAACTCCCCAATTCAGGCCGTGGTTGTTGTCCCAGTGATCTGCACTGTCTTTAAAGCAGAAGTTGAAGGATTTCTTGTTTTCGTCGATTGAAACATCAGTTGTCCAGGTGACATCGTCTACTTTGGACATAGGTGTGAATTTCGCGTTTTCCCAGTGTTCATCATATCCTGAGTAGAGATATACTGAATCAGCCCCTGATACTGACAACAGCCCTTTATACATTACAGTGCCTTTTTTCTTACCTGCCAGGGGTACAGGGTCTATTGCCACTCTCCTGTCAATGAACAAGTCTTTTGTCATCTTTTTTGCCATAGGATTTACCACTCCTCTCATTTGGCGCCTGCCTTTCCCTATTATTATCTTGTCTTTTGCCGTGTTTATGTGTAGTTATACTGTGACTTTAGCGGATCACGAGTCATCTCAAGATAGGCTGAATCTTGTCCATATGAAGGAAAATGCTGCATGAGAGAGAAATTATCACCTATACTAGCAGTGGAAGCCGTTTCGCTGATTTGCTTCCCACTCTATACCGAGGAGGACATGAAAATGATACAGCCTGAAGGAGGCCTTAGACAAGCAGCCCACCTGGCACTCGTTCAGTGCATGGCAGTCTCCCGTGGTGAGAGCGTGCTTGTCATAACTGATGAGGTGTTGCGTGAAGTTGGCTACGCTTTCTGGGAGGAGGCAAAGAACCTGGGAGCGGAAGCCATTATTATTGAGATGATCGCAAGATCTCAAGACGGTGAAGAGCCGCCTGAACCTGTGGCGAGGATCATGCAAGCAGTTGACGTGGTTCTGGCGCCAACCTCGAGATCGCTGTCTCATACGCTGGCCAGGCGCGAAGCAAATGCGCAAGGGGCGAGAATCGCGTCAATGCCCGGGATTACCAAAGACTCGGTGATAAGAACTCTGACTGCCGACTACCGGAGAATCGCCGTTTTGAGTGAGAGACTGGCAGAAATATTGTCACAGGGGAATTCAGCCAGGATAACCACTCCCCGAGGGACTGACATCACCATGTCGTTGGAGGCCCGTATAGGCCGGCCTGATACCGGCATATATCACATGGCGGGCGATTTCGGAAACCTTCCTGCCGGCGAAGCCTTTATTGCGCCTGTGGAAGGAACCGCCGAAGGCGTACTCGTGGTGGATGGAGCTATGTCAGGGGTAGGTGCGTTGGAGGACGCAATTAGGATGAGGGTGGAGTCAGGATATGTAAAAGAGATCACAGGCGCGCAGGGAGCGAGGATATTGGAGGAGAGCATAGCCCATCTTGGCAAGCCTGCAAGGAATATCGCGGAGCTTGGCGTAGGGACGAATGATCGTGCCATAATAACAGGCAAGGTCCTTGAAGATGAGAAAGTCCTCGGGACTGTCCATGTTGCGCTGGGCAATAACATAGGGTTCGGTGGTACCTGCGATGTGCCTATTCATCTCGACGGTATCATATTACAGCCCACACTGGTCATTGACGATAGAGTCGTAATCAAAGATGGTGTTCTCCAGGTAAATGAGAGGTGTTAATCATGGAGCATCAGGAAGAATATAGGAATCGAGCTGAGGAGTTCATATGCGAACTCACCGGAGAATTTTATATGAACCGTGCCGGACTCAAAGATTCACTGAACGCAGCAGAGATATACATGAATTACTTGGATCTCTTTGAAAAAGAAGCAGTATTGGAGCTATTTGATGCTGCTCGTTCATTTAGGCACAACGATTCTCCCGACGCCTCAGGGCGCATGTTGTACTTGGCAGCATTTGCAGCAGACGGATTCATGGATACTGCCGTAAGAGAGCTGACTGACAGAATCGTCTCTTCAGAGACTCAGGCGGTAGTGGAGTTTGAAAATCGAAAGATCCCATTCCGCATGACTCCTGTCGTTCTTGCCAATGAACCCAATGCCCGAGCCCGGGAGCAGTTGGAGGCCGAGAGACAACAGGTGTTGAGCGGACTCAATCCCATGCGCGAGGAACGGATTGCACGTCTTCATTCTTTGGCAAGGGATCTTGGGCACGGGGACTACCGCTCATTGTACTCGGATATCAAAGGCCTGGACTTAGATGCTTTAGCAGATAAAATGGAGCAATTCTTGGACGATACCGACAGTATTTATACTCATAACATGGAGAAGGCGGCGTCTATGTATCTGGATATGCCGCTTTCAGATGTCAGTCGCCACGATATTTCATTCCTCTTCAGAGGGGTTGAGTTTGACCGAATGTTTCCCGCCGGTGAGCTTGTTACCGGCTTGGAGGCGACTGTCAGTGGCATGGGCTTAGGCCACGAAAACTATCCCAATATCCATATTGATACCGAGATCAGACAGGGGAAATCCCCAAGGGCATTTTGTGCGCCGCTTCGCGTTCCGGATAAGGTTATGCTTGTCTTGATGCCTCACGGAGGACATGACGATTATCACACAATTCTGCACGAAGCAGGCCACGCTTGGCATTTCGGCAGCGTCCTGCCGGAGCAGGAGTTCGAGTACAAGTACTTAGGAGATAATTCGGTAACCGAATCATATGCCTTTCTCTTTCAGTACCTGGCAATGAATGAGCACTGGCTTTCAGAATACACACAAGGTTCACGGCTGGAGGAGTACATAAGGTTCAGCACACTTCGGAAGCTATATATGGTCAGGAGGTATGCAGCCAAACTTCTGTATGAACTGAAACTTCATACCGGAGACAACCTGTCTGTCATGCCCGGGGAGTATTCGAGTCTCCTGTCGGATGCCTTGAAGATTCGTCATCCGGGGGTTTAT
Organism: Bacillota bacterium; assembly: GCA_033809295.1. Classification (GTDB taxonomy): domain Bacteria; phylum Bacillota; class SHA-98; order UBA4971; family UBA4971; genus UBA4971. The sequence continues at coordinate 10,452 of JAPXLY010000032.1, forward strand.
TATCTTGATGACTTAGACGACGGCTTTTATGTTGCCCAGTACCTTAGGGCCTGGATTTTTGAAGGCCAGTTAAGAGACTTCCTTGTCCAGAGATTCGGAGAAAGGGCGTATGCTTATCCGGAAACAGGAGAAGCGTTGAAGGAGCTGTTTTCCAGAGGACAGGAGTTTACTGTAGAGGAATTGGCCGGCCGGCTCGGCTTGGCGTCGATGGACCTTAATCCTCTGTATGAGGAAATTGATAATAACCTACGGGCTTGATGCGCACACTGTTGTTGGAGGACGGTGATCCAAAATGGCATCACGCATCCGTGAAAAGCGGCCGCTGAGACGACATTTTAAGAGACAGCTTGACACGGAAGATACAGATTTTCTCGATATGCTCTTGACTGAAGTCAATGAAGAAGAAGCAGCGGAAGTGCTGGGAGAAATCGAGCAGTTCGGCGATGAAGACCGTGAAGAGAGAGCGCCACGGTAGTGAAGGTTTGTCGCAACCTGTTTAGGCTATGCTCGGGCGATTGTTCGGGCGATACAGAATGAAGCGCGGGGCGGGCGATGTGTCTTGGAAGGCTATAGGGCACGCGCCCGCCGTTTTTCTGATGCCTGTCTGCTTCTTAGGGTCTACGTAGATCGCCATGAGACCGTTGTTCTCTTCCATATTATGTTAACATAGTCCGCCCGACTCGCAAAAACCGGCCGACGTCTTCGGTGAAACCGGCGGCTACCGGAGAAGTCCAACGGTCTAATGAACTCATACTAAGGAACCGCCATTGTGTGCCGGGAAGCAACATAAGATACATATGCAGGAACTTGTCCTGCGACCGAGAACTGATATAATCTAGATACGGTCCGCAGTAGATGATATGCGGTCAGTCTGATTGGATGTGGCAAGTGGGTGAAAGGAGAGGGTAAGGTGGGCGAATTTGTCCATTTGCACCTGCACACCCAGTATTCGTTGCTTGATGGGGCATGTAAACTTAAGAATCTCATGACGAGAGCTAATGAGTTAGGCTTCGGCGCATGCGCTATTACAGATCATGGTGTGCTGTATGGAGCTATAGATTTCTACAAGACCGCAAGGAAGTTCGGGATTCGGCCGATTCTGGGTTGCGAATTATACGTGTCTCCCAGAACCCGCCATGATAAGGTCCCTCATATTGATGATGAGCAGTACCATCTAGTGCTGCTTGCCAAGAATGAGACAGGTTATAGAAACTTGGTAAGGCTCTCCAGTATAGGTTTTACTGAAGGGCATTACTATAAGCCCAGGGTCGATACTGAGGTCCTGAAAATGTGGAATCAGGGGCTCATAGCGCTGTCAGGGTGTCTTGCCGGAGAAATCCCTTCATTACTGATAAAAGGGGATTACAAAGGGGCTAAGCGTAAAGCGGGCGAGTACAAAGATATCTACGGTCCGGGGAATTTCTTTCTTGAAGTCCAGAGCAATGATATTCCCGACCAGTACGAGGTGAACAAGGGCCTGGTAAGGCTTTCAAGAGAGCTTGACATACCCCTTGTCGCCACTAACGATGTCCATTACATTTTCCGGGAAGATGCCAAGATCCATGATGTGCTTCTTTGCATTCAGACAGGGAAAACAGTAGGAGACCGGGACAGGCTGAAATTCCCCACTGACGCGTTTTACCTCAAGTCCGCCGAAGAGATGAAAGCTGCATTCCCGGATATTCCGGAATCTATACGGAACACACTTGTCATTGCTGAGCAGTGTGATTTTGAGTTTGAATTCGGCAAGTCTCAAGTGCCACGTTTTCCGGTGCCGCAAGGTTTTACTGATGAGACATATCTCCGGCACCTTTCCCGAGAAGGACTTAAACGAAGATATGGAGAAATCACGGAAGAACTTGAGAAGCGTCTCAATTATGAACTTGATATCATAGTCGAAATGGGGTACGCAGGTTACTTCCTTATCGTCTGGGACTTCATCAGATTCGCAGGAGAGCGCGGAATTTACGTCGGGCCGGGCCGAGGATCAGCCCCCGGTTGCCTCCTTTCTTATGCGCTGGGTATTACGAATATTGACCCGATAAGGTACGGGCTTATTTTTGAGCGTTTTCTCAATCCTGAGCGAGTGACTATGCCTGATATTGATGTAGATTTCTGCTACGAGAGACGCGGAGAAGTCATAGACTACGTAACAGAGAAATATGGAACCGATCGCGTCGCACAAATAATTACTTTCGGCACAATGGCTGCCAGGGCAGCTATAAGAGACGTGGGCAGGGCTCTGGATATCCCGTATAATGACGTGGACAAAATTGCGAAGTTGGTCCCTGCCGAGCTTGGAATGACCATTGAAAAGGCGCTCGAGACATCCCCTGAATTCAAGAATGCCTACACAAAGGACAAAGAGATTCAGAATCTGATTGATACAGCGAAGGCACTGCAAGGCATGCCTCGACATGCATCGACTCATGCTGCAGGGGTCGTGATTTCCAAGGATCCTTTGACAGAGCGGATTCCCCTTTATAAGAGCAATGACTCAATGGTCACAACTCAATATTCAATGGAGGATTTAGAGGCGCTCGGCGTCCTGAAAATGGACTTTCTCGGCCTTCGTACCCTTACGGTAATAGGCAAAACCCTTGAGAACATCTATCGTACCCGCGGCGTAAGAATAGACATAAACGACATTGATCTGGAAGACTCCAGGGTGTATGAAGCTCTCAGCTCCGGGGATTCGCTCGGCGTGTTCCAACTGGAAAGCAGCCTTTTCCAGGGCCTTCTCAGAGAAGTCAAGCCTACATGCTTTGAAGACATCATCGCCATCTTAGCTTTGGGCCGCCCCGGCCCCTTAGGGCGCGTCCGGGATTTCGCCAGGCAGAAGCATGGCGAAATGTCCATAGAGTATGCTCATCCTGACCTCGAGCCTGTTTTGAAGGAAACGTATGGAAACATGCTTTATCAGGAACAGGTCATGAAGGTCGCAAGTACGCTTGCAGGTTTTACCCTTGGAGAAGCTGACATTCTCCGTCGGGCCATGGGTAAGAAGAAACCTGAAGTTCTGGCTGCTCAAAGGGAGAAGTTCTTAGTCGGCGCCAGGAAGCGCGGAGTAAGCCAGGACACAGCGGAGCAAGTCTTCGAGCTGATGGAGTTCTTCTCAGGATACGGATTTAACAAGAGCCACAGTGCTGCGTATTCCTTGATTTCATACCAGACCGCGTGGTTGAAAACCTACTATCCAAGGGAGTATATGGCTGCTCTACTGACGAGCATATCCGGAGTAAGTGAGAAGGTAGCGTTTTACGTGGACGCATGCCGTCAGATGGATATAGAAATCCTTCCGCCTGACGTAAATGAAAGCTTGGAAGATTTCACTGTTGTGGGGAACAGGATCAGATTCGGCTTGAACGCTGTGAAAAACGTGGGCAAGAACGCGGTAGCAGCGATTATTGCAGGCAGGGAGCAAAAAGGGGAGTTTAGGTCCTTTGCTGACTTTGCCGAGAAAGTAGACCTCCATGACGTGAACAAGAAGGCAATTGAGAGCCTTATACGGTGTGGCGCTTTTGACTTCACAGGAGCCAAGAGGTCAGCGCTTCTGGCTGTGCTTGATAGGACCTTGGAGATGAGTTCTCGTCGTCAAAAGGAGAGAGAAAGAGGACAAGCTTCATTCTTTGACCTATTTGCTGACGATACCGAATTTGCAGCCAGCGAGATAGATCTGCCGGATATACCTGAGTTCAGTGACAAAGACCTGCTCCAAATGGAGAAAGAACTCCTGGGGCTTTATGTCTCCGGCCATCCCCTTCAAGGGGTGGCGGCTCAACTGAGACAGTATTGCGGTGTTCAGGTGGCAGGGTTGCGGGCAGAGTACAGGGACGGTGACGAGGTTGCAGTAGGCGGTCTTATCGCATCCCTTCGCAAGGTGACTACGAAGGCCTCAGGACAGCCCATGGCTTTTTTTACTCTGGAAGACCTTACCGGCTCAATAGAGATTGTGGCGTTTCCTAAGGTGTATGAGGAGGCGTCGACCGTGATCTATGAAGATTCTATCGTTCTTGTCCAAGGACGACTCGAACTGAGAGAAGACGAAATCAAGCTGATAGCCAATGCTATTTTGCCTTTTTCGCAAGATGCAGTGATAATTCCTATAGATGCTGATAATATCAGTAAAGGGGGATTGCAGAAGCTTAAGAGGAAACTACAAAGCAATTCCGGGGGAATCCCGGTATTCATAAGAATTGCGACTCCTGCCGGAGCAGCAGTTCTATCTGTCGCTCCTGAGTTATGGGTGTCTAATAGTGGGAAAATTGCTACGGAAAACTGAAGCTGAATTCTATGATAGGGGCCCCTCTGCCTGAAAAGGAGGCGACATCAAATGTGGACAGTCGTGTATATTGCGCCTAATAGATCTACCGGTGAGATGATCAAGGAATTGCTGGAGAATGAAGGATTGCTGGTAATGTTGCGGGCAATCGGAGTGCCACACATGGGCGATTCCGCCAATGTAGAGGTTTTGGTGCCTGAGAGTGAAGCTGAGGAAGCGCACGAATTTATCGCGAGTTCTTTTGGAAGGTAAGTGGTTATATGCCTAATCTCAAGGGGATTTTTCAAGGCAAGCAGAAGTTCGTGACTGTCAAGGCGGGCAGGGTCCGGGAGGAAGCCCCTGAGGG
>JAPXLY010000033.1:0-15030 GCA_033809295.1 Bacillota bacterium
GCAGCAGGCGGCATGTTTGACCGCCGCAGGACAGAGCAGATCTTGGCGGGACTCGGGAAGCGCATGTTTTATCTCCACAGTGTGCATGAGGATGAGGCTCTGATTCTCCAAACCAGATGGGTCCTTTCTTACCTGGCCGGCCCGCTGACAAGAGACCAAATAGCTGCACTGCCGTCAAAGCGTCCGGTTGCGCCTTTCAGGGAAACGGACCATATTCCGCCGGCTGATATGCGTACACGGACTGCCGGTGTCGATGTGCCCGAGTCCCAGTTCCGAGATGCCGGAACAGTGCCTCCGGTGCTTCCACCGTCAATCCGGCAGGTTTACCTGCCGCCTACAGGCCGTGTCACAGGCGACTTGGTGTATGTACCTTCTGTCATAGGTGTGGCTGACGTGCAGTATACCGGCACTAAGCACGGGGTGGCTGCATCTCAACGTCATGTGTTCTTGACACCCCTTCATGAAGGGCCGGTTGCGCTGGACTGGAAGGAATCTGAGCCTTTGGATCTGGATCTCGGCGATTTGGAGGCTTCGCCGCTTGAGGGAGCTGTTTTTGCGGATTATCCGAAGTCCGCTGCAGACCCAAAGAGCTACGAAAGATGGAAGAGACTATTCAGTCAGTTCTTGCGGGCTGAGGTGCCGCTACAACTCTTCTTCAGTCCGACCCTGAAAATAGTGTCTGAACCCGGTGAAGATGAGCGAGACTTTCGTATCCGCCTTCAGCACTTGGGCCATGAGCGTCGTGACGAGGCCATAGAAACCCTCAGGAAGAAGTACGCCTCAAAGATGGTGACACTTGAGGATCGTCGAAGGCGAGCCCGGCAGGCTTTGGAAAGACAGACTTCACAAGCTCAGCAGAAGAAGCTTGATGCCGCTATTTCCACAGGCACCGCATTGCTTGGAGTTCTTCTTGGGCGTAAGTCCATAAGCGCTACTTCGATTTCGCGGGTAGGCACTGCTGTTCGAAGCGCCGGCCGGGCGCATCAGAGCGGCAGTGGTATTAGCCAAGCGGAGGAGACCCTCAGGTCGGTAGAGGCTCAACTCAGAGAGCTGGAGTCCCAACTCCAGCAGGAATTGGAAAGGGTTGCAGAAATCTACAACCCCTTGGACGAAAAACTGGAGGAAGTCAACATCCGTGCGACTTCCTCCAACATAACCGTGCATCTGGTGGGCCTGGCATGGTGTCCGTCTACTTGAGGGAAATTACTGACATCAGTCTTTTCCGCGCGGCGGAGATGTCGGAGACCTTCGCTCAAAAGGCACAGGCACATACTGAACGGAAGGCCTACGCTGGGCAGGTTGCGGGTAGAGCTCCATAAGCCTGTATACCTCGCCAGGCATCTCGTTGCAGACAGCGAGCCCCATATCTCGCAGCATTCTGCAAGTGATAGGATAATCATGAGTCCAGCGACCTTCCGTTAAGGTCCTTGCAATGTCTCTGGCTCTGTCCTCAGGGAACTTCTCTTGCAGCATCTGATAGACGCTGTCATAGACTTGCACCATGGCTTTGGCAGCCATATCCCCCAGAATGAGTGTGGTGTCGTCCAGCGAATTCTTTTCCTTTTGCTCAATAGCCCTCAAGATGGATACTGCAGGGTAGTTGCCAAGCTGGGGGTCTATGGGCCCTAGGACTGCATGTTCATCCATGATAATCTCATCTGCCGCAAGTGCCAGGAGCGTACCGCCTGACATTGCATAGTGTGGCACAAACACTGTGACTTTTGCTTCATGGCCTGCTATGGCTCTTGCAATCTGCTCTGCAGCCAGCACTAAGCCTCCGGGTGTATGGAGTATGATATCAATAGGCACATTTTCCGGTGTGCTCCTTATCGCCCTTAGAATTTGCTCTGAGTCTTCAATATCAATATGACGGGAAATAGGAATCCCGAGGAAACTGAAGGCTTCCATCCGGTGTATCATTGAAATTACTCGTGAGCCTCTTTTGCGCGACAGGGAATTGAGGAGCTTCACTCGAGCGAGTTCCCTTTTTCTTTTGTCGAGCATAGGAGAGAGGAGGCTTGATACTATTATTATCATCCATACAATGCTAAAAAAGGACCCGGTCATGTCAGTACCCTCCCAAAATTGATTATAGGATCCGCAGAACTCCCGTATCCTCCGAAAACTCATCTACAATGTCAGTCTATCCAAAAGATGACATATATTCAAGACATATGTGATTTTCTGTGATTGTCTCTTGATTCCTATCTTGCACTCCCCTGGAATGACGCTGGATTCGGCCTGCTTTTGCTACTTGCCAATGGCGTTGTCAGGGTATAGATTAGAATTAGTGTTTCACAAAATGAGCAGATACATATCATACGGAGGTTCCGCTGATGAAATCTGACTTCAACTTCGACAAAGCAGTTGAGCGTCGTGGTACAAACTCAGTCAAATGGGACATGCGGGATGACGACGTAATTCCCATGTGGGTTGCGGATATGGATTTTGAGTCCCCGCGTGAGGTGCGAGACGCTATCGTAGAAAGAGCCGGGCACGGAATCTATGGTTACACCCTTGAATCGGTGGGCCTTTACAAGGCAGTCACAGGCTGGGTCAGTCGAAGACATAACTGGGCCATAGAGCGAGAATGGATAGCATTCACTCCAGGAGTTATGCCGGGAATACGAGGGATCCTTCGAATCCTCACCCGCCCGGGAGATAACGTCATCCTTCAGTCCCCTGTCTATCCCCCGTTCTTCAACGCGATAAGAACCGGTGGGTGCCGTGTGCTGAACAATCAGTTGAAATATGAACACGGCCGTTACACAATGGATTTTGCTGATCTCGAAGACAAGGCAAAGGATCCAAGGACGAAAGCCATGATTCTGTGTAGTCCCCATAATCCTGTAGGCAGGGTTTGGACCAGGGATGAGCTGATCATGTTAGGCAATATTTGTGCCGAACACGGAGTTGTCATGATTTCAGACGACATCCATTCTGATCTGATCTACAAGGAGTACAAGCATATCCCCTTAGCTTCTGTTTGTGATGAATTCCAAGAGAAAACGATTACATGCATTTCTCCCAGCAAGACCTTTAATCTTGCCGGGTTGAAAACAGCGTATCTGGTAATACCGGATTCGGATATCCGGAGCGAGTTTAGAAGTTCCATTCTGCCGAACCAGGCTACGATTTTCGGAAGCATAGGAGCTGAAACTGCATATACTCTGGGAGACAAATGGTTGGATGCGCTCCTTGATTACTTACAGGGTAATCGGCGGCTGGTATCAGAGTATTTGAAAGAAGAAATTCCGCAGATTGAGTGCATTGAAGGAGAAGGCACCTACTTGGCCTGGTTGGATTGCAGGAGACTCGGTATGGATAATGAAGGTTTGGAACAGTTCATGTTTGACAAGGCCAGGCTTTGGGTTAACCAGGGTTATTCCTTTGGGAGCGGTGGAGAAGGCTTTGTCAGAATGAATATTGGGTGCCGCCGTTCTATCCTCGAGGAGGCTCTCACAAGATTGCGGAGTGCAGTCGAAGATCTCTAAGTATCAGTTCATTTTAGCAGTTATCGAGACTGCCGGCAGCCTGACTTCGAGTCTATTCGGAGGCCCGGTATGAACCCAAACTACAATAGAACTACAATTGTTGCCTTGTTTTAACACTCCCACTGTAGTACAATACCGGTGGGAAGTCTAATTCCAATGGAGGGACCGCAAAAATGGGGAAGCAGTCATTAGTTGAGGCGAAGAGGGCTGTCGCGGAGAAGTTCAAGGGCGGCGTGATTATGGATGTTACCACTCCGGATCAGGCGAAAATAGCGGAAGATGCCGGTGCTGTTGCAGTAATGGCGCTGGAAAGAGTGCCTGCTGACATAAGAGCCCATGGTGGGATTGCCCGGATGTCCAATCCGGACATAATCTGTTCCATTATGGAAACTGTGAAAATCCCCGTCATGGTTAAGTGTCGCATAGGACACTTTGTTGAGGCCCAAATATTGGAAGCCCTTGGAGCGGACTTTATAGACGAAAGCGAAGTCTTAACCCCTGCAGATGAAGAGCATCACATAGATAAGCATCAGTTCAAAGTCCCTTTTGTGTGTGGATGTCGCAATCTTGGCGAAGCCCTTCGCCGTATCGCGGAAGGAGCGTCCATGATGCGCACAAAGGGTGAGCCGGGAACAGGGGATATTGTCGAAGCCGTCCGGCATATGAGGCGCGTACGGAGCGAGATTCGAAGGCTGGCAGGGATGCGCGAAGATGAACTCATGGCAGAAGCCAGGGATATGCAAGCCCCATACGAATTGGTCACGTGGGTAGCCAAAGAGGGCAGGCTCCCTGTGGTGAATTTCGCTGCAGGCGGGGTTGCCACTCCGGCGGACGCAGCACTTATGATGCAGTTGGGCGCAGAAGGAGTATTCGTCGGATCAGGGATATTCAAGTCTGATGATCCGCCGGCAAGAGCCGGAGCAATTGTTGAGGCTGCAGCCAACTTTGACAAGCCTGATGTCCTTTTGAGGGTATCCAGAGGCCTTGGGAAACCAATGGAGGGAATGGCAGCAGCCACTCTCACGGATGAGGAGAGACTGCAAACCAGGGGCTGGTAGACTAATCGTTAAGCCCTTGGATTATTAATTCTAAGGGGAGGGCATAGTCGGTGTACAATCTTGTCAGAGCCATTGACCCGGAAGTTGCTGACGCGTTGCAGGCTGAAACGGAACGTCAGAGGGGTAACATTGAGTTGATAGCCTCTGAGAACTTTACCAGTAGGGCAGTTATGGAGGCCCAGGGGTCAACTGCAACCAACAAGTATGCAGAAGGCTATCCCGGTAAGCGCTATTATGGCGGATGCGAGTTTGTCGATGTTGTTGAGAGCCTTGCGATTGAGAGAGCGAAAGCTCTGTTCGGTGCAGACCATGCCAATGTCCAGCCTCACTCAGGGGCGCAAGCGAATACGGCTGTCTATTTTGCTATGCTCACGCCTGGGGATACCGTCCTCGGAATGGATCTGTCCCATGGCGGGCATCTTACCCATGGACACCCGATAAACCTGTCGGGGAAGTACTTCAATTTCATTCCCTATGGAGTTACTAAAGAGACGGAAACCATTGACTATGATGCCCTTCTGAACCTTGCCAGAGAGCACAAGCCAAAGATGATTGTGGCAGGCGCCAGTGCGTATCCCCGGATCATTGATTTTGCGGGAATCCGCCGGATTGCCGATGAAGTCGGCGCCCTCGTAATGGTGGATATGGCGCATATTGCAGGCCTTGTGGCGACAGGCGCACACCCTAATCCTGTTCCTTACGCTGAGTTTGTTACCACTACAACTCATAAGACGCTCCGCGGCCCGCGAGGCGGTTTAATCTTGTGCAAGGAGCAGTTTGCGAAGAAGATTGATCAAGCTGTGTTCCCGGGGACTCAGGGAGGACCTCTGATGCACGTGATTGCAGGCAAGGCTGTGGCTCTTAAAGAAGCTGCTTCCCCTAAGTTCAAAGCCTACCAGGCACAGGTAGTGAAGAATGCGAAAGTCTTGGCTGAGGCACTGATGAACCGCGGTTTTCGAATCATCTCAGGAGGCACCGACAACCACTTGATGTTGGTAAGCGTCAGGGAGCACGGATTGACCGGGCTGAAGGCTGAAAGGCTCCTTGATAGCTGCGCAATTACTGTAAACAAGAACACAATCCCGTTTGATCCTGAGAAGCCCTTCATAACCAGTGGACTCAGAATGGGGACTCCTGCCGTGACAACAAGAGGTATGAAAGAAGCCGAAATGCTTGAAATATCAGGGATTATTGCGGATGTCCTGGATAACCCTGATGATGAAAGCGTCCTGGAAAGCGCTAAGCGCAAAGTGGAGAATATGACTAAACGCTTCCCACTGTATCCCGAATTAGTATAGGAACAACTACTTAACGTCGCAATACCTGACTATCCTGTGGCATCAGGGTAGTCAGGTATTTGTCTTATATGTCCTGTGAAGAGATCCACAGCTCTTGATTTGTCGAAATCAGGATGAGGATTCCGTTCGTAAATATAGACTTTCGTTCCGTCTACTTCCAGCCTTATTTTACCATTACGACGTGTGAGCGATGCAGATAGTCCGTCTACCAGTTTCAAAAGGCGCAGCATAGGCCTTAGGTGGTTAGGGAAATCAGCCGGAAGTTGACTTTCCGGATGATGATGGTACTTGACTAACCAGATGACGTCATCTTCGCGGTGATAGAAGTGAGCTGCTATGTCTGCGCTCCTTTCAGCATGGGCACAGCTTTCTTCAAACTCTTCCAGGGGATCCACAATCTGTCCGATCTCGAATTGGGGTTGGGATTTGCCCAGGTCGTGAAAAATGATGCTCTGGACTAACACGTCCTTACTGACTCCAAGGAGTGACATAATACCCTTGTTGTTAAGATCTGCAAGCACTTTGAGGGCGTTTACTACGTGTTTGTAACCTCCGTCGATAATAACCTCAGTGATTGTGATCTGTCCGCTGTCAGGATCATAAATATCTCTGTATTCCGGCGTATTCTTCAGTTTATGCTCAACTCTGGAATTCGGCAGGGTCAAAGCGAAGGCGCGGTCCAATTCATCCCTGGAGGACAGGAGCTGAGCACGCATTTCTTCTTGCCCGGTAATATCCTGGAACGTCTGAATCACACCTACTACGTTACCGTTCTCCAGCATAGGGACGTAGTTCACAGAGAATATGCGTCCATCCGCCAGCGGACTCATTACGTTAAAGCGTGGTTTTCCTGTCTTCATAACCTCGAATACCGGCGATCCGCCTCTTGTCACAACCACGGCCTTACTTCCTATTCTCTCAGAGGCTTTTGCGCCGAGGAGTTCTTCAGCAGCGCGGTTATACTCCCGGATTATCAGATTCTTGTCTATCATGATAAGGCCTTCATTTATGGATTGAAGAATCATACTGGAGCGTTTCTCGTGTTCCTCTTGGTGTTTCACTGAGGCCAAGGCCTCAGTCACTCCTTTCAGTACCGAATGCAGAGGCAAGACGCCGACCAAGCGGTCATTCTGAAGCACCGGGAGCTCTTTGAGGTCTGTCTCGAGAAAAACAGATATCGCGGTATCCAGGTGGGTGTCCGGAGGAATGCAGGGAATGCTTTCTTTCGGGGTCATTAGCTCTTCAGCTCTTGTACCGCGTTCAGTTGATTCAGTTATGAAGTCGGGTGTAAGATTGAGAGAATCTTTATGAATGGCGCCAAGGAGTATGTTATCAGGTGATACGACGTAGGCTACCTTATGTTCTGCCAGAATACCGGCGATTGCACGGATATCTGCTGTAGGACTGACGGTCTTAGGTTTGAGAAGGGAAGCCCGGCCGATTTCAATACCGTTGCTCGTGGCTCTTCACCTGCCGTTTCATGAAGCTGCATAAGAAGGCAAAGGATACTCTTATTAAGAAACAAACATAACCGATAATCACCAGTGAAAACCCAATTGTTATGATAACATACACCAAATGCAAAGTAAACCCAAAAAATGTCTGTGCACAGTGAACTTAGAAAGTTGGAGGTGCATTAATACACCGGATATGCTAGAATAACTTATGTGTGTATTTAAATGTGCCTTCAGATGAGTGGGAATATACTGAAGGTTGGATAGTAAAGATTTCGAAGCACATGTGAGGGGGACAGGCTATGGCAGAACTTCTAGAGATTCGCTGGCACGGAAGAGGCGGCCAGGGCGCGAAAACTGCAGCCATCCTACTGGGTGAAGCAGTTTCCGCTTCAGGTAAGTATATTCAGGCATTCCCTGAGTATGGTCCTGAGCGGATGGGCGCACCGGTGCTTGCATTCAACCGCATTAGTGAGGAGCCTATCAGGCTGCATTGTCAGGTGGCAAATCCTGCGATGGTTGTAGTTCTTGATGCTACATTGATCGGTAAAGCAGACGTAACTGCAGGAGTGCCGGAAGATGGATTGTACATTATTAATACCAACCTATCACCCGGAGAGATGAGAGAACAATTGGGCTTAACCGGTGGCAAGGTTTATACGCTCGATGCAACACAGATATCAATGGAGACTATGGGAAGGGATATTCCTAATACCCCAATGATGGGAGCTCTCATCAGAACGACCGGTCTGTTGACAATTGATGAGTTCGTGAGGAATACCAGGGAGAGGCTTGAAGCCAAGTTCCGCCCTGATATAGTCGAGAAGAACATCCAAGCTATTGAAAGGGCTTACCAGGAGGTGCAAGGGGAGGAATGAGTGCCGCAGAAAAGGGATGGAAAGATGTTCCCATGGGCGGGCTGATCCTTGAAGCCGGAAACGCTAAGGAGTATGAAACCGGAGACTGGAGAACATATAAGCCTGTCTGGAATGAAGAGAAGTGCAGTCATTGCATGATTTGCTGGGTTTTCTGTCCGGACTCGTCAATCCTTGTGAAAGAAGGAAAGATGTCCGGAATTGACTACAAACACTGCAAGGGCTGTGGGATATGCGCTCATGAGTGTCCCAGGAAGTGTATAGAGATGGTGATGGATACAGGAGAGAACGGGGAGGCTGGTGCAGGTGAATAAGAGAGTTGCGATTACCGGTAATGAAGCGGTAGCAGAGGCTATGCGCCAGATTAATCCTGATGTCGTGGCAGCCTACCCAATTACCCCGGCGACTGAAATCGTCCAGATCTTTGCGGATTCTGTATCAGACGGCAAGGTTGATACAGAATTTGTTACCGTTGAGAGCGAGCATTCTGCGATGAGTGCGACAATTGGCGCGTCAGCCGCAGGCGCCAGGGCGATGACTGCTACATCTTCACAGGGTCTTGCCCTTATGTGGGAGATGCTATATATCGCTGCCGGGCTTAAACTCCCGATAGTAGCTCCTATTGTGAACAGAGCGCTGTCAGCCCCGATTAATATCCATTGTGATCACAGTGACACAATGGGGGCGCGGGATTCAGGATGGATACAGATATACTCAGAAGATGCTCAAGAAGCTTATGATAACCTTATTCAGGCCATACGTATTGCGGAGCATCCAGATGTGCTTCTGCCTGCCATGGTGACGATGGACGGTTTCATTGTCAGCCATGGAATGGGTAACGCTGAGCTTCTTCCGGACGATGTGGTGAAGAAGTTTGTCGGTGAGTATGAACCTCGGCATTATCTCTTGGATGTAGAAAACCCCATCACTGTGGGCGCCTTGGACTTCTCCGACTGGTACTTTGAGCATCGTCGCCAGCTTGCGGATGCCCATACCAGGGTGCAAGACGTTGTGCTCCAGGTGGCCGAGGAGTTTAAGGAGATTTCAGGCAGAGAATACAAGTTGTTCGATGCATACCGGCTGGACGACGCGGAAGTTGCGATTGTAGTCATCAACTCTGCAGCAGGGACCGGCAAAACAGTGGTAGATGAGCTGAGAGAAAAAGGCCTTAAGGTCGGACTCCTTAAGATTCGTCTTTTCAGGCCATTCCCGCACAAGGAAATTGCTGAAGCTCTGTCCGGTTTGAAAGCTATAGCCGTTCTTGATCGAGCTGACAGTTTGTCTCTGATGGGAGGCCCGCTGTACATCGATCTTCGCGCTGCGATGTATGATTTACCCGGCCCAAGGGTGAATATGGTGAACTACATTTACGGTCTCGGAGGGCGAGACATTAATCTGGAACAGATAGCCGGGGTATATGATGACCTTATGGAAATCGCTAAGACAGGTAAGATAGCAGAGCCTGTGACATACCTCGGAGTCAGGGAATAGGAGGCGGCATATATGGCAAGTCTGAAGGAACTCGCAATGAAGGAAGAACTCCTGTGCGGCGGACATCGCGCATGCGCAGGCTGCGCCGCCCCTATCGCCATCAGGCAGGCGTTAATGGCGGTCAACACAGATGTTGTGGTTGGATGCGCTACCGGCTGTCTTGAAGTTACCACGACAATCTACCCATATACAGCGTGGAATGTACCATTCATCCATAACGCGTTTGAGAACTCGGCGGCTACTGTCAGCGGTGTAGAAACCGCTTACAGGGCACTGAAAAAGAAGGGTAAGGTAACCAGGGACATCCAGTTTATAGCCTTAGGTGGCGACGGCGGCACATATGACATCGGACTTCAGTCGTTGTCCGGCGCTATGGAGCGGGGACATGACATGGTCTATATTTGCTACGACAACCAGGCGTATATGAATACAGGCATACAGCGTTCCAGCGCAACTCCGAAAGGCGCGTCGACTACGACCAGCCCTGCAGGATCCGCTATTCCCAGCGGTAAGAGGCAGATCCGGAAGGACCTTACCGAGATAATGGCTGCACACCACATTCCGTATGCAGCCCAGGCAGCGCCTAGCAACTGGAAGGACTTCACCAGGAAGGTGGAGAAGGCCCTGGCAGTCGAAGGGCCGGCGTTTATCAACGTGCTGACGCCTTGTAGACTGGGATGGCGCTTCGACCCTGCTGAGACCATAGACATAATGCGTCTGGCAGTAGCTACTTGTTTCTGGCCGCTCTATGAAATAGAGGGCGGTGTGGTTACAGTGAATCACAAGCCCAGGAACAAGAGGCCGGTAAGGGAATGGCTGGAGAAGCAGGGGAGATTCCGTCACCTGTTTGCTCCCGGGAATGAGGCTATGCTTGAGGAGATCCAGGAAGACGTGGATCGCAACTGGAATAGACTCCTGGCCCGTGAGGCAATGGGTTAGGCTGTCAACAAATAGTCTCCTCGGGTGTTGAGTTGGGATGCGTCTGATGGTATAATGGGCGCAAACTCAAAAAGAGGATATATTTGCGATGATAAGGACGAGTAAGCTATGGTTTTGGCGCTAAAGAGAGCCGGGCATGGTGAGAACCGGTGCGCATCCAAGCTGAATCCACCTTTGAGCTGCGGGTTGAAAGGCGGCACTTGCGCCAAGTAAGCCTAGCCGGGAGTACCCGTTAACGTACACTTGAGCGGGCCTAAGATCCAGTATGCTCTTTTGCGATACGCACCCGCCTTCTGCCGGTATGCACCTGCCGCCTGTTAGCTAATAACAGGGAAGGCAGACCGGGTTCACGTGGGCGGAGATATCCGGGGCAGCATGACTTGGGCCAAATAGGGTGGCAACGCGGGAGGTTAAGCCTCTCGTCCCGGTGGTTGAGGGACGAGGGGCTTTTTCATATGATTATACTCATTACGGATGGGTAATCCTTAAGGGTAATGGAGGGGTATATATGCTGGACATTAAGACGATCAGAGAGGATCCCAGACTTATCAAAGATAGCCTTACCAGGCGTGGTGAGGATAACAGTGTAGTCGATATGCTGCTCCTTAATGACGAAGAACGAAGGAAGCTTGTCTATGAAGTGGAGAAGCTGAAGCAGCGACGCAACGAGGTTTCAGGCGAGATTGCAGCAATGAAGAGGGAAGGCCGGGAAACCAGAGGCGCAGTCCTTGAGATGCGGGAAGTCGGGGAACGGATCAAGGAGATGGATGATGCCATCCGTCAGATGGAGAGGAAGATATGGGATATTCTTCTCTCGATACCGAATATTCCCCACGAATCAGTGCCTTACGGCAAGGATGAATCTGAAAACGTAGAAGTCAGACGGTGGAAAGATCCGACAGTCTTTGACTTTGAGCCGAAAGCCCACTGGGACATCGGGGTCAATCTCGGTATCTTAGATTTTGAGAGGGCTGCTAAGATATCAGGCGCCAGGTTCACTGTTCTTCGAGGCGCCGGCGCTCGTCTTTCCAGGGCACTTGTGGCGTTCATGATAGATCTTCACACCGGTGAGCATGGCTATACCGAGATCTATCCTCCGGTCCTCGTTAATACTGAGAGCATGATTGGCACAGGCCAGTTGCCGAAGTTTGCTGAGGATATGTTCCATTGTGAGGGCACGGATTATTACTTGACTCCTACGGCCGAGGTGCCGGTCACCAATCTCTATAGAGACGAGATCCTAAGTCATGACGATCTTCCCATATACCATGTGGCATATACTGCCTGCTTCAGGGCGGAAGCGGGCTCTGCAGGCAGGGACACCAGGGGGCTTATCAGGCAACACCAATTCGATAAGGTGGAATTGGTGAAATTCGTAAAGCCCGGGACGTCCTATGATGAGCTGGAGAAGCTGGTGGGCAATGCTGAGGAGGTGCTAAAGCGCCTTGGGCTGCCTTATCGAGTTGTCATGATGTGTACAGGGGATGTGGGCTTTGCTGCAGCCAAGAAGTATGACCCTGAGGTCTGGATGCCAAGCTACGGTAGATATGTTGAGATATCTTCCTGCAGCAACTTTGAGGACTTCCAGGCAAGGCGGGCCAACATTCGTTACAGGCCTGAACCGGGGGCGAAACCTGAGTATGTCCATACGCTGAACGGGTCAGGTGTTGCAGTGGGCCGCACTATTGCAGCAATCCTCGAGAATTACCAGGAAGCAGACGGATCGGTAGTCATCCCTGAGGCGCTGAGGCCATATATGGGAGGCCTTAAGCGTATCGAAGTGAAATAGCGGTCTCTTGGTTTCCCAGGCTCTTGAGCCAGGGAGGGGGCGCAGGGAGTCTGCGCAGTCTGCAGGCCACCTCGTTGCCTCACGGGAAAAAGTACTCGAAATAGTAGCTGAGTCCTGCGAGTGAGTAGGCAGGCGGGCACTTGCCTGCTGAATGGGCAGGTGCTATAATTACGATGCTGGGTTCATGCGGTATTTATCTGGGTTTAGCCGGTGTTACCCGGCGCAATGCGGAGGAGTGCCCGAGCGGATGAAGGGAGCGGTCTTGAAAATCGCCAGGGTCTTCATGGCCCTCGTGGGTTCGAATCCCACCTCCTCCGCCATTTTCTACATGCATCATGTTGCCACTAGGTGAGGGGTTTCGATTTCTTCGACATTAGCAGCCCTCTGTGGCGCCCGCAAGACTCCTCCGGCGGGGCTTTTCTGTATTCCCAGGAGACGGTGAAGAGCGTCCCAAATATCAGCGAATTCCGGTGAGTCCGGAGTGCGCGGTCTCAAGATAGAATTATCGATTACAGACAGGATTCTTCCCGGCTGCGGAGACATGGCTATGATTCGATCCCCCTGGACGATTGCTTCCTCAATATTGTGGGTCACAAACAGCACGGTCACCCCGGTTTTTTGCCAGATGGAAGTCAGCTCTTCCTGCAGTGCCTTCCTGGTGAATGCGTCAAGACTTCCGAAAGGTTCATCCATAAGCAGAATTTTCGGTTGAACCGAGAGCGCGCGGGCTATCGCCACTCGCTGTTTCATCCCCCCGGAAAGCTGGTGAGGATAGAAGTCTTCATATCCTCTGAGGCCCACAAGGTTTATGTAGTCCCGGGCCAGAGCGCGGCTCCTTGCCGTGCCGCGCGCGGTTCGGGTGACGCGGAGAGCAAAAGCTACGTTCTCTAAGGCAGAAAGCCAGGGGAAAAGTTGATCAAGGCCTTGAAAGACCATCATTCTGTCTATGCCCGGGCGGCATACTTCCTGTCCTCCCACTTGAACGAATCCTTTAGTTGGTGGTTCAAATCCTGCTATGCACCGAAGAAGAGTGGATTTGCCGCAGCCCGAAGGGCCTATGATTGTGATGAATTCGCCTTCTGTCACAAGTAAGTCGATATCCTGCAAGGCAATGAGGCTGCGTTCTTGAATTGAGAAGTGTTTTGTCAGTCTTGATATGATAAGCGCGTGCTTCATCGTGTCCCATCCTCCTCTTGTGTTTCGTCCTCCCGTCACTCCAGAGTCATTCCCCAGCGCCTGACTGTGCGGATTTCAATTTGCTCGAAACATACTCTTTCTACAATCAGGCCAATGAGGACTATTACAATCATCCCTGCGAAAACCCCAGGCACTTCCATGAAGAATCTCCTTTTGTATATGAACCAGCCGAGGCCTCCTTCACCGCCGGATGCGCCGAAGACCATTTCTGATGCGACCAAAGCTTGCCAGGCGCGAGCCCAGGCGACTCTAAGGCCGGACAGAATATATGGAAAGGCTCCGGGAATAAGGACAGTCCTTACCAGGCGGACTCCTCGGAGGCCCAGGTTTCTCCCTGCTTCTATTTGAGTTATGGGCACGGAGCGCAAGCCGGTATGGAGATTCGCGATTAGCGGCCATACTGCTGCAAACCAAATAACTGCCAAGATGGATCTCCTGCCGGTTCCCAGCCACAAGATGACGATAGGGAGGATGGCTATGCCGGGTAACGGGTGGAGGATAGCCATGAGAGTTTCCATACATTCTGACGCCAGAGGCGAGCACATGGCGAGGGCGGTAGCCAAGACCGCAGAAGCTGTGGCAAGGCTGAGGCCCCATGCCACAAGGTTCAGGGAAAACCATGTTCTGCCTAGTACCTCACCACTAAGAGTCTCCTTTATCAGGGCTTGGATCACGTGACTGAACCGGGGGAAGAGGAGGGGAGGCAAATGGCCGGTGCAAGCGATTAGCTCCCATGTGGAGGCTAACGCAATAACGAATATTATTTGTCTGGTGGTTCGAGTGAGAAACGGTGCCCGGAAACGTTTTGTCACGTTAATGCTCTTCATAAATCGGTCACCTTTATTGCATATTTCAGTATGGTCCCGCGCCGTCCATAGCCCGTCTGCGGCATCTGTCCGGAGTGTTATGCGTGTTATGAATCCTTCACTGTCTTGTCAGGTACGCCTGTCTCGCCCTGGTCCTGGACGGGTTGCCGGCCAACGGCGCCTGCATGTTGTTAGTCCAAACATGTAACGCATCACTGATTTCCAGGGCATCATCAATTGCTTTGTCCATATCTAGCTACACCGGTTGCCGACAACCCGGCAAATAAGCACGGCTACGATGTTACAGTTCACGGTTGCGCCGTGATCCGCAGCGATCCACCTCGATCTTCTCGATCTACGGTGATCCGTCATGGTTTACCGCGGTCAATCCCGTTACAGATCTCCCGACTTGCCGTGATCTATCGTGGTTCGCCGTGGTCTAACCCATTACTGACGATACTGGAGTTCCTCAATGGGCGATGGCGCGCCTGCCCTGCTTCCTACGAATGCGAGCAGGTTCTCCCAGGCGATTTCACTGAGATCGCCGGGGACGCGGCTTATGTAACCTGCATCTTTCATGAAATCTGCGAAACCTAAGAGACCGTACGGGGCAGTCGTATAGTCCATAC
>JAPXLY010000034.1:0-14279 GCA_033809295.1 Bacillota bacterium
AGGATAGCTTTCACATCTCCTGACAAGACTGATGCCATAGCCCCGATTTCCTTGGCAATCTGATATGCCATTCCTTCATATATCAGACCCGCATATTCATCTCCGGCTGCAATGCGCGCTTCGATTTCTTTAGCATTACTTACACCCAGATACGCCACAAGTCCCCCCTGTCCCAGAAATTTCGCTATGAGCCTGTCCTTTGAGAAATTCCCTGAAAAAGCCATTTCCGCCACTTTACCGGCAGGCAGTTCTCCGGTTCTTTCCGGACTGAAAGGGCCTTGTTCATTTGCGTTATTGGCATCAATAATCCGGCCTCTTTCCACTGCCGCAATGGATATACCTCCTCCGAGATGCGCGACAACATAGTTCACCGTCTCGATGTCACAACCTAACTCGGATGATGCAAGTCTCACGGTAGCACGGATGTTCAAGGCATGGCTCAAGCTCTTCCTCGGAATCTCGGGAAGGCCTGAAAGACGTGCAAGCGGATGGAATTGGTCACACGACACCGGGTCTACCACATATGCGGGTACGCCCATTTCCCCGGCAATGGCGTCAGCGATAAGGCCCCCGAGATTTGACGCATGCGGGCCTTGCACCTGGGCTGTCAGATCTTCCAACATTTGTGGGTTCACCCGGTATATCCCAGGCTCAATAGGACGGATAAGCCCGCCCCTCGCCACTACGGCATTGATACAGCCAAGATTTGTCCCTGCTTCCTTGAGCGCTGACGTTACATCGTCGAGTCTTGCCGCAAGTTGAGAAGGCACATCGGGAAAAGCATTTAGCATCTTCGTCTTGTGGGTAATAGTTTTTTCTGCCAGAGAGCCTGAGGGGGAATAGATTGCCAGTTTGGTTGTGGTAGAACCAGGGTTCACAACAAGAACTTGCATAGCTGACCACCCCACAGTCTGTAAGTCGCCTGATTCTGGAACCGACACACTTAGGATCTATGGTCGTCTGCTTACACCCTGACAAGAGTATACTTATGCAAGTTCGATGCCAGACCCGTTGAAACAGCCCTGAACAGCTTTGGAGCACGGCATAGTGGATTCTTGAAAGAAAGTCACTAATAGGTCAGCAAGTAATTGCGATATTTTGCATGGTTTGTGAGAATACGATGCAACATATTGCACAGAAGAGAGAAAGACCGTGCAACATATTGCATTGCCTCATTAGCATATAATGTTGTAGCGGTTAATCTTGTAGTAAAGACTCCTTATGCTGATACCCAGGATTTCAGAGGCTCTTCGCTTGTTCCCGCTTGCGGCTTCCAGCGCGCTCTGAATCGCTTTCACTTCAGCGTCTTTCACTGTTTCCTCCAGTTTTCTGACTGCATCCTTTTCCTGCGACCCTTGAAGCCTCTGGGTAGGTGCAGGGCGTGAACCCAGTCGATCCAATGCAGGCAGATGCTGAGGCAATATTTCCACATCAGTGTAATACATGTTTATCATTGCCCTGCTCAGGACATTCTCAAGCTCTCGAACGTTTCCAGGCCAATCGTACGCGCACAAAGCCTCTATGGCATCACCGGATATCCGAGTCACGTTGCGTCCGTATGCCTGGTTGAACCTACGTATTAGGGCTTGACACAAAAATGGCAGGTCTTCCAGTCTCTCCCTAAGCGGAGGTATGAATATCGGAACTACATTAAGTCGATAGTAAAGGTCTTCGCGCAGCCTTCCTTCTTTTACAGCCTTCTCCAAGTCGCTGTTGGTAGCTGCGATAATCCGCACATCAACAGGTATTGCCCGTGTCCCTCCGACCCTGACAATCTCCTTTTCATGCAGTATCCGGAGGAGCTTTGCTTGGAGAGATAAAGGCAACTCCCCGATTTCATCGAGGAAGATGGCACCACCCGCTGCCTCCTCAAATAAGCCACGCTTGCCCCCTCTTTTCGCCCCTGTAAAAGCTCCGTCTTCATACCCAAACAGCTCAGCCTCAAACAGCGTGCTGGAAATCGCTGTACAATTGACACGAACAAATTGCTTCTGCCGTCTCAGACTGGCATTGTGAATAGCGTGAGCGAACAACTCTTTTCCCGTGCCGCTCTCTCCCCGGAGCAGCACTGTAGCAGGTGTGGACGATACACGCTTCGCCTGCTCTACAGCTAAAGCCATACCCTTGCTGACTGCGATTATGTCGTCGAAGGTGTACTTTGCCTGAAGAGTTCTAAGAAGGCGCCTTGCGCTGTCAAGTTCTTCGGTCAACCTACGTATATCCGTTAAATCATGAATAGCTGCTACACTGCCTCTGAGTTCTTCGTCAACGAAAATTGGCGCAGCATGAACCATTACCTCGCGTCGCCCGGGCCCCACTCTGAGTTTCGCGCCGCGTATAGGAAGGCCGGTGCGCAAAACCTTCATGTGAACACTCTCACCTTCAGCAATGTCTATGGTGGCAGGCTTTCCTATGACATCGTCCTCAACGAACCCGGTCAGTCTGGTGTACGCAGGATTGATTAGAATTCCAAGGCCGTTCTCATCCACGACGGAGATAGCGTCTTCCGTGGAGTTTATTATGGCTTCGAGCAATCCTTGAATATGTTTGAGGTTCGTTATCTCCTCAGCCAATGATATTATGTCTGTAATATCCCGGAAAACAGATACTGTGCCGATCATGGTTCCATTACTATCTCGCACAGGCATCCTGTTGCAAATAATTGTGACGTCTTCCAACACCTGCTTCTGATTGAGTTCCGCCTCACCTGTCTTTAGCACAATATGCAGCCTTGTGTTGGGTATAACCTCCTCTGCAACTTGGCCTACCATGTCTTCAGGATCAACACCCATGAGCCTGCCTGCAGCAGCATTAAATACTGTGATAACGCCGGACGCATTGACAGCTACCATTCCGTCATGAGTGGAGTTTAAGATGACCTCCAACTGCTCGTTTGTCAGACGTGGCTTATCACTTCTTCTCATAGTTCCTCAGTCCTTCAGTAGTCATAAAAGCCTCGGCCGGTCTTTCTGCCCAGGCGCCCTGATTCCACCATTTTCCTGAGTAACGGGCACGGCCTATATTTCGGGTCCCCGAGACTCTCGTGAAGCACCTCCATGATTGCAAGGCACACATCAAGGCCGATTAAATCGGCAAGCGCTAACGGCCCTATGGGATGATTCATGCCGAGACATGATACTTTGTCAATATCCTCCATGGATGCAGTGTTCTCCATGAGACAGTATACCGCTTCATTAATCATGGGGATCAGAAGCCTGTTTGCGACAAACCCGGGCGAATCCTTAACAATAACCGGGGTTTTCCCGAATTTCTCCGCCAGGGAGCAGGTAGCCTCTTGAGTCTCTCGTGAAGTATCATAGCCTGTTATTACTTCCACCAGCTTCATTACGGGAACCGGATTGAAAAAATGCATTCCGATGACTTTGTCGGGACGGCCGGTGGCAGCCGCAAGCCGGGTAATGGATATGGAAGAAGTATTAGATGCTATAATTGCATCAGGCTTCATGATTGAATCAAGCTGTTCCATGACGCGAAGCTTCACGTCAACTGCTTCGACCACTGCCTCGATAGCCATATCAGCATCACAGGCATGGGACAGTTCTCTTCCAACGCAGATTCGGGACAAAGCTGCCTCGCTGTCCTCACGGCTTATTCGTCCTTTTTCCACTGACCTGGCAAGTGCCTTCCGAATCTGACTTAGTCCCCGCTCAGCGAGTTCATAGTTTAGGTCATGCATAATCACGCGTGTGCCGGACAAAGCCGCTACTTGCGCTATTCCGGACCCCATTTGTCCGGCGCCAATCACGGCCACAGTCGATATATTCATGTCAGCGCCTCCTTGAGATTGCTGCATCATCTTTCTCCAATTTACCCTGGAATCCCTGCAACCCACCGAGCAACTCGTCAAATGAAAAAGCCCGCCACAGGAGCATATCATGTACTCCTCGGCCAGGCTTCATCGTCTTACATGCTATACGTGATTTCCTTGTTGATCCGGTTTACCTGCGACGGTATCTTGAGAAATTGGAACGTTTTCGCGCCTGTCCGCTGTCTGAGTGTTCATGGGAGTCATTCTCTCTCGGAAGAGCGTCCTTGCGAGATAGGTTGATCCTGCCCATTGCGTCAATCTCCGTTACCTTAACCATAACTGAATCCCCTACTTCCACCACGTCTTCTACCTTGCCGACACGCGTGTGAGCAAGCTGGGAAATGTGGACAAGCCCTTCTTTTCCAGGAAGGATTTCCACAAATGCTCCGAAGCTCGTGGTCCTTGTGACTGTACCGGTATATATCCGACCTACCTCCACATCTGCGGTAAGGTCTTCTATCATCTTCTTGGCCTTTTCACCGGCTTCCCCATCCTGGGATGCTATGAATACTCTTCCGTCATCCTCAATATCAATCTTCACACCGGTCTCATCAATGATGTGTCTTATTACCTTACCTCCGGGCCCGATTACATCACGGATTTTGTCAGGATCAATGCTCATGGTGATAATCCGCGGGGCGTACGGCGAAAGCTCCTCCCGCGGTTTGGATATTGCTTCCTGCATCTTGCCGAGGATGAACATTCTTCCGTCTTTCGCCTGCTCCAAGGCTTTCCCCATGATTTCACCGGTAATCCCGTGAATCTTGATGTCCATTTGCAGGGCTGTTATTCCCTTTTCAGTGCCTGCGACCTTAAAGTCCATGTCGCCGAGGGCATCTTCAATTCCCATGATGTCAGAGAGGATAGCAACCTTATCATTTTCCTTGATGAGGCCCATGGCTATCCCGGCCACCGGCCGTTTGATCGGGACCCCTGCATCCATCAAAGCAAGGGTGGAACCGCACACGCTCGCCTGAGAAGTGGAGCCGTTGGATTCCAGCACCTCAGAAACCAGTCTGACGGTATAAGGGAATTCCACCTCGTCAGGTATCACAGGCGCAAGGGCTCTCTCAGCAAGGGAGCCGTGGCCTATCTCTCGCCTGCCCGGCCCTCTTATCGGACGCACCTCGCCTACACTGTAGGGAGGAAAATTGTAGTGGTGCATGAATCGTTTTGATTCTTCGTCACCAAGCCCGTCCAGAAGCTGCTCATCGCCAATAGCGCCCAGGGTGGCATTGGTAAGGACCTGGGTTTGGCCGCGTGTGAAAAGCCCTGTACCGTGAACCCTGGGGAGAAGGCCGACCTCACACGAGATTTGACGGATCTCTTCGCACTTACGTCCGTCAATACGAACGGATTCTTCACTAACCATCTTCCTCAACTGCTCTTTGGTCACTGCCTTAAGAACAGTCGATACATCTATCCCAAGAGAAGCAGGGGCTTCTCCTGAGTCGTCATCCATGAGTTTCTGAAGAACCTCCTCTTCGATATTCTCCAGTCGCTCTTCGCGAGTAAGCTTGTCTACGATTCGGAGAGCGGAAGAGACATCTTCTGTTGCGAGCTCTCTTACTTTAGTGGTAACATCTTCATGAGGTGCATAGAAGGCGACTTCACGCTTGGGCTTTCCGCACCTGGACACTAATTCCTCAATAAGCTGGACAATTTCAATAACCGACTTGTGGCCGAAGGAGATGGCATCTAAGATAGCCTCTTCCGAAACCTCATTCGCGCCGGCTTCCACCATGAGAATAGCGTCTTTGCTACCGGCTATCGTTAGATTAAGATCGCTGGCTTCTGCTTGGGAAAGAGTAGGGCAAACCACAAATTCACCGTTAACCCTGCCTACTTTCACTCCGCCTACAGGCTCCCTGAATGGAATATCAGAAATAGCCAAAGCACAAGAAGCCCCAATGAGTGCAGTTATGTCCGGGTCATTGTCTTGCTCCACTGATAACACTGTACAGACTACCTGAACATCGTGTCTGAATCCCTCGGGGAACAAAGGCCTAAGAGGCCTGTCTATCATCCGTGCAGAGATAGTCGCAACCTCTGAAGGCCTCCCTTCCCGCTTTATCCAGCCGCCGGGGATTTTTCCCACGGCATAAAGCCTTTCTTCGTAGTCCACAATCAATGGAAAAAAATCAATCCCCTCACGGGGTTCCCGAGACATGCATGCTGTCACTAGTACTACGGTATCGCCATATCGAACTAACACCGAACCGTTAGCTTGTTTGGCGACCTTCCCGACTTCAAGCGATAGTCTCCTGCCGCCCAGACTCATATCCAGGCAGTGGTATTCCATGTTTAATCGATCCTCCTCAAATTCAACTACTACTTCCTGAGACCTAGTTTTTCCACAATCGCCCTGTATCTCTCAATATCTTTGTCTCTTAAGTAGTTAAGAAGATTACGTCTCTGACCCACCATTTTTAGCAAACCTCTTCGGGAATGGTGGTCTTTTTTGTGCTCCTTCAAATGCTCAGTCAAGCCATTTATCCTTTCAGTAAGTATGGCAATCTGAACTTCGGGTGAACCCGTATCCTGCTGGTGGATTCTGTATTTCTCTATGATTACTCGTTTTTCTTCGACAGGCAAAGCCATGTCACGCACCTCCTGAAATCATGCATATCCCCCGCTGCCAAGAAACTCGTCGGAGGGTCGAAGAATCCTAGCGCCGGGCCTAATAGTAGCGGAAATACGCTACTACTCGTTAATGTTATCACATGGGTATCCCAATGTAAACGATGATACCTGCACCCTTCACGAAGCATCCTCGGAGACTCCCTGGGTCTTGCAAGGAGCGTTCCACCGGTTTAGGACAGTCTTTGCCCTTTCCACATCTTGCGAGATCTGATAAGCCAGGGCGTCACCGGATGCAAATTTCATTTCGTCCCGAAGCCTCTTGGCAAATAATACTCTCAGAGTCTCTCCGTAGAGGTCTCCCTCAAACCCGATTATGTGCGTCTCCACAGTCGTGCCCTTTCCGTGAAATGTGGGCCTTGTGCCGACATTGGTAACAGCCCCAAACATACGGCCCTCCAAGCAAACGCAGGCAGCATACACACCGCGTTGAGGAAGGGCTATTTCGCGAGGCACATCCAGGTTAACCGTGGGGTAACCCAGGGTTTTCCCACGACTGTCCCCCTTTACTATCTTTCCCTTAATCGAAAACGGCCTTCCAAGCATTTCACAAGCTGTCTCCACATCCCCTTTCGCAAGGGCTGTCCGAATCCTCGTGCTGGAGACTATCGTTCCGTCCACTGCTACAGGCTTTGAGACGTGAACGTCAAAACCGTGCATCTCGCCAAGATCCTTGAGGCTTCTTGCGTTTCCCTCTGCCTTCCATCCAAATGTGTAGTTGAACCCGACAACCACCCACTTGGCCCTTAAAGAATCTACCAGGATTTCTCTTGCGAATTCCTCCGGGGTGGCTCTTGCCGTCTCATCATCAAATCGGGCTATAACAGTGTTCTCTATACCGGCCTCTTCAAATAAGGTAAGTCTGTCCTCAAGATCAGTGAGGAGTTCCGGTGCAAACTGAGGCCTTATGACTTCCAGAGGGTGTTCATGAAAAGTAAACACTACACTGGGCACGTTTTCTTGCTTTGCCAAAGATACGCACCGCCTCAGAATCTCCCTGTGTCCTAAGTGCACACCATCGAACGTACCCAGCGCAACTACTGATTTAGGCATGTCGCTAAGATGTATCCCTGAAACATCCCGAAATATCTTCACCGATTAACCTCCGTCTCCATAGCCTTGAGCAAAAACAGAAATCGGCTGTAAATAATCTCTTCCTTCGCTTATCTCCCTCTTAGCAACACAAATGACATCCCCTGAAGACTCGACCACGCTGACGAGATCTCCGTCCTCAACCTGACTTGTCTCTTTCCCTTTGATTTTCAGAAGCAAATCTCCTGCCGGATAGGGAGTCCCATGAGACAATCTCCACCTTGCGTCCACGTCGTGGTCATCCAGTACAACAGAGGGTAAATGGGAAAGTCCTGCTGACATCGGCAATACTTTATCAGCAATCCTCCCATCTGAGACTGCCTCCTCGATTTCTTCCAACGTGTGGCAGGAAGCGATGTCTAGGTCACCGACCTTGGTTCGGGACAGCGAACCTACATGAGCTCCGCAGCTAAGACGTTCGCCGATATCGGCTGCAAGTTGACGCACATATGTGCCGGAGGAGCACTCGGCCAAAACTGATACTCTGTCACCCAGCGTAAGAAACTCGTCTTCAGGCCATGATTGAACCGACAACCTGTAGATGTGGACCCGTCTCGGCTCCCGCTTCGTTTCCATGCCGGCCCTCGCCAGCTCATAAAGCCTTTGCCCCTTATGATGAACTGCAGAAACCATAGGCGGGATCTGCCAGATTTCACCCTGAAAATCCGAAAGCGCTTCCAGAAAGCGCTCCTTTGGAATGTTGACTCCTTCAGTTCTTGAAACAACCCGTCCCGACGCATCAAGCGTATCAGTGGTGATGCCTATGACAATCTCAGCAATATAGGTCTTCGGCAACGTAACCATAAACTGCATTAAGCGAGTTGCTTTACCAAGCAACATGACTAACACGCCTGTGGCGTCAGGGTCAAGGGTTCCGGTATGGCCTACTCTTCTCATACCCAAAGTCTTTCTTATGAAGATAACAACATCATGAGAAGTCATCCCGCCAGGTTTCACTAAGGGCAATATGCCGTTTACAGTCAAGCGTCAGTCACCTGCTAACCCCATTATCTCATAAACCTTCCCGAACACTAACTCCTTTGCTTCACTGATGGACTGACTATCTAAGCTACAGCCTGCCGCCCTTATATGGCCACCGCCCCCCAATATCTCAGCAAGCGCACCCACGTCAAACTCGCCCTTCGACCTCATGCCGACTCGGATTTTGCCGTCAGCGCTTTCCCTGAAAATAAGGGCAACCTCAACACCTTTAACCATACGCGCGTAATTCACAAACCCTTCAGTCTGCCCTTCATCAAGGGACAACTCGGACATCCAGTTCCCGTACACCTCCATCCAGGCTATCTTACCGGTCTTGTCCACCTGTAGAGTATCCAGGGCCTTCCCAAGCATTTTAAGGTTCTCTAAGGACCTCGCCTCATAGACCTGCTCTGAAATTCCACTGGGCTCAGCGCCTCTCTCCACCAGCCTGGCGGCGATGCGTAGGGTTGTAGGAGTAGTGTTTGAGAATC
The DNA here is from genome assembly GCA_033809295.1 of Bacillota bacterium. Classification (GTDB taxonomy): domain Bacteria; phylum Bacillota; class SHA-98; order UBA4971; family UBA4971; genus UBA4971. The sequence goes on from JAPXLY010000034.1 coordinate 9,034, forward strand.
TGAAAAACCCTGTGTCCGTGGCAATTGCAGTAAACAGGCATATTGCAATACTGGGATCCACACGGATATTCATGGAAATGAGGATCTTATACACCTGTTCACCTGTGGCAGCGGATGAACTGTCCACATAATTGTACGTGCCGTACCCTTTGTTCGTCGAGTGATGATCAATATTCACAATTGGTATGCCGGAAGGGAGTCTTTCGTATACGCCTTCGATACGCCCTAAATCCGACGAATCCAAAACTACCAACATGTCGTATTCGTAGGATTCTATTTCATCAGCGGGAATGATTTGATCCGAACCCGGGATGAACCGCAAGTTTTCGGGGACTCCTCCGGGACAGGTCATCGTCACCTGCCGCCCGGATTTCTGCAATCCCAAACCTAATCCCAGCATGGATCCGACTGCATCCCCGTCAGGCATTACGTGCGTTGTAATGAGAAACCTGTGATATCTCAAGAGAATTCCCGCAATCTCTTGGTGGCTCTCCACTACTCCCGGCCTCCCTCTTCCTTGCGGATTTCCTGCAATAGCTGGAATACCCTGGCCCCGTGCTGGATAGAAGTATCATGGCGAAACACGATCTCCGGCGTGTGACGAAGCCTTATGCGTTTGCCAATCTCGCTACGAATAAAGCCCTGGGCGCTTTCGAGGGCTGCCATAGTCTCAACTATCTGTGCTTCATCCCCCATTACGCTCACGAATATCTTCACATGCCGAAGATCTCCGGAAACTTCCACATCTGTCACAGTGGCAAAACCAAGCCTTGGATCTTTCATTTCCCTTGCAAAGATATCTGCGACTTCGGATCGGATTGCCTCAGCAATCCTCTTCGGCCTCAGTCGTGTCACCGGTAACCACCTGCCAACCTATACAACGGATTTCTCAAACCCGGTTACTTCGATTTCCGCGTCAGTCTCAATGTCTTTCAATACCCGGGATAGCATACCTTCCACAACCCTTGCTTCATTGGAAACACATGCTATCCCCAGAGTGCATCGTTGCCACAGATCACAATTGTCCACTTCTGCAATGGCTACGTCATGCCTTGACCTTATCCTGTCGCAAATACTCCTGACAACTCGTCTCTTGTCCTTCAAAGACGTAGCCCATCCAATGAATATCTCAACCTTGAGGATTCCAACCAGCATCTGCATGTACCGTCCTAGAGTTCCCTTGGCGTCTCAACCATCTTAAAGGCCTCTATTACATCGCCTTCTCTGATATCTTGGTAACCTGCGATACCGATTCCGCATTCATAACCTGATGCAACTTCCCCTACGTCATCTTTGAACCTCTTTAAGGATGCAAGCTTGCCTTCATGTATAACAATGTTATCTCTGATGACTCTTATCATGGCATCCCTTGTAATCTTGCCTTCACTGACAACACACCCTGCAACCATGCCTATCTTTGGAACCTTGAATGTTTGCAGGACATTGGCGGTCCCCAATTCCACCTCGCGGGTCTCAGGTTCCAGCAACCCTTCCATGGCTGCTTTGATATCACCGGTAGCGTCATAGATGACTCTATATAGACGTATGTCAATCTGATCCCGTTCCGCTATTGCCTTAGCATTTCCGTCAGGCCTCACCTGGAATCCAATGATGATGGCATTTGAGGCAGAAGCCAGCATAACGTCACTACCTGTAATAGCGCCTACGCCTGCATGGATAACATTGACTCTTACCTCGTCAGTGGACAGAACCTCCAGAGACTGCTTCAGCGCTTCTACAGAGCCTTGGACATCAGCTTTAATAATAAGGTTAAGCTCCTTAACCTCTCCCTCTCTTATCTTACCGAAGAGATCGTCAAGGCTGATGGTTCTCGCGGACTGAATTTCCTCAGCGCGCTTCCTTTCAGATCGCCTGTATGCGAGTTGCCTGGCCAGCCTATCTTCGGAAACAACATCAAGGACATCACCTGCCTGAGGAACTTCAGCAAAGCCCAGGATCTCCACAGGCATTGACGGCCCTGCCTCTTCCACAGGTTCACCCTGGTCATTGCTCATGGCCTTAACCCTTCCTGACACACCCCCTGCAACAATGGCGTCGCCTATCCTGAGTGTTCCCCGTTCAATCAGAACAGCGGCTACAGGGCCTTTACCTTTGTCAAGCTTCGCCTCAATTACTGTGCCTTTGGCGAGCCTGTCGGGGTTGGCCTTAAGCTCCCTCAAGTCAGCGACAAGTAGGACCATTTCCAGGAGATCCTCAATGCCTTGGCCTTTGAGTGCAGACACTTCCACTGTAACGGTATCCCCGCCCCAGTCTTCAGACACCAGGCCGTAGTCAGTCAGTTGTTGCTTCACTCTTTCAGGCTGTGCGTCAGGCCTGTCTATTTTGTTCAAAGCAACGATTATCGGCACATTCGCAGCCTTCGCGTGGTTAATGGCTTCGACAGTCTGAGGCATTACTCCGTCATCCGCGGCAACAACGAGAATGGCGATATCAGTGACTTGTGCACCACGCGCCCTCATCGCAGTGAAAGCTTCGTGGCCGGGGGTATCAATGAAAGTAATCTTTCTTCCTTTGAGGTTGATCTGATATGCCCCAATATGCTGAGTGATGCCACCTGCTTCCTGAGACGTAACATTAGTCTTTCGAATAGCGTCAAGCAGCGATGTCTTCCCATGGTCCACATGGCCTAGAACAGTCACTACCGGAGGCCTCGGGAGAAGGTCCTCTTCCGAGTCAAGCCTATCCTCGATACCGAATTCCCTTGCTTCCTTTTTCTCGAGGGGTTCAACCTGAAAGCCCAACTCTTCCGCTACTAAGCTCGCAGCGTCAAATTCAACTTCCTGGTTAATGGTGACCAGTAAACCCATGGCCATAAGAGTCTTAATAATCTCTGAAGGATTAATGCTGAGCCTATCCGCAAGCGCACCCACGGTAATGCTTTCCGGAAGAGCAATCAGAGTCTTCTTCGGCATCTGTCCCCGCCGCCTTGCAGAAGTCTCCCTAACAGGCTCTCTAACAGCCTCTCTGCCACGACGGCCCTTTCTGCTTCGAATAATCGCCTCTGCGCGGGATTCTCTCAGTTTTGCTGCTCCCTTTCCTCCTTTGATGAGTTCGAGTCTTCTCTCATCAGTTGGTTTAGGAGTAGCCGGTTTAACTGAAGCCGGCCTATGGCTGACAGGTGCCTTACGCGGTTTCTCCGGCTCTTGCTCGGGTTTCCTCTCTCTTATCGCCCTTTCCGGACGGATATCCGGAAGCTCCGGCGTGGTAACAACTGCTTGCGTGGACACTGGCTCATCTACCTTCTCTCGAGATTTGCGTTTTGGCTCTTTCGATACAACGGGCTCTTTTGGCTTAGCTTCCTGAACGGGCTCGGCCTTTTCCTGAGGCGCCCGGCTTGCAAGATCAGCGCCTTCTGAGGCGGCAGGTTGCCGAGGTTCTTCGGGAGTCTCCGGAGGCTCAGGTTCAGGCTTGCCGGTAACGGTGGCCTCAGGTGGTGCAGGGGTTACTGTTTCGACTGCTTCACCTTTGACTTCAGGCTTCACAATGTCCACAGCCTGAATTGATAGGTCAACATCTCGCACAATCTCAATACCCGCTTCTTCCTGAGCTTCCAGTTTCTTGGCTTCGCCGGCAGCCAAATCTGCCTGCTTTGCCCGAGCAGCCCGTGATCTCGCTATTGCATCAGCTTGAGGCTTTCCCCTCCCCGCCACTTTACGCGGAGGTATTGTCGGCGCAATCTGGGTAGGCCATTGGCGCGTCCTCTGTCCGCGTCTGGCATCTCCGGCTGCAGCTCCCCCACGTGGCGCAGGCTTACGGCCTGCGTTCCTTTGCCGCCTTACGCTATCCGGTCTTGCTCCGGAACCCTTTCGTGCACCGGTTGGAGCCCCCCCTACCCTCGCACCAGGCATTTGGCTTCGCATCCTCTTGAAATCAGCGCTTGCCGTAAGATGCTTCGCTCCTCGAAGCATCCCAGGAGCGGTCCGGGGCTTTACCTTTCTCTCGTGCCGTTTAGGTTTTTGCGCTTCTTCTTCGGGTAGAGGGGATTCCTCCACCTCTTCAGCAACGCTTTTATCAACAGCCGGCTCAGGCATTTTGCCTTCTTTCTCAGCAAACTTATTCTTGATGAACCTAACAACATTATCATCCAGGGCGCTCATGTGATTCTTGTCGCGCACACCCGAATCTGCAAGCAGGTCTAAGATGTCCCTGCTTGACTTTCCGAGTTCACGTGCTAATTCATATACCCTGGTCTTTTTTGCCATATACCCACCACCTTTGAGACTTCCTCCCCGGAGCGGGCAGGCCTAAAGCCTCTCGTGCCGTACCAATGACTCCGCTAACTTCTCTATTACCTCATCAGGTACTGTGACTCCAAGAGCCTTATCCAGACGCTTACCTTTTGCAGCTAAATCAAGGCACTCCCTGCTTGGGCAAACGTATGCGCCCCGCCCGGCCAACTTGCCTGTAGGATCTATCTCAACAGCTCCTTCAGGAGTACGCGTAATTCTAACAAGATCCCATTTTGACTTGACTTCCCTACATCCGACGCAGGTACGTTGCGGGCTCTTCTTTACCTTGGGCCTAGGTCTTCCCTTTGCCATTTTCGAGTCACTCGCCTTCGCCATGGCCTAGAAGTCGGTTTCTTCATTCCAGTCGTCGTCCGGCCCGTAGGCCTCTTGCTTCAACTTCTTACGGCTTCTCCGTTTTGTCACACTGTCGTTCTCTTCGTCAGTTGCACCCTTTTTCTTAAGTTCCTTCTTCTTTCTCCGCTTCGTTTCCTCAGGCGGAGCCTCAGGTTCAGGCAGGCTCTCAGACTCCTCTGTTATTACCTCATCTTCACCTGCCGTAATGTCGTCATCACTTGCCGTGATGTCGTCTTCACCTGGCATATTGCCGTCTTCATCTGGCATAATGCCGTCTTCATCGGATGTAACCTCTTCAGCCGGTTCATGGAGTTCATCTGTGACATCTATATCTCCCGGGACGTACCCGCTGATTTCATCGCCCACATCGCCAGGAGCGACCATGTCAATAGGCTCGTCGCCGAGCCCTTCCTCCAACCCAACTGACCCAACCCCGGCCTGCGCCTGCAATTCTGCGAGCCTCTCCTGCTCCTCCTCGAGAGCGCGCACTTGAGAGTCGCTCTTTATGTCCACCTTCCAGCCGGTTAGCTTGGCAGCTAAGCGTGCGTTCTGGCCTTCCTTGCCAATTGCCAGGGACAACTGATTATCAGGAACAATAGCTCTTGCTATGTGACTATCCTCGTCTACCCTGGTAAGGATAAC
>JAPXLY010000035.1:0-13386 GCA_033809295.1 Bacillota bacterium
ATGATGACGCAACAGCAGGCAGGGCCATTGGCATAACTATCTGGAGGAAAATCCTCCAGTCGGATGCCCCGTCCACTTTCGCAGCTTCCTCGACTTCTATGGGCAAGGCACTGAAGTAGTTCCTCATGAAGTAGAGAATCCACGGAATGCCCCAGGCAGAGTGGACCACCATGAGTCCGGTATAAGAATCAACCGCCCCGAGTTTATTCATGATCCGGAAAAGCGGGACAGCTATCATCTGCTGCGGAAGAGTCATCAATGCCACTATAACGATGAACAGGAAATCCCTGCCGCGGAACGAAAACCTGGCAAATCCATATGCTGCGACTGATGCAGCGAGAACCGGGAATATCGTGCCTGGAATCGCAACCGCGAGAGAGTTCATCATCCCACGGGATATGGGCGCAGCCGGGTGATTCCATGCGCCCAGATAGTTCTTAAAAGTAGGCGTGAAAGTTGCAAACTTCCACCACCCGCGACTGATTTCAGACAGAGGCCTAATGGAGGCCATGAACACGCCTAAGAACGGAACCAGCCAGATGAGGGCCACAAACCATGCAACCAGGTGAAGCATGAAGGCCCTGGATGCCTTTTGTCCTGCCATTCTCAAGACTCATCCCCCCTTAAGGCCCTGAATGTAGGAATCGATACAATAAGCGCAACTATCATGAGGAATGTAGCCACAACCGCTGCTGCATTTGCGTTGAACTGACGGAACGCATACATGTACATCTGCAAGGCCAATACATTAGATGCGCCTCCGGGCCCACCCATTGTCGCAACATAGACAATATCGAAGATCTTCAGGACCCAAAGGAAAGTCATAGTTATCACAACACCGGTAACAGGCTTTAAGAGAGGCACGGTAATCAGGAAGAAAATCCGTAACGGCGAGGCGCCGTCGATTACGGCAGCTTCATAAACGTATTCAGGAATGGTTTCAAGCCCCGCCGAGTATAAGACCATGCTAAACGGGGTCCATAACCAAAGCGACCCGAGTATCAGCGCAAACAAAGCAGTATCAGGGTGAGCGGTCAACGTTCGCCTTGCGACACCAAACAAACTGAGGAATGAAGGGAGAATCCCGACGCTTCCGTCAAACAGAAATCTCAAGATAATACCACCGACAACCATAGGAGTGACCATCCCGAGAAAAATGATGGACTTGATTATTGGGCCTCCCTTGACATCCCTGAGTATCACGGCAAGAATCAAGCCTAACATAACGGTCAGCGGCAAGTGAATCACAATCCACATAATGTTGTGAATCAGGGCCCCGTACGGAAATCCTCTCTTAAACCCCCGCAAATCAACTATTTCAGGTTCGGAGAGTATTTCAGCATAGTTCTTGAAGAATGAGAATTTGCCCTCCTGGGTCTGAAAACTTAAGCATACTGTGTTTATCACAGGGTAAACCACAAAAGCTGCCAGCAAAATCAGTGCGGGCAAGAAAAAAAAGATCCTGCCTCGAGTCTGCCCCACGCTATCACCTCCCGGACAGGTTCCTGGAACCGGCACTGGGGCACTCCGAGGCGGCACCGTTGTACCCAAGGCATCGCCCCGGAGCGCATTTACCTGTCGCTACTCGGCCTTACGCTGAAGTGTCTCTATGACTTCGTCTACTCTCCCCGGGCTTACCCAAAGCAGCTTAAGCTGATCCCAGAAAGCAGGCTGCCATTCGCCGCCTATGGTGTCATCTAAGTCAGGCAGTGCAACAACACCTTCAAGAAGTGCAGCAACTTCCCGATCAACAGCCGGGTATACGCTTAGGGGAACCTTTGCATATGTAGAGATGTGACCGCCTGTAGTCACCTGGATCTCCTGTCCCTTCGTGGAAAGGAACGCCAGGAGACGCTTGGCGTCTTCAGGATACTTGGTGTAAGCGGGAGCAAAGGCATAGTCAGGTGCGAACACGATGCCTTTGCACTCAGGCAACGAGAATACGCCCAGGTCATCCGGGTCGTCTACCATGCCTGTAATCCAGCTTCCCATGAAGAACAGGCCGTACTCCCCGCCCCACCAAAGATCGAGAGCCATGGTCCACTCTATCGGCTCGCTGAAGTAGCCTGCCTTGAGAAGGGGGACAAGCTTATCCTTGAACACGGAAGCAACCACCGGGTCTTGCCATGATATCTTCTTGTCGATTAGCGCATGGGTCACATCAGGCCCGGCGTAACTGGCAATAAAGTGCTCAGTAATGTCTGAAAGCGGCCAGCCGACTCCGTTTCCGCTGGCAATCGCAGCTTTGATTCCGGAAATCCTCTGTATTTTGCTGCATAGCGCCGTGAATTCGGTCCAGGTTTTCGGCACTGACAGTCCATGCTTCTCGAAGAATGACTTGCGATACCAGAACCCGGGTTTCACTTTGCCTGTATACACTCCGCCATACAGTTTGCCACCGCTCTTAACTGGATCCAAGGCCCCTGGGACAAAGTCAGCTTCGTTCAAGTATCCGGTCATATCGAGGACGTGTCCGTCCTCAGCATGCTTTGCTATAAACCATGCCCACATGAAAATGACATCGGCAGGTGCTGTTTTCGCATCAAATTGAGCAGGAAGCAAAACTGCCAAGTCTTCTGCTCGGTAGATCTGGTACTCAACCTTAATACCTGTTTCCTTCCGGAAAGCCTCAAGAACCGGCATAAACGCATCCATTTCCGGTCCTGACCAGCCGCTTATCACGGTAAGTTTCTTCTCAGCGGCTACTCCTGGTACGCTGCACATGGCAACTAAAGCAACAAGGAACACGATAAGTATCTTTCGCCTCACGAGAATCCCTCCGTTTCAGCAGTCTCCTAAAATTCCATTGGCACGCTGACAAAGTCCTGTTTATTCCCAACAGTGCGCTGCAGTGATACTCGCCGGCAGTCACCTCCTTGTTTGAATGCTATGGGACATTAGCATCACCGGCACATAGCGCAGACTATGCTAAATAGATCACCATAAGTAATCACTGGTTTCAGAAAGTGTACGTACCGTGCAGGGCCACCCAGGACAATCGGAAAACGAGCGAAAACTAATGAACTGATACTTATTCGCCACCCTCTGCACTGGAAGAAGCTTCCCCAGCTCCCTGGTAAGACGGCGGCGCGACAGACCCGCCAGGCTGATACTTTACGTCCAACACTCTATGAATTGGGCATAAGCTCTTCCCGTTCATTTGCTCAACCAGTACTTCAACAATGGTACTTCCCAGTTCTGAGATGGGCTGCCTCACAGTGGCAAGCTGCGGGTCAACATACTGAGTAAGAGGTATCCCGTCAAAACCCAAAACTGAGATATCGTCAGGTATTACAAGCCCTGCTTCGCGTAAAGCTCGCATCACACCAAAAGCCATGACATCATTGGATGCAAACACGGCAGAGATGTCACTGTCATGTCGGAGAATGGACTTCATGGCTTGATATCCGCCGATTTGCGTGAAATCGCCGGAAGCCACTATGTTAAGATTTATGGGTATGCCGGCTTCCGACAAAGCTTCTTTGTACCCTTTGAACCTGGTTTCCGAGGCAGTCTGGTCAGCAGGTCCTGTTACACAGGCTATCTTCTTATGTCCCAGATCAATGAGGCGAGTCACGGCGTCAGCCGCACCTCTTGTGTTCTCTCCGCTCACCCATGACACATCGGGATCTTGAACCATCCCAAGAAACACAAAAGGCAAACCCATTTTTCGGAGTATCCCTACGCGCTCATCGGAAATCTTCGGTTCAGTAAGAATCATTCCGTCAATACGTGCTGAGTGAGCAAGTTCCATATGCGAGTGATACTCGTCCGCCCCATCACCGTCTGCTGCGGAAAGCAAAAGGCTGTACCCGTATCTCATTGCAGTATCCCCTGCTGCACCCAGAAACTCCAAGTAAAATGGATCAGAAAGCGACCTGGGCGCGCACGGCACCGCCAGGCCTATGATGTTTGTCCTCCGGGTAGCAAGGCCTTGCGCAATAGGGTTAGGCCGATAGCCAATCCGTTCAGCCAGGGCTACAACGCGGTTACGGGTAGCCTCTGCGACACGGGGATCTCCCGCCAAAGCCCGTGATACTGTGGACTTGGACAAATTCAAGATGCTTGCCATATCCTGAAGTGTTGGCCTCACTGAAATCTCTCCTAGCATATCAAACGCTTGCATTCGTTATGGTATCGCTTGTAGCAGCCATTTCTGGAATCATCGCAGCTAATTCATGCAACCGGTTGTATTATTCGTCAAATGTCCCGGGAATCCTTCTTGTCATTTTCTCGATGCCCGGATTTTTCCGGATTCAAGTTCCACAGACATCAATCGTTTCAGCGCAAAAGAAGAGCGCCCCTGCCCTACGGCGGGAGCGCTCTTCTTTGAATGTGGGATTCATGGACTGGGGGAGGTATGGGAGTTGAGGCTGCCCGGTCGCTTGTGCGAACCTATGCTAAACTACGAAGCGTGAGCTTCCGTAGAATGAGCCTCCACATGTTCAGCGAGAATTCTCTTGATATCCTCCGGCTTGACCTTGGCGTAGACAGTATCACCTATTACCACGACAGGAGCGAGGGCACATGCTCCTACACAGCGCACCCCCTCCAGAGTAAAGAGGCCGTCTTCGCTTGTCCCGCCGATGTCGGTTCCGAGTTCCTTCCTCAAAGCCTCGAGGCAATCAGCCGCACCTTTCACATAACACGCTGTTCCAAGGCAAACGCTAATTGTCCACCTACCCTTTGGTTTGAGGGAGAACAACGAGTAAAAGGTTGCCACCCCGTAAACCTCACTTTCCGGTACACCCAGCCCTTCGGCCACGAACTGCTGGACATCTTCAGGCAGACACCCAAAGAGCTGCTGGGCCCGGTGGAGCACAGGAATAAGGGAGCCCGGCTTGTCCTTGTATTCATCTATTACATCATGGAGCTTTTCGAACCTGTCGTCAGGAAGCTTTCCATGACACTTACATTCTCCGCGCCCGGCTTGCGGTTTGGAGCGCTTTACTACGGCTTCAGATGCCATCTTACATAGCCTCCTTCCGGCCGGCCTCGGCAGCCTTGTCCGAACCTTCATAGGTTGTGTGCAACAACTTATGTGATATGTCGCTGCCCGGCTTCTTCAGAAATTCCTCATAAAGACGCGCAACTGCAGGATTCTCATGAGATTTGCGCATCTTCATGCTTCTGTCCTCAGCATAAAGCGCGGCAGCCCTCTTCACGGCTATATCAGGCTCGACTGACCTTGGCTGGCCTCCGCCCATGATACAGCCGCCGGGACATGCCATAACCTCAATGAAATCATAGCTTTTTCCGGTTTCCTTAATGTGCCTCAACAGCTTGCTTGCATTGCTCAGTCCATGGGCTACGGCTACTTGAACTTCTCTTCCGCCCAGGTCAACTGAGGCTTCCTTTATTCCATCCATGCCCCTGACTTCAGAGAATTCCACTTTGCCAAGGGGCTTCTTGGTTACGATCTCGTATACGGTACGAAGCGCAGCTTCCATAACACCGCCTGTGGTACCGAATATTGTCCCTGCTCCAGTCGATATTCCGAGAGGCGCGTCAAATTCCCCGCAAGGGAGATCGTGGAACCTGATTCCTGCTTGTCTAATCATACAAGCCAGTTCTCTGGTGGTCAGAACAATGTCTACATCCCTGTACCCTGACGCGTTCATCTCAGGCCTGGCGCATTCAGACTTTTTAGCCGTGCAAGGCATTACCGAAACAGACACGATCTTGTCAGGATCGATGCCGGCCTTCTTAGCGTAATAAGTCTTGATAATTGCACCCATCATCTGCTGCGGTGACTTACATGACGACAGGTTAGGGACGAACTCCGGGTGGAACGTCTCAGCGTACTTTATCCATCCCGGGCTACACGACGTTATCAGAGGCAAAGGCCCTTTCGTCTTCAGCCTTTCGAGAAGTTCCGTTCCCTCCTCCATTATCGTCAGGTCCGCCGTAAACTGCGTATCAAATACCGCATCAAATCCAAGCATCTTCAATGCTGTCGCAAGCTTGCCGGTTACCGGTGTGCCTGCGGGAATTCCGAATTCCTCACCTATGGCAGCTCGGACTGCAGGCGCTACCTGCACCACCACATGCAGGTTGGGATCGCTTATCAAATCAGCGGCCTTCTGCCACTCTTCCTTCTCGTGGATAGCGCCGACAGGGCATATGTTAGCGCATTGTCCGCATGATACGCACTTGGACTCTGCCAGTCCCCGTTCGAACATAGGGGTTACAAGGGCATCTGTGCCACGGTACGCAAAACCCAGCGCAGCCACGTTCTGCACATCGGCACACATATTTACGCAGCGGCCGCAGAGTATGCACTTATCAGCATCGCGCACCAGCGCAGGACTGGAAGTGTCGCATTCCTTGTGCGCTTTCTCCCTATGAAATCTGGTTTCCCTAATCCCAAGACGCATTGCCAGCGCCTGAAGTTCACATCTCCCGTTCCGCTCGCACTCGAGACAATCCTGGGGATGAGATGCTAATATCAGCTCAACCACGGTACGACGGGCTTCACGAACCGCCTCCGTGTTAGTACGCACAATCATGCCTTCTCTTGCAGGAGTCACGCACGATGCAGGAAGGCCTCTGCCGTTCTGGATTTCCACTACACACACTCTGCAGGAACCTATCGGGCCGATCGCCGGATGGTAACAGAGAGTGGGGATATCAATCCCGGCGCGCCGCGCCGCATCGAGCACCATGTCTCCCTCATATGCCTCAACCTGAATTCCGTCGATTGTCAAGTTAATCTTCTTATTTTCCTCTGTCATCATGCTCACCTCCTCGACACGGCGTCAAAACGGCAAACGCTCATGCACTCACCGCATTTTTGACATTTACTGTTGTCGATTTCATACGTTCTGCGTTTTGGCTTATGGCTGCCTTCGCCTCCGACAGCCTCAGCCAGTGTCGCTTCGCCTGCCACCTGGTGAATAGCCTGAGCCGGACAAGCCTTTGCACAAAGGCTGCAACCCCTGCACTTCGAAGCGTCTATCGCATATCCCACCAGGTCTTTGCAGACTCCTCCCGGACACCGCTTGTCGTCAATATGGGCTTCATACTCTTCTCTAAAGTACCTTATTGAGCTAAGGACAGGATTTGGCGCAGTCTGTCCCAGCCCGCACAAGGCAGTATTCCTTATTGTGTTGCCAAGAGACTCAAGGGTCTCGATATCCCCGGGCTGACCTTTCCCTTCGGTAATGCGCGTCAAGATGTCAAGCATCACCTTTGTACCTTCTCTGCACGGAACACACTTGCCGCAGGATTCGTCCTGAGTAAACTGTAAGAAGAACTTGGCAATATCCACCATGCAAGTGTCCTCATCCATGATGATCAATCCGCCGGATCCCATCATTGCGCCTGCTTTTGTCAAGGTGTCATATTCCATACTGATGTCCAAGAGGGATTCAGGAATACAACCACCTGACGGACCGCCGGTCTGAGCTGCTTTAAATGCTTTTCCGCCGGGAATCCCGCCGCCTATTTCATACACGATTTCTCTTAAGGTTGTGCCCATCGGCACTTCCACAAGCCCTGTATTGTTTATCTTTCCGGCAAGAGCAAACACTTTTGTGCCCGGGCTTTTCTCTGTGCCTATACTCCTGAACCAATCCGGGCCCTTGAGAATTATCGGCACAATGTTCGCGTAGGTCTCCACGTTGTTTATGAGTGTAGGTTTCCTAAAGAGCCCCTCATTTGCAGGGAACGGAGGCCTGGGCCTCGGCATGCCCCGCTTGCCTTCCATCGATGCCAGTAGGGCTGTTTCTTCCCCGCACACGAAAGCCCCTGCGCCGACTCGAATATCCAAATCAAATGAGAATCCCGAGCCAAAGAGGTTCTCACCTAACACCCCAAATTTGTGCGCCTCCTCTATGGCATGGGTCAATCTGCTTACCGCCAGGGGGTATTCTGCGCGAACGTAAATATGTCCCTGGTTAGCCCCGATTGCGTATCCTGCTATAGTCATTGCCTCAACGATACTGTGGGGATCGCCTTCAAGCACACTCCTGTCCATAAATGCGCCTGGGTCTCCTTCATCAGCGTTACAGACTACATATTTCTCGTCAGAGCGGACCCGCCGGGCGAATTCCCATTTGAGGCCTGTAGGGAAACCGGCGCCTCCGCGTCCTCTCAGGCCTGACTCCTTTATTGTGTCAATAACATCCTTCGGTGTCATGTCCGTAAGGACTCTGGCCAAAGCTTCATAACCGTCGCGGGCTACATACTCGTATATATTTTCAGGGTCTATGACTCCACAGTTCCTAAGAACGACTTTAACCTGTTTCTTAAAGAAGTTAAGACTCGAGATGTTTTCACAAGGCTCACCTTCGGCTTCCCCGGGAAACAACCTCTTAACCGGCCTACCTTTCACTATATGCTCCGCCACAATCTCTTTGGCGTCCGGAGGAGTAACCTTCTGATAGAAAGTTCCGTCAGGATATATCAGGATAGTCGGGCCTAAGTCGCATGAACCTATACAACCGGTCTTAATCACTTTGACTTCGCTTAGAATCCCCTCTTCTTCAAGGGCATGCATGAGTGAATCATACACTTCATGACATCCTGAAGATACACACCCTGCTCCTGAACATACCAGTATATGTGCACGAATAAATGGACTCATCCTGCTATCACTCCTTCCGCGTACAACCCCTAGTTCTCGTCAAACCTGGCCTCGAGGCGAGCATCACGCATCTCTCTCTCAAGTTTCGCAGCTCTCTTAAACCAGCCGCTGTCCGGGTATCCGGGGCCGTACTTCTCCATTGCCTCCACGTACTCGTCGATTAAGTCCTCGTCGACTCCTTCAGGTACCCAGCGCTTAATCTCGTCGTCTCTTAATGGCATTGCTGACACGTTACTTCCCCCTTTGTGCTTTTTTTCACAATCTAGTTCATTAGAAATGGACAGTTCCTTTGTTTGTGACTGTCCAACATCGGCTTCACTTCTTCTTAGTTGCAAGTATCGTGCCAAGCTCACAACATGAAAACAAGAGCTCCAAAGAACTCTCGAAACATACCTTAAGCAGGTCTTTAATACATTTTACTCAGGTTGTGCAGTTAATACAAGAAGGGGATTGGATCCAATATATTGGATTTGGCGTCCAAAGTTTTGGCATTTCTGTTCCGTATATGAGTATTCATGGCAGGTTAACAACTCTTAGACTATATCTGAGTATGGTGATCTACTTAGGCTATATATCCAGCCGTTTCATCATTTCATTAAGTGTGGTCCGCTTGAGGCCGAGGATATCAGCAGCCTTAGCCTGAACACCATCAGATTTTTCCAGCGCTTCACAGATCAGCTCGCGCTTGTACTCGTCAACAGCTTCATAGAAGTGTTCATCTTTTCGATGGCCTTGTTCTCTTGATTTCCTGCTCTCTCGCGCTTTGACTACTTCGTCCGGGAGATCGCAAATATCCAAATCATCGCCTTCCATCAGTATCAAAGCCCGTTCGATGACGTTCTCAAGCTCGCGCACATTGCCGGGCCAGTCATAGCCGACCAATGCATCCATAGCTCCATGAGAAAAGGAAATAGGGCCCCTAAGGCATTTGGCTGCGAACTTCCTGGCAAAATGCTTAGCCAGAAGCGGTATATCGCTCCTACGCTCCCTCAGGGGAGGCAGATGTATGGTTATTACGTTAAGTCTGTAGTACAGGTCAGAACGAAAGTCCCCTCTTTCAATTGCAGCCTCCAGAGCTTTGTTTGTCGCAACTATGACCCGGACATCAACGCATCTTACAGTAGTCTCTCCTACGCGGATGAACTCCCTGTTTTGAAGAAACCTCAGAAGCTTTGCCTGAAGCGCAAGACTGATGTCTCCTATCTCGTCAAGGAATACCGTGCCTCCGTCAGCCTCTTCGAATAACCCCCGCTTTGTCATGACAGCCCCTGTGAAAGCACCGCGGGCATGGCCGAAAAGCTCGCTTTCCAGGAGTGTCTCAGGGAGCGCAGCACAGTTTATGCTTACAAAAGGTTTTGTCGATCTCAGGCTTTGCATATGGATCTCCCGGGCGATAAGGTCTTTGCCGGTTCCGCTTTCTCCCCGAATCAGGGTCGTTGCATCAGTCCTTGCGATTTTCTCAACCAGTCTGAAGACTTCCTGCATGTTCTCGGATGTGCCGATTATATCGCCTGACCGCTCACGAATTGCCTGAATCTCTCGTCTCAGCCTCTTGTTTTCCAGAGCAATGGCCCGCCTGTCCAGGGCCTTGTTGACCACAAGCTTCACTTCGTCAACCTTAAATGGTTTCGGCAGATAATCAAAGGCTCCGGCTTTCATGGCTTGGACAGCGTTTTCCACTGTGGAGTATCCGGTTATCATAATCACCGGGGTATCAGGCAGTAAGCGCTTTGCTTCTTCCAGAACTTCCATGCCTGTAATTCCCGGCATCATAAGGTCAGTGACAATAACATCCAAGTCAGTCCTGGACCGCATAACGTCTAAGGCTTGTTCCCCGCTTGTAGCAGTTACGACTTGGTGTCCGTCTTGAGACAATACGAGTTCGAGAAATTGGCACATTTTCTGTTCGTCATCTATGACAAGTGCTTTGCCTGTAGCAGTCTCCATGTTACTCTACTCCATTCATAGGAAGGACAATAGTGAAAGCCGTGCCCTTACCAGGTTGACTCTCAGCTCTAATGGTCCCGCCATGCTTTTCTATGATGTTAAAACTCACAGAAAGGCCGAGGCCGGTTCCTTTGCCTACCTCTTTCGTAGTGAAAAACGGATTGAATACCTTATGCAGATTCTCAGGAGCAATTCCAATACCTGTGTCTGTTATGGTAATCTCCACCCCATCCCCGGATACCCGGGTTTGTATTCCCAGATCCCCGCCATCAGGCATGGCTTGCATAGCATTAAGGAGCATGTTCAGGATCACTTGCTGAAGTTCCCCGGTGTCAATCACAGCTTCCGGCTGGGATTCATCAAGCTCCATACTGACTTGAATGCCTCTTCTTGTCATCTGCCCTCCGAATATCCTAAGAGTCCTTCTGCAAGTCTCGTTTACCTTACATTTGCCTGCGGGCATATTGACCGGTCTTGCAAAATTCAGAAGGCTCCGCACGATGTCGGAAATCCTCTCTGACTCCTCGACTATCGTTTTCAAGTACGAGCTGCTCACGTTGTCAGAGCCGATTGTCTCCCTGAGAATGTCGGTATAGCCCAGAATCAGGGTCAACGGAGTATTGATCTCATGAGCGACCCCGGCTGCAAGTTGTCCCAAAGCGGCTAACCTATCAGACTGAATGAGCTGGCTTTCGAGTTTTCGTTTCTCGGTAGTGTCTTGACTTAAGAGGACCGCTCCGTACACTTCCCCGCCCTTTCTCTTGAGCGGACTGATTTTGATATGCAGTGTGACCTTGTCGTTACCCAGCAAAAACACCATTTCACCTACATCTGTCGGCTCACCCAATGATATGGCCCGCTCGAAACCCTTTCTACACCTGGGAATATCCAGTTCGGGGAATACGGCAAACACATCTCTTCCAATAGACTGTGAAGTGGAATACATGTCAGCGGCTTTGTTCAAGCCGGTTATGATCATGTTGGGATCCACAACTACAATGCCTTCGATAATACTGTCAATTGTATCTTCGTGGTATGCTTTAAGTCTTGCCAGTTCCGTGTTGTGCATCTCAAGCTGTGTTATCAGGTACGGGAGGCACATCTTGTTTTCGGCAAGTCCTCTGAATACCGCTACAGCCTTATCCCGGCACGTAGTGTATCCGCATGCACCGCAGTTCAACTCATCTTCGGGTTTGGTCTTGTCAAGCTCCCGCAGTATTCTCTCTATGTCCTCGCCTGTAGGAATTGGCATGTCTATGCTCTTAGGTAAGAACTTGCGGGTTGCCTCAATTACGGGGAATCCGGGCTCAACCTGACTTATGCTCGAGCCTATCCGTTCTGACTGCTTCGCAAAATCCACGGCAACGACTCGCCGTGCGTAGCCTGGAAGGCGTGTGGTCATCATAGGGCCGTTTATACAGCCTTCACAAAACAACATGTCCACAAATTCAGGACAGTCCTTTTCCAGGCTCAATGCCTCAAGGAAATCTATGCAATTATCTTTGCCTTCAACAACGAGAATCTCGTTATCAACCATGTCCGCGGAAAGGGCTGCGCTTCTGAGCAGCCCGCCTGATACCGGATATAACCTGCCCAAATATGCCTCTTCCCTTTGGAAGTCAGTATCAGGCAGTTCTCTTAGGTCAACAGGCAACTCGCGAAGAAGCTCTCTCAATTCTATGAACGTAAGAACCGCATCAACAGCGTCCGCGACGGACGGGTCCAGCATTTCGCTTTTCTTGGCTACACAAGGCCCTATGAACACGGTATAGGCCCCTTCGTGTTCCTTCTTTATCATTCTTCCGGCGGCTACCATAGGTGAGACTGAAGGAGCGAGTCTCGAAACCAGGTGAGGGTATTTGACTTCGACAAGGTTAACTATTGCGGGACAAGGCGTGGATATGATACCCGGCTCATGTTCGCCTTCGATAATCCTTATATACTCCTGGGTTACACGTTCCGCACCCCATGCTACTTCATATACGCCGGCAAACCCGAGCTCCTTCAGGGCTGACACAACCTGTCCGGGCCTTAGTTCATTATGGAACTCCACTGCGAAAGCAGGCGCCAGGAGGGCACAAGCCTTGCCTGTTGTGAGCGCGTTCTTGACTGAAGCCAGGTCTTCCCTGATGTGCTTTGCATGTTGGGCGCAGACCCTCACACAATAACCGCAGGATATACACAACTCTTCTATTACAGTTGCCTGGCCGTCTTCTACTTTAATGGCTTTTACAGGGCAATTCCGGACGCATGCATAGCATTCCCTGCACTTGCCCTTGATCGTTGTTACAACTCCTATCCCTGACACCTCCAATATAGAGACCGCTTCAGTCAATCGCTGCCTGTCCTTTCCGGGAATCAGGTTCTATTAGGCTTATACACTAAGTAGATCACCATAAGTGATCGCCGGTTCTAGAAAGTGTACGTACCGTGCGGGGCCACCCAAGGCCTGGGAAAACCAGCGAAACCTAATGAACTCATACTTAGGCTTTCATTGCCCAAGCACAGGCAGAACCTGTCCTGGTTTTATTATATTATCATACTCCGGAGATCACAATCATACGGTCACCGACTCCCCCGTACGGTACTCGGTACTGTACTCCGTACCCCCATTAACTTCACTCAGTCCCGACTCCCCCGTACGGCACTCGGTGCTGTACCCTGTACCCCGTTAACTTCACTCAGTCTCCGCCATCATACGTCCGCCATCATCCTCAGGAATTCGGCAAGCGCTGTTTTTCCTTGATATGCGCCCCAACTGACGCACTTGTTGCAGCCAGCAGATTAAATCGTAGCCTTGCCCATCTATGAAAGAGCGTAGACGGCTTCTTCAAGGGAGTTAGTCGAACATG
>JAPXLY010000036.1:0-12866 GCA_033809295.1 Bacillota bacterium
ATGGCGATCTACTTAGACGCCGAAAACCGGCATTCTATATCCGACAGCTTCTGCTACATGGTGCACATGTATTCCCTGGCTTCCTTCAAGATCTGCAATAGTCCGCGCGACTTTCAAAGTCCTGGCGTATGACCGGACTGACAGCCCAAGCTTACGCATGGCACGGTAAAGGTAAGTCCTGGCATCTTTTGCCGGTTGGCAGTGGGTTTCGATATCAACAGGGCTCATCTCAGCATTGCAGCGGATTGGGGTGCCTGCGAACCGCCTGATTTGTGAATTCCGTGCCTTGATGACTCTCCTTTGAACATCTCGTGATGTCTCCCTGTCTTCTACTGCGTAAAGCTTATGGACCTCAACTTGTCCCAGCTCAATATGGAGATCTATTCTATCGAGGAGCGGTCCTGAAAGCCTGCCAAGATAGCGTCTCACCGCTCCGGGTGAACATGTGCAGGATGTCTTCCCGCGAGGGTCTGATCTCCTAAAACACAAGCATGGGTTCATAGCCGCCAGTAGTGTAAATTGACTGGGGAATGCGGCTGCGCCCCCAACTCTCACCACAGTTGCGAATCCATCTTCCATAGGCTGTCTGAGCGCCTCCAACACGTGGCTGCCAAATTCAGGAAGCTCATCAAGGAAGAGGACTCCGCGGTGGGCCAGGGAAATCTCACCCGGTTTCGGAAGACGGCCCCCTCCAATGAGGCCTGCAGGAGAAATCGTGTGATGAGGGCTTCGAAAAGGGCGCTTTGACATTATGCTGCTGCCTGCGGGAAGCAGCCCCAGAGCGCTGTATACCCTGGTCACTTCAAGCGCCTCGTCCCGGGACAGCGGAGGGAGGATCGTCGGAAACCGTCTCGCCAGCATAGTCTTGCCTGAACCCGGAGGCCCTACCATCAGGACATTGTGGCCTCCTGCCGCAGCTATTTCCAGTACACGTTTGGCATGTTCCTGACCGGCTACATCAGCCAGATCTACATCGTCCGAATTGGCCGAAGACAACTCGACCCGTGTCTTCCTTGCTCTTTCTATACGCTCTACGCCGTTTACATGTCTTGTCACTTCTCTGAGCGTTCCCGCTCCGTAGATGTTCAGCCCGTCAACTAATGCAGCTTCTCCCACATTAGCTTCAGCAACTATCATGTCTCGAAACCCCTGTTCTTTTGTGGCAAGGGCAATTGACAGCACACCGGGCGTTCCTCTAACGCGCCCGTCCAAAGACAACTCACCTGTGAATACTGAGTGTTGAGCGCGCCTCTTGTTAACCTCCCCGATAGCGGACAAAATGCCGACAGCTATGGGCAAATCAAAACCTGCGCCTTCCTTGCGTATCATTGCGGGAGCAAGGTTCACGGTTATCCTTCGGAGCGGGAATTCGTAACCGGAATTCCTAAGAGCCGCCCTAACCCTCTCCCTGGCCTCACGAATAGCGGCATCAGGCAACCCCACTATCTCAAAGGAAGGCAGCCCCGATGATACGTCAACTTCTACGTAGACTATGTAGCCGTCGACACCGAGCACAGCGCCACCGGGGACTTTTGCCAGCAATAACTTCACCTCCACCCATTGAATGCTCCTCTTACATGCTCAATTCGCACCTCTCCCCCGGGCAATATGTCAATAGCCAACACATCAAACCTCACGCAAACCGCGAACGCTCCGTATCTTCGAAGATACTCACGTGCCACTTTCATTATCTTCCTTTGCTTGCCCTTGGTAATCTGCTCTACAGCCCGTCCAAATTGCCAGCTTCTCCTAGCTTTGACTTCAACAAATACGATAGTATCGCCGTCCTTGGCAACAAGATCGATTTCACCGAACCTGGTGCGGAAGTTTCTTGAGACAATAGAGAATCCCAATGCCTCTAGGTGTTCTCTGGCGATATCCTCTCCACGGAGGCCTATCTCCCTGCGTGAGTGAAGCACCTTGTGCACCCCCTTCACCCAATACTTCTTTGGGGTTCTTTGATTCTCCTTCCATATATTGGGTTAGCGCATTCGGGTGGGCTTCGAAAAGTCACATATCGAGATCAAGGGTAAGGTTTGCATGTTTTGAAAGTAGTCTCCGTATGAAAGATTTCCTGTGGATTGGCGAAGGGCCATACGCGAGAAGGGCTTCAACGTGTTTCATTGTGCAATATCCCTTATTGGCGAGAATACCGTAGTCAGGGAATTCTTCATGCCACAGCCTGCACATTCTGTCCCTGGTAACTTTGGCAACGATGGACGCACAAGAGATGCTGTGGGATATTGCATCTCCGTGGATAAGTTTTGTCTGTGGAATTGAAACCGGGATTATCTCCGCATCGACCAGAAGATGGTCAGCCTCGATATCCAAATCCTCTACAGCAAGTCTCATAGCGAGCCTTGTAGCCTGCTTAATATTGATCCTATCTATCGTCGCCTCGTCCGCAATTCCGATGCCCCATGCCAATGCGGTATTTGTAATAACTTCATATAAGACTTCCCGCCTACTTGCTGACAAAGCCTTCGAATCACGGACACCGTCAATGAATGTCCCTTGCGGCAAGATTACTGCGGCTGCTACCACTGAACCTACCAGAGAACCTCTGCCGGCCTCGTCCACCCCTGCTACGCTGTGAAAACCTTCCCGCCACAGTCTTCTCTCATGAACCAGCTTGCGATTACCGGAAATATCCCGGCTGTCTGGGGCGCTATTCATCAGGACTCAGCTTCCCGCAGGCCGGCTGCAGCAATATCCAGGGTTACCCTCCCAAGGATCCCTTTTCTGAATTCTGATAATACTATTACCGCTGCCCTGGAAACATCTATTGTGCCGCCTGCCCCCAGACAGCCCCGGTTCTCACCTATTGATCGCAGAATCGCGTGGCCGTCCCAGCCTTGGATATCTCCTAATTTGTAGCGCGCGGTAAGAGTATGGAAGGCTCTGTCTCGGAGCGTTTCCAGAAGGCCTTCTGCCACCTGCACCTCATCGTAACTCTCTTCTGTGAGGGCGCCGGTGGCGGCAAGCTTAAAGAGGTCAGAAGGATCGTCCATTTTCGGCGACAAAACACCGGGCATGTCCAAGAGCTCTATGGCTCGTCCCACTCTTATCCACTGCTTACCCATGGTAATTCCTGGCTTTGCCCCTGTCTTTGCAGATCTTCTCCCGGCTATCCGATTTATCAATGAGGACTTTCCCACGTTAGGGATACCGATAACCATGGCTCTGACCGGTCGTGGCTTGCGCCGGCGGCCTCGAAGCTTCAGCATAATCTCTGAAGCTAAGCGTGAAATGCCGGACACGACATCTTCGACACCTTCACCTGTTTCCGAATTCACCGCGTAACAGGCAAGCCCGTCAGCTCTTAGAACCTTAAGCCAGGCCTCAGTCTCTTTAGGATCAGCCAAGTCTCGTTTTGCCAGTACCACAACTCGAGGCCTCATCTCAGTTATGCCCCTGATGTCAGGATTCCTGCTTGTCCTCGGAATCCTGGCGTCAAGCACCTCAATAACCAAGTCAATTCCGGATAGGTGCCGTCTTATCGTTTGCTTGGCTTTCGCCATATGACCGGGAAACCACGGATACTTCATGGGTTCACGAGACGCGCCTCAGGGTTCCTGACAAGGCCTATTCTACGCGGCGGCCACCAGATAACACTCGCTTTCCCCACAATATTGGCCATAGGCACGAAACCAACGTCAGGGTATCTGGAATCATCACTGTTGTTCCGGTTATCGCCCAGCACAAAGTAGTGGCCGTCCGGCACGACCTTGGGCCCGAAGTAACCGTACGTAAGGTCCGGAGTGTAACCTTCATCCAGGGTCATCCCGTTGATAATAACAAATCCGTCCCGGACTTCCACTTCATCGCCGGGAATGCCGATAACCCTCTTAATGAACCTGCGTTTTGGGTTTGCAGGATATCTAAAAACCACAACGTCTCCGTACTCAGGCTTCTTGAACCTGTACACAACCTTATTGACAAGGAGTCTCTCACGATTATGAAGGCTCGGCTCCATGCTGCTCCCCTCAACTACAAAGGACTGGGCGATGAAAGTAATTATAAAAGCAGCAGCCACAATGGCAACAGCAAAGGCTTGGAGATACTCGATGATCTCCGCCTTCATTTCAGCGGACAGAATGGGCCTTGCCCCTGCTTCAGCCATGACTTCTTGCTCAATAGGGTCGATGCCCGATGCCAGGCATGTCTCAGAGCAGCCATTTGCGTCTTTGACTTCACAGTGCTCTGCATCATCGTTTCCGGACTTCGAATCCTCGCATTTCACACCAGGCTCATCTGGGATCACTTGGAATTTCACCTTCTCCTTGCTTCTTTTACCCTGGCGCGCTTGCCTACACGTTCTCTCAGGTAATAGAGCTTCGCCCGCCGTACTCTGCCGTGGCGCACAACCTCAATCTTCGCTATCCTGGGGGAGTGAAGCGGGAAGGTCCTCTCCACGCCTATACCTGCTGACACCTTTCTGACGGTAAATGTCTCCCGGGTACCGCTGCCCCTACGCGAAAGCACGATCCCCTCAAAAACCTGGACCCTTTCCCTTCCGCCTTCAACTACTTTTACGTGCACCTTAACTGAATCCCCGGGTCCGAAATCAGGGATGTCATGGCGCAACTGCTCCTGTTCAATAATGTCAATCATATTCATTTCCAGGATCCTCCCTCGTTAAGTCGGCCGATTGCTCTCTCTTAACGTCATCAAGCAATCTAAGGTCTTCACTACTCAGAGAAGCCCGCTCAAGTAAGTCAGGCCGCTTCTCCAATGTCCTGGCCAGTGCTTGTTTTCTTCTCCAAAGCCTGACCTTCTCATGATCCCCTGAGACCAGAACGTGCGGCACAGCCATCCCTCTGAACTCTCTGGGACGCGTATACTGTGGATAATCCAAGACATCACTTGTAAACGATTCGCCGGCAAGCGCGTCCTCACTTAAGACTCCCGGCACGAATCTGGTTACCGCATCCACGAGGACCATGGCAGGCAGCTCCCCGCCGGTGAGCACATAGTCTCCAATGGATATCTCGTCAGTCACTAATGCGAGTCTTACGCGTTCATCTATACCTTCATAGCGACCACAGATGATTATCATATGGCCTTCTTTAGCGAGGCGCCTAACCATTTGTTGATCAAGGGTCTTCCCCTGAGGCGTCATCAAAATAATCCTGGCAGGCCCTCTTTTCGCTTCCTGTAGGACATGCTCTGCCGCGGCAAATATCGGCTCCGGTTTCATAATCATGCCTACTCCGCCGCCGAAAGGGTAATCATCAGTCAGCTTGTGCTTATCCACCGCGAAGTCTCTTATGTTGTGGACGTTTATCTCCACAAGCCCTCTCTCACGGGCCTTCCCCACAATACTCCCGGAAAGTGTCGCCTCAAACATCTCAGGGAAAATCGTGAGTATATCAATCCTCAATTCACACACCTACTCGAGGCCTGGGATAAGATTCACGATCATGGTGCCCAGATCAAGGTTAATTTCCTTCACTATCTCCTGCACCGCAGGTATTAATATCCTCTCTTGCCCGCCTGGCTTACCTTGCCCCGGGGCAACCTCATAGATGTCGTGTGCCACCCCGTTGATAACCTGCGCTATCTTGCCTAGATACCTTCCTTCAGTCGTTACAACTTCTAAGCCCTCAATCTGAAAAGCGTAGTATTTACCTTCAGGAAGTTCGACAAGTTCCGGTCTGGTAACTTCAAGCAGTGCCCCGCGAAGGAGCTTAGCGTCATCTATGCACCGGAAGCCGGCAAACTTTACAACAAGGAACTCCTTGTGGCGCCTTACGCTTTCGATCTCCAAGACCCTGGCTACGCCTTTCTTGGTTGCCCGCAACTTTCGGCCGGCCGAGAACTGCTCGAAAGAATCAGTAAAGGACAGAACCCTTACTTCACCGCGGTTACCTTGGAAGGTAGTCACCCTCCCCACTGCAATGAAATCTCCCGGCATCTCACTCCCCCGACGCTGTTCCACTAAACAATCTCTACTGTAGCTCTCTTTCCATGCCGCGCAGAACATGCCCGAACCAGGGTTCTTATGGCTTTAGCCGTCCTGCCTGATTTTCCGATGAGCTTGCCTTTCTCATCAGGATTACATGAGACTTCGTAAACAGTGACTCCTTCTTCATCAGTGGTATCCACTACTCGGATTTCCTCAGGATTATCAACGAGATTCTTTGCGATATATTCCACTAGTTCCTTCATCTGACGTCAACTCCCCCGGAAGCTTCCGTTGTCTGATCTATTACTCCTGCCCTGACAAGAACTGATCTTGCGGATTCTGTGGGAAGCGCGCCCCTATTCAACCATTCTTCGGTCTTTTCCCGGTCAACCTCAATAGTTGCCGGCTTCGTCCTGGGATTATAGTGTCCCAGGATCTCAATAAACCGCCCGTTTCTAGGAGAGCGGGAATCAGCCACAACAACCCTGTACGAGGGTTGCCCCTTGGCTCCGGTTCTTGCAAGTCTTATTCTAGGCGCCAATGTCGTCACCTCCTGTTTCCTACCATTCATCCTGTTATGAATACTAACCTAACATGTCATTGCATGAAAGGAATTATTCCTTTTCGCATGGCGCGACGTTGGGCTTTGCTTCCCCCGCCGAATTGCTTAAGGAATCCCTTAACCTGGTTAAACTGGCGCAGCAGTACATTAACATCCTGCACTTTAACTCCGCTGCCCCTTGCGATTCTCCTCCGCCGGCTCCCATCAATAACTTCGGGGTTCCGTCGTTCCTCAGGCGTCATGGAATTTATGATGGCACCCACTTGCCTGAGACGTTGCTCATCAACCTTCATGTCGCCTGCACCTTTGATGCGGCTCATGCCCGGAATCATTCGGAGGATTTCATCCAGCGGACCAATTTTCTGCATCTCTTCCAATTGGTCTTGAAAATCCTCCAGAGTAAAATCAGCAGTCTTCAACTTCTCCGTAAGCTGGACTGCCTTCGCCTGATCATAAGTGGCTTCTGCCTTTTCAATCAGACTGAGGATGTCCCCCATGCCGAGTATGCGCGAGGACATGCGATCCGGATGGAAAGGTTCCAACGCGTCAATTCTTTCGCCGACTCCGATAAACTTTATGGGTTTGCCTGTCACCGCTCTCGTGGATAAAGCAGCGCCTCCTCTGGCGTCCCCATCGAGTTTGGTCAAGATCACCCCGGAAAGCTCCAATCGCTCGTCAAATGCAGACGCTACATTAACAGCGTCCTGGCCGGTCATAGCGTCTACTACGAGGAGAATTTCCTCCGGCGAAATCGCCTTCTGCATACCGCCGAGCTCAGCCATGAGTTCGTCATCTATGTGCAGCCTGCCCTGGGTATCCACAAGCACTACATCACAACCTAAGAACTTCCCCCGTTCGACACCGAGAGACGCTACCCGGACCGCGTCGTCGCCTTCGTGAGTGGAAAAGACCTGGACACCGATCTTTTCACCGAGAACCTGAAGCTGCTTTATGGCTGCAGGCCGCCACGTATCGGCTGCAACCAATAGAGGCTTCCTGCCTTGCTTCTTAAGAAGATACCCGAGCTTCGCAGCAGTCGTCGTTTTCCCTGAGCCCTGCAGGCCTACCATCATAATGACGGTAGGAGGCTTTGGCGCATACCGGATCTTACTCTCACGCCCGCCCATAAGCTGAGTAAGCTCAGAGTTGACAATCTTGATTACTTGTTGGCCCGGGGTGAGGCTCGCTGCCACCTCGCTGCCTACAGCTCGCTCCCTGACTTTGGCAACAAAATCCCGGACCACTTTGAAGTTCACATCAGCTTCCAGCAAAGCTATGCGAATCTCCCGTAGGGCCTCGTCCACATCCGCTTCACTTAACTTGCCTTTCCCTCGCAGCTTTCGGAAGGTTTCCTGAAGCCTTGCAGTCAGGTTTTCGAACATGAGGCCCACCCCCCTTTACTCACGCAAGTAGTATACACTCAGGGACTGGGAGCGTCAACTCAATCCAACTATCTCTGTACCCACATCAACTTTACTCAATCCAACTATCTCAGCCTGACTATCTCACTTAAGTATGAGTTCATTAGTCTTCGCCGGTTTTCCGATTGGCTTGGGTGGCCCCACAAGGTACGTACATTTTCCGGGGCCGGCAATTACTTATGGCGATCTACCTATGTATCTTGATTGTAAAAGATCGCGTCAGCAAACTCCTTTGGATCAAAATCCCTGAGATCTTCAGTCCCTTCGCCAATCCCGATGAGTTTCACAGGAATCCCCAGGCTGTTCCTAATTGCCAGGATAATGCCGCCCTTGGCGGTACCGTCAAGCTTTGTCAGGGCAATACCTGTAACCTCTACCGCTTCCTCAAACCTCGCAGCTTGACTTAGCCCGTTCTGGCCTGATGTGGCGTCAAGAACAAGCAGGACCTCATGAGGAGCGCCGGGAACCTCCCTTTCAACAACGCGCTTAACCTTCTCCAGTTCCCTCATAAGGTTTACATGTGTGTGGAGTCTTCCTGCAGTATCCAAAATCACATAGTCAACCCCTCTTGCCTTTGCAGCCTGGCAAGCATCATAGGCAACTGCGGCAGGGTCTCCTCCCTCTTCGTGACGTATGACTCTGGCGCCTGTCCTCTCACCCCAGATTTCCAGTTGATCTATGGCAGCAGCCCTGAAAGTGTCGGTCGCCCCCAAGATAACCTCTGCACCGCGGGTGCGAAATCTATGGCACAGCTTTCCCACAGTCGTAGTCTTACCTGTCCCGTTTACTCCTACAACCATGATCACGGTAGGGCCTTCCACTGCCTTTCCAAGAGGTTCAGGAGGCCCCAAAACCTCGACTATCTGTTCCTTTAGCCTTTTTAGGACGTCTTCCCCACTTAAGGCCTGTCCCTGCCTACCTTCTTTCAAAGCCCGGGAAAGCCCGGAGAGCAATCGTTCTGTGGTATTGACCCCTACATCAGCCTGTAGCAGTATGGCTTCCAGCTCGCAAAGAAACTCTGCATCAACCACAGGTCGCCTTCTAATCAGTGATTGCACCTGTCCCACTATGCTTTGGCCGGTACGCGCCAGCCTTCTAGAAAGGCCGGCCAGCAGGCCTTTATGTTTTGCGTCCGGATCATGATGTTGGATTGGCTTGTTCAGCTTATCTGCTTCGTTCATTGGGAAAGTTCACACCTTTACTGTTAAGCTGTCTCTTGACGAGGATATGGAGCATCCTCCAAATTGAGTGAAACCAGCCTTGATACGCCTGATTCCTCCATTGTGACTCCGTAGAGGGCGTCAACGCTCTCCATTGTGCCCTTTCTGTGTGTCACAACGATGAACTGGCCCTCCTCAGCCGAATCCCGCAGAAGATCCGCAAATCTCCCTACATTAGCCTCATCCAGCGCTGCATCGATCTCATCCAAAACACAGCACGGACTCGGACGAATCTTAAGAATTGCGAATACAAGAGCTATAGCCGCTAAGGCCCTTTCGCCTGTAGACAGAAGAGTGAGATTTTGAAGTCTCTTGCCCGGAGGCTCCGCCACAATCTCAACCCCGGGAAGGTCTGAACCTTCCGAATCGACCAGAATCAAGTCAGCGGTTCCGCCTCTGAAAAGCCTTGAGAACAACACGCTGAATTCTCGCCTCACTGCGTCAAAGGTTTCCCTGAAGCGCCTTTCACTTTCTTCGTCGTAGCGCTGCATGATCTGCCCGAGAAACTCCATGGCGTCTTCAATATCGCTAAACCCTTCCTCCAAGTATTCCCGTCTGGATTTCATGGACTCATATACTTCAATCGCGCCAAGGTCAACAGCACCTATGATATCCATCCTGTCGCGGAGTATTCGAATCTCTTCCCTTACATCATCCCGATGCTTAATGCTTTCATATTGGGCAGGATCCATCTGCCGTCTCGCTTCTTCCGGTGTCATCCTATAAATCCGCGCGAGCTCATCCACCATATGGCGAGCTCCTTCCTGAACCTCAACCCTTTGAAGACGAAGTGTGGTTTCGTCCTTCTCAAGCTTTCCGATTTCTATCTGCAGCGCCTTCACAGCGCCTTCTTTGTCATTGATGCTCCGGATTGCCTCACGACGACGATCTCTCACAGACGCAAACGTCCCGTCCAATTCAAGCCGAGCCTTTCGGAGCGTGTCCAGATAAGCCTTGCTCTCTTCAAGCCGCGGACAGGCCTCGGAAATCAGGTCTTTGACCCTTATTATTTCCCGGCGGGTAGCGTCAACTTCAGAGGCCCGCTCACGAATGGAAGCCTCCTTGGCCAAGATTTGCCTCTTCAGATTCTCAGCCTCTTGACTTCGGGCCGCAATTTTCACTTTGATCGCGGTGATATCGCGCATAGCATCGTCACGGGCGGAAGACAGTTCCTTCATTCTCTGGGAAATCCTTGCCTGGATTGCCGACAGTTCCTCAGCTACCGCTGTAAGCTCCTCGTACCTTCTCTCCAACCCCGGCCTTGTGCCATCAGGAGATGCGCGCTTTGTGACTCTTGATTCCAACTCAAAACGAAGCATTTCCGCTCGGAGACGACTCTTATCCAGCTCCCCACGTCTTTCGGCCTTGAGAGCCGAAAGTTTTGCATTTTCCAGTTCAATGCTCCTCCATTGTGAAGCCAAGTCTTTGCACAGACTCTCCGCGCCCTGAATTGCATCTTTTGCCTCTTCCATCTGTCCGATTACTCGTCGGCCTTCCTTACGCAGGCGCTTCACGTCAAGTTCTAGGTCGCTCAGACGTCGTCCGGCCTCGAGTAACCTCCTCTCCGGCCTTGCCACTCTGCTGCCGCCGGAAATCGCTCCCCCCGGAAAAACTATATCACCGTCAATTGTCACGATTTTCAGGGACTTGTTCAAGGCTCGAGCTGCTGATACGGCTATATCCAGGTTGTCTGTAACCAAGATGCGTCCCAGTGAAAACTCCACTGCTTTCTTTAAAGATTCATCATAAGACACCAGTTGAGAGGCAATACCGCGAACTCCGGGCATTTCTAAAACATGATTGTGCCTCGTGGGAAACCCGGAAGGGCTGATAAGGTCAAGCGGTAGGAATGTGGCTCTTCCCAGTTTATGCTCTTTCAGGTATGCCACTATAGCTTTTGCATGGGTTTCTTTCTCTACAACAATGTTATAGAGGGATCGTCCTAATGCAGCTTCAATAGCATGCTCATATTCACCGGGGACTCGAATGAGACTGCCAAGCGTCCCGATGACCCCGTGAAAGGCGTTGCGCTCGGCTGCATCTATCACAGCCCGAGTTCCTTCCGGGTATAGCCGGCCTTTTATCGCCTGAAGTCTACAAGCTTCAAGTTCCAACGATTTGGCGTGAGTCTGCCTTTCCAGCTCTCTCTGGACTTCGTAGAGCTTTCCCAGCCTGTCCCTGGCGCATTGCAGCTCTTCCTCAGCTTTCGCCGTTTCCTGTTTCAGCCTGTGTTGCCTGGTGTTCAGTTCCTCCAGGCGCAGAGTATCCCGTTCAAGCTGCAAAGAAAGGTTATCGAGCTCTTGTTCGGCGCGTTCCAGCATCTGCCTGTCCCTCTCGGCCTGACGCTCCTCCGCCTCATCCGCCATCTTCAGCCTGGACAATTCGTTCTTGACTTCAGCCAGCTCCGAAAGGACTTCAATAATATCTACTTTGAGGCGCTCCTCTCTCTTCCTCTCCTGGTCCAACTCGGAAGTGAGGCTCTCCTCCAAGGACTCTCCGGCCTTGAGGTGCTCATTGGCATCTTCCAGCTCAGCCTTGATCCCTATGAGTAGAGATCGCATTTCCTCAAGTTCTCGTTGAGAATGAGTTAGGGCTGTCATATCTTTCTCACTTGATGCTTCAAGAGAGATGAGCTGGTCATCCAGGCTTGTCAGGCGGCTGGACGCCATTCCAACCGTACTTTCGGTTCCCTCTATCTCAGCGCCCAACTCAGCTAACTTGGTGTGTATCTCTTCACGTACATCTTCCAGTTCAGCAAGGCTCGCTTTCTCACGGAGGATCTCATCCTCCAGCATGTTGCACTGTTGCTTCATGTCGCTCTGCCTGGCTTCAATGCCGGTCAGCTTGTCAAGGAGGTCATCCTTGACTCTGTCTGACTTGTCGAGTTCAGTCAGGATAAGCCCTATCTCAAGCGTGGAAAGCTCGTTGCTGTAGTTCTGAAACTTGCGGGCTTCCTCTGCTCTCTTGGCCAAAGGCCCAAGTTGTCGCCGGAGTTCCGCAATAAGATCCCTTAAGCGCTCCTGAATTTTTCCGACAGCCTCCAGCCGTCTTTCTGTTTCATTACGCCGAGTCTTGTATCTATGAATTCCTGCAGCTTCCTCGAAAAACGCTCTGCGCTGATCCGATCCTGCAGCCAATATCGCATCGATCCTGCCTTGCTCAATCACGGAGTACCCGGACTTCCCGAGCCCTGTGTCCATGAAAAGGATGTGAATATCCTTGAGGCGGCATGGGACGCCTGATATGAAAAACTCGCTTGAACCTGACCGGTAGACGCGCCTCGTAACTTGAACCTCCAGAAAGTCAACGGGAAGATAGCAATCGGTATTGTCAAATACCAACGTAACTTCGGCAAACCCCAAGGGCTTCCTGGAACCGGAGCCGGAGAAGATTACGTCTTCCATTTTTGAACCCCGCAGAGTCCTGGCACTTTGCTCTCCCAAGGCCCACCTGATTGCATCTTGAATGTTGCTTTTCCCTGATCCGTTAGGGCCTACAATTGCGGTGATACCCGGAGAAAACGCAAGTTCCGTTTTGTCCGCGAAGGATTTGAACCCGTAGACCTCCACTCGCTTGAGGTACAAACAAAATCACCCTAGCTCTAATATGGCGCCGGTTGTCCGTGCACTGCATTCTTATGGTATCGGGCTGCGGATGACGCACAAGTTATTTGAATTCTTAACCAATTTTTCCAAAGTACAATGGTATTGTATCATAGCGTAAACCAAAAGAGAATGTTCCTCGCCACTTGCGGC
>JAPXLY010000037.1:0-12439 GCA_033809295.1 Bacillota bacterium
CCCCATGCTGCGATAGCTCTCTACGACCGTAATGACAAGCTGACTATATGGGCAAGTTCACAATCACCCTTTGCAATGCGCAGCATCCTAAGCCACAGTCTGGGCTTCCCCATGAACAAGGTGAGAGTCATAGGACCGTATGTGGGCGGAGGCTTTGGCGGCAAAGCCGGGCTTAATGTTGAGGCGACTTTGGTACCCCTTGCGATGAAATGCAGGAATGTTGCGATTAAGCTGGTCTGTACGAGGGAAGAAGAGTTCAGAGACACTTTCGTCAGACAGGGGATGTTATGCCGTCTCAAGACCGGAGTCAGGAACGACGGCAGGTTCACTGCCCAGGAGTTTGAAATGTACTGGGACGCCGGCGCGTATACGGAATATGGGGTGAATGTGACAAGAGCAGCAGGATATAGCTCGTCCGGGGTGTATGACATACCTAACATGAAAACCGATTCATATTGCGTATATACTAACAAGCCTGTCGGAGGGCCGCTGCGTGGCTTCGGCCATAGTGAGAATCACTGGGCGATGGAGCAACATATAGACCAGATTGCCCATGAACTGGGGATGGATCCGCTAGAGCTCCGCAGGATCAACCTGCAAAGAGACGGCTCGACAAACGCAACAGGACAGGTGCTTTGTAACCCGGGCATAGAACAGTGTCTTGAAAGGGCTGCAGAACTCATCGGTTGGGAAAAGGTGAGCGGGCCCGGGGTCATTGAGCCCGGCGTGAAGAAAGTCAGGGCAAAAGGCATCGCTTGCATGACTAAGGCGCCCGCCATGCCCAATGATGCTGCGTCCTCAGCTATTGTTAAGCTTAATGATGATGGGACGGTTTATTTGAGCATCGGCGCCCAAGAGCTGGGACAAGGCTCATTCACTGTTCTGGCTCAGATACTTGCCAATGAGCTCGGAGTCAGGTACGAAGATGTCAGAGTACAGCCTATAGACACTGACTATAGCGCGTACGAGTGGCAGACTGTAGCCAGCAGAATTACCTACTCATGTGGCAGGGCGGTTATTGCTGCCGCAAAAGACGCCAGGCGCCAAGTTCTGAATCATGCAGCCAGGTATTTCGAGGTTCCCGTTGAAGATATGGATGTTGCACAAAGTAAGGTCTTTGTGAAGAGCGATCCCAAGAGGTCTGTTCATATAGGTACCCTTGCACTGGGTGTCACTCTTCCGGACTTCAGCGGGTACGGAGGGCCTGTAGTAGGAAGAGGAACGTTTATCCCGGAAGGGATCACCGCTATGAACCCTGAGACCGGGCAGAGCGAGAAACCGGTCGCCAACTGGACCTACGGAGCTCAAGCTGTAGAGATTGAGCTTGATGTCGAGACAGGGAAAATAGATGTTCTCAAAGTCGCTGCAGTGTATGACGCCGGACGAGTCATCAATCCGGTTACTGCCGCGACCCAAGTGGAAGGAGGTGTAGTACAGGGCATAAGTATAGGCTTACTTGAAGAATTGAAATTCAGTGAACAGGGAAAACTCTTGAATCCGTCATACGTTGATTATAAGATATCAACTGCAGCAGACATACCTGATGAGTTGATTGTTGATTTCGTAGAGGTTCCTCAGGAAGACGGACCGTACGGAGCGAGAGGAATAGGAGAACATGTCATGGTGCCAACACCGCCCGCTATTGCCAATGCGCTGTATCATGCAGCAGGCATAAGGGTGAGGACACTACCCATGACATCAGAGAAGGTGTATTGGGCGCTTAAAGAGAGAGCAAGTGCATCCCTTCGCTGACTGTTCGTGAAGTGACAGGCGAAGGAGCATGAAGGGAGGAGAAGAGTAATGGCTAGTACTAAGCCGGCGGTTGAGACCAAAATCATGGGGCCGATCAAACCCGGAGACTATCTGCCCACACCTCAATTGCTCGTGCTCGGTCTTCAACATGCGTTTACCATGTTTGGTGCTACAGTTCTTGTTCCGCTCCTAACTGGTTTTGATGTCAGCGTAGCTTTGTTCACAGCAGGAATCGGAACCCTATGGTTTCATTTCGTCACCAGAGGAAGGGTGCCGGTATTTCTAGGGTCATCATTTGCATTCATTGCACCGGTTGCGTTGGTCGTGGCAGAGAAGGGAATTCCTGCAGCTCAGGGAGGAATTATTGTAGCCGGTCTTCTTTACGTCGCTTTCGGAATTCTCATTCATTTTCTCGGCCCTGAGTTCATGGAGCGGATACTTCCGCCTGTTATCACAGGACCTATCATCATGGTAATAGGGTTGAATCTGGCGCCTGTTGCCATTGGAAGCGCAAGCCAGAACTGGCCGATTGCGCTGATTGTACTTGCTACGGTTGCTATTGTGAACCTGTATGTAAAGGGTTTCCTGAGACTATTGCCTGTTATTTCAGGGATTGTTGTGGGGTATGTTGTCTGTCTCATAACAGGCAACGTAGATCCGACCCCGGTGGTACAAGCAGCGTGGATAGGAATGCCCAAATTCACGCTCCCTGTCTTTGATGCTGCCGCTATCGGAATCATAGCCCCTGCAGCTTTTGCCAGTATGGTGGAACACGTTGGAGATATTCTGGCTGTAGGCGCTACGGTTGAGGACGACTTCATAGGAGACCCGGGCCTCACGAGGACGCTCTTCGGAGACGGTATTGCCACATCACTCGCAGGTTTGTTTGGCGGGCCTGCCAACACCACATACTCTGAGAATACAGGTGTCTTGGCCTTGACGAAGGTATGGAAGCCTGAAGTGATGAGGATAGCGGCAGTGTTCGCTATCCTACTGGCGTTCATAGGGAAGCTCGGCGCGGCTATCAGAACAATTCCCGATCCTGTTATCGGAGGAATCTCCATTGTGCTCTTTGGCATGATAGCAGCTATCGGCGTCAGGACCATGGTAGAAAACAAGGTTGATCTGAAGGATTCAAGGAACTTGTTCATTGCCAGCGTAATCCTGGTTGTAGGAATCGGCGGCGCAATGATTACCATATGGGGTAATATGCAATTGGGAGGCATGGGCCTTGCAGCCATACTTGGCATAATCCTCAACCAGGTTCTTCCGAGATCCCAACCATAGACTTAACCCCGCGAGTAGTTCGGGTTTGCGGTTACTGTCTCATAAGGTAATGGCAAAGGGGGCCGAGACGGAGGCCCCTTTTGTTATCCATGTCAAAGGAGTCGGCGTTCATACGTCGAACCTAGAAAATGAGCGTTTTGTTGCTGACTACCGGTAATTCATGGAGGGTCGCGAATGATGTTTCATGAAGTCGGAATCACTGTCAGGGAAGTCCTCGAGTTGCCTGAGTTTTCCGGGGTCACTGTCGCCGGAGGCAATGCCGGCATGGAACGGGTTGTCACTAACATAAACGTTATGGAAGTCCCTGATATCCTCGATTGGGTGCGAGAGGGGGACATGCTCTTAACCACAGGCTATGCAATAAAGGACAACGTAGACGCTCAAAGGGATTTACTGCCGACTCTGGCGAGAAAAGGATTGGCAGTTTTGGGCATGAAACCGAAACGGTACATAGACGCGATTCCGCCTCACATGATAGATGCCGCAAATGAACTTGGAGTGCCTCTTCTGGAGCTTCCCCGTGAAACCAATTTTTCCGACTT
This sequence comes from Bacillota bacterium, assembly GCA_033809295.1. Classification (GTDB taxonomy): domain Bacteria; phylum Bacillota; class SHA-98; order UBA4971; family UBA4971; genus UBA4971. Next base: position 3,582 of record JAPXLY010000037.1, read on the forward strand.
GATATCAGCCGTCTTAGCAGAACTTGTCAATCGCCAGAGCAGGTTTGTTCAGGCCAGCCTGGTAGCGCACAGAAGGTTCATAAACCTTCTTCTGCAAGGAGGAGGCCTTCAGGAAATATCAGGAGCCGCAGCAGACCTTCTCCAGGCAGTGGTGTCTATCGAGGACTCTTTGAATTTGAGAAGATCAGTCTCGGGTATGTGTTGGGGGCCGTCTGATGAAGCCCTCATAGGCGAGTTGCTTGACCGGCCTACCGAGCATCTTGAGCCCGAGACATTCACTGACCGCGTGGAAGGCACTGTGCTTTGGTTCAAGCGCAATCAGGTGGAGACAAACGGCTATAAGGCCGAAATCATTCGCGCTCCGGTGACTGCCGCAAATGAGCAATTGGGGTCTCTTACAGCAGTGAAGTTTTTCGGGGAATTTAGCGTAACAGACTTGTACAGCCTTGAGAGGTTATGCCCTCTTATTGCTCTTGACGTAATACGTTGCCATGATGTTACGCAGGTAGAGCAGAAATACCGCACAGAATTCCTGGATCAGCTTTTTTCTTCTGATAATCCGGCTGAAGAGGGATTCTTGGAACGAGCCAAGACATTCGGATGGAATTTGGGCCTGGACTACGTGACGATCCTTTTTGATGTCCTGCCTTCAAAAGAAATCAATGATATTGCCGAGTATGAAAAAGCATGCCAGATGGCAAAGACACAGGCTACGACTATTATTGCCGATTTTTGCCGGAGATGTCGCCTAAGGTACATTCTGACACGGCATGCAAGTGGAATTCTCTTGTTTGTGCATCCGGAGGAAGCCAAGGGAGACGATGTTGCGTTTTGGGTCGACCGCTTGCTTAAGAAGGCCCGTAGCAATCTTGGGAGATGGACGGTGAGTTCAGGCATCAGCCGCCCGGTCAGTGGGGTGACAGGTATAAAAAGAGGGTTCAGAGAGGCTAAAGTAGCCCTGGACCTTGGTAAGGTCATTTTCGGGAAGGGTCAGAACATCCACTATGAAATGCTGGGTATTTATGGGCTTCTGCTTGGCCAGGCTGACCTGGATGAGCAGAAGCGATTTGCTGATGAGATCATCTGCAGGCTTCGAGATTACGATGCGGCAAAAGGAGGCGAGCTCTTAAAGACCCTTGAGGCTTACTTCAGGACTAATGGTAATGCCAGGAAAACCGCGAAATTGATGTATGCTCATTACAACACAATCCTTTACCGGTTAAGAAAAATAAAGGAGCTCACCGGGCTCGACCCTAATCATGCTGATCAACGTTTGTCACTACAGACGGCTCTTCGCCTGTCCAGAATTTTTGACATGGGACACCATCTTGACGGAGTCCTGTGAAACGACGATCAGAAAACCCTCTTGCCCAATGGTTATTTCCAACAAAATGATACTTTATAACATAATAGGAGTGCAAACTTTATAGCTATTTCATAAAGGTTTATCAGTGTGCAGTTTGGAATTATGACACTGACATGAACATGTATGAACAGCCATTTTACCTTGCCGCTGTAAGTCACGGCCCAGGATTTGAACCTGTGTTGAAATGCCAAGCAACATTTAGAGTGCACAGTGTATTCGCACATGCCATCAACCTTGTAGCCGGATTAGACTTTCTCACTATCCTGCCGCTGGGACGCGGATGTGGAAAGGACTGTGCAACAGTGGCTGTATCAGGAGATTTCTCCTTCTTTTCCCTGGACATATCCCCGGGAGATGAAGTCAGCATGTCTGCCTTTTCCAGGTTACGGCTTGGCAAAAAGACGGTCATGGATTTTAGTGGCAGTAGGGGCTGGCGAAGTCCCTTGTCGGCTGCTAATTGCCTGTGTTCAATAAGAGACGAGAACATGGCGACTTTGAAATCAGCTCTCGCCGAGAAATGCAACGGAGAATCAGTTGCGTTCGGCGGGGTCCTTGAGGATATAAGAAAAACCCTGCTTGAAAACGACAGGGAAGGGCTGGACGAGGCTTTGGCCGGAATTATCGGGTTCGGGCCGGGCCTTACTCCCAGCGGCGATGATTTGGTCCTTGGAATCAGTCTGGTCAGGAGTGTTTTTGGAAGGTCCCGGAGGGCAGGGCGAAATATATGGGAAGAAAGCGTCAGAAGGAACCTGCACAAGACGTCTGATCTCAGCGCGTTTTTCATTAGGCGGGCGTTGGCTGGATTTGCTCATGAGACTATAGAGAGAGCTTTGGTTTACGTGCTTATGGGAGAACCCGGTGAAACAAAGGACGCAGTAGACAGGTTGCTATCAGTGGGCGCTACGTCCGGCTCTGACATAGGGCTGGGCATGTACCTTGCCCTGAACTGGCAAAGGAGGTATGCTTGGTGTTCAAAAGGTTGATGATAAAGCCCAATAATTACTATGACTCTATTGTGCTTATGCGCCTGGCTCGGACAGTCCGGAACATAGATAAGGTCGTCGAGGCCCAGGTGGGAATGGCGACTGAGCTTAATAAGGATGCGGTAAGGGAAATGGGTTTTTCCTCCCAAGAACTGGAGGCGGCTACCGCCAATGACCTTGTCGTCGCGCTCGTGGCAGAAACTGAGGATGCCATAGACAATGCAGAGGAGGTCATTACAGAAAGCCTGCAACGGAAGGTCCGGCAAGAGCCCGGGGTAAAGGGCGCCAAGGCCTATGCGACTCTGTCGGAAGCAGCCGCCACGGGAGGCGCAGAAATCGCATCAATATCGGTTCCGGGCGAGTATGCCGCAAGGGAAGCCAGAGAAGCGCTTGCCAATGGCTTACATGTTTTCTTGTTCAGTGATAACGTCTCAGTTGCGGATGAAGCCGCCCTAAAGGAGTTGGGCAAAGAAAAAGGCCTGTTTGTCATGGGTCCTGATTGCGGCACTGCTGTCATCGGAGGCGTGGGTTTAGGGTTCGCGAACAAAGTCAGATCCGGAAAGATTGGTATTGTGGCTGCGGCAGGCACAGGCTTGCAACAAGTAATGGCTGTTATCGACAAGCTTGGGGAAGGAGTCTCTGAAGCTATCGGAACAGGCGGGCGCGATCTGAGTAAGGAGGTAGGCGGGATTACCACTTTCATGGGATTGGCTTTTCTCGAATCAGATCCTAACACTCGCGTCAAAGTCTTAATATCAAAGCCACCTCATCCCGGTGTTCGTGACAGATTGATAAAGATGTTGCGTGAGGGGGCAAAACCTGCGGTTGTATGCTTCATGGGTGAGGAGATTGAGGAAGCCCGAAGGGAATGCTCAGGTAAGGTCCTGTTTGCCCGGGATTTGGAGGAGGCTGCGGTTTTAGCCTACCGGTTGGCAACCGGGAAGTCCAAAGGGAGCCTGTACTCTGACGGCGAACTTGACAAAATGGCATGTAAAGCAGCGAAAACGGCAAATGCAGGAGGATACTTCAGAGGGTTGTACTCAGGTGGGACCCTGTGCCATGAAACCCTGACCATACTCCGAAGGATGGGTGTAGATGTATATTCCAACATTGCACAGGACAGGCGGCTGTTGATTGACAACCCCGAGGAGAGTTGCGCCAACACCTGTATTGATATGGGAGAGGACTACTTCACCCGAGGGAAGCCTCACCCGATGCTGGATCCCGGAATGAGAGTCTCCAGGTACATTGCTGAGGCAAGCCGCAAGGATGTGGGGATCCTGCTATTCGATGTAGTGTTGGGTTACGGGTGTCACGAAGATCCTGCAGGGGTAATGGCTGAGGCCGTGAGGGAAGCCGGGCGGATTCGAAAGGATATGGGGCAAGGATTAGTGCAGATTGCTGTCATCGTGGGCACCGCAGGAGATCCCCAGGGCTTAGAGAAACAGGAGGCAGCCTTGCAGGAGGCAGGAGCCCAAGTTCTTTCCTCGAACCGGGCAGCGGCAGACTTGGTAGCTCGAATTATCAAGGCGCAGGGAGGAGCGAGACCGTGCTTACGATAAGGAATTGGCCCCCCAAAGGGGGAGTGGTTAATGTGGGAAGCGGTGTATTTGCCGAGTCTATGCAGGAGCAGGGTGCCATCGTATATCAGGTGAAATGGCAGCCTCCCGCCCATGGTAAGGCAGAACTCATCAATATCCTTGATAAGCTGGAAGGCAGAAGTGATATTGATGAAGCCAACCAAACGGCAGTTGAGAGATTCAGTTCAGCGCAACCTGTCCTCACCGGTATTGGTGTAGCTCGCGAGACGATTCCCGGATTCGGCGACCGAATGTTGCTCCATGCCGGGCCTCCCATTACCTGGGAAAACATGTCGGGGCCTCTGCGAGGCGCTGTGATAGGTGCAATCTTGTATGAAGGTTGGGCGGATTCACCGGAAAAAGCTGAAGAGCTGGCCTCAAAAGGCGATATCGGGTATTCCCCGTGTCATGAGCACTCTGCCGTGGGGCCTATGGCAGGCGTAGTATCACCTAGGATGCCTGTGTTCATCCTAGAGAACAGGACCCATGGGAATCGATCCTACTCTACACTCAATGAAGGCCTGGGGAAAGTGCTCCGGTACGGAGCCTACGGCGAGGAAGTACTGGATAGGCTGAGATGGATGGAGAAAGTCCTCGCTCCCATCTTGAAGGAGGCGGTTGAGCTTTCCGGCGGCATAGATCTCAAGTCCATGATAGCCCAAGCGCTGCACATGGGGGATGAAGTGCATAATCGGAACAGGGCAGGGACGTCCCTTCTCATAAGAGCCTTGGTTCCTTACCTCATTGAGGTGGACCGTCCGCAAGCTGATATCAGAAAATGTCTGGAATTCATCAACTCCAACGACCATTTCTTTCTCAACCTTTCTATGCCGGCAGTCAAGGCAATGCTTGAGGCTGCGCACGGCGTTCCCAAGAGTTCTCTCGTGACGATAATGGCAAGAAACGGCACAGAGTTCGGAATCAAAGTCAGCGGGCTGGGCAATCAGTGGTTCACCGGTCCTGCGCAGATGGTTAAAGGCCTCTATTTCCCCGGGTATTCTGAAGAGGATGCAAACCCTGATATCGGTGATTCGGCGATAACGGAGACTGCAGGTGTAGGCGGGTTTGCCATGGCGGCTGCCATCCCCATTGTTCAGTTTGTGGGGGGCGCGCCTGAAGATGCTATCGGGTTCTCTCAGAAGATGTATAGCATAACAATCACCGAGAATAGGCACTTTACCATACCTATCTTGAACTTCAGAGGCACACCGACAGGCATAGATATCAGAAAAGTAGTGGAAACAGGTGTATTGCCCCAGATAAATACCGGAATCGCCCACAAGGCGCCTGGCGTGGGGCAGGTAGGAGCCGGATTGGTGAATCCACCTTGGGAGTGTTTCGAGAAGGCGATTATTGCCTTTGGGAAACAGTATTGCGAGATGTCTTGAGATTCTCATACAGTTCTTTTAAGGAGGATGAGATAAAAATGACTAAGTTCTGGGATAAAGTGAAGATGTATGACCTTACACAACCGCTAAGCCATCTTACGCCGCCGTGGCCGACGTATGAGCCGCTTCAGATCAAGTTCTTCAAGAGACTCAGCCCCAACGGCGCCAACGGTCAGCTTATTACCACGTCCAACCACGTAGGGACCCATCTTGACGGGCCATTGCACTTTTGCACTCACGGCAGGGATATTGCCAGTCTGTCCTTGGATTACCTTGTGGGGCCGGGGGTAGCGGTGGACCTTAGCGACATTGCCGAAGACTACGGGATCTACACATCCAAAGACATCACAGACAGGGTCGAAGTCAAGGAAGGCGACATTGTTGTTATTAACACAGGTTATCACCGGTATGCATGGGATCAACCCGAGGCTGACGAAGTCAGGTACATGATAAAGCATCCGGGGCCTGCCAGGGAATTCGCGGAATGGTGCAAGGACATGAAACTGAAGTGGCTTGCCGTTGACTGCGGATCCGCTGATCATCCAATGAACACCAAGATACGCGAATGGATGCCTGTACAAGCAAAAGAGGCGGACCTCCATCTCCGAGACAAATACGGCAAAGGCCTTGATGACTTTTTCCCGCCACAGGATTATCAGATAATGCACACGCTCCTCTTCCCTCGTGACATTATCCACGCTGAGAATGTGGGAGGGGACATAGAAAAGATCCTTAATAGAAGAATGATTATCGGTTGCTTCCCATGGCGGTTTGTGGGTGGGGAGTCTTCCATATGCCGAATTGTGGCATTTGACAGTGAGTAGGTGGGAGCAAATGGGTATCAAGGATCTCCGTCGTGATTTTCTCGAACTTGTGAGAATTCCAGGCCCCTCCGGTTTTGAACAACCGGTGGCAGACGTGATCCGTGAGAAGGTCCGATCACATGTATCCACGGTGCAAATGGACGGGATGGGGAACCTGCTGGCTACTAAGGAAGGCCCGAAAGGGGCCCCGGTTTTGGCGCTGATGGCCCATATGGATGAGATAAGCATGGTTACGACTGACGTAAGAGACGGATTTGTGTGGTTTGATTTTGTGGTGGACATAAACCCAGCCGTGACCGCAGGCCAGCCTGTAGTGATTCTCACGGAGAAAGGGCCTGTTCCAGGCGTAGTTCGCTCACCCAGCACTCACTTGGGCCAGACCCTAAACCGCCTCTGGATTGATGCGGGGCCACGTTGTTCTCAGGTGGAACCGGGGGATCCGATAGTATTCGACACAACTCCCAGGTGGTTGAATGACGAGGAAACGTTACTTGCATCGAGAGCTGTTGATAATCGGCAAGGATGCGCAATTCTACTTGAGACCGCACGACGCCTGGCCGGAGTTGAGCTTGACGTTAGCGTGATTTTTGCATTTACGGTTCAGGAAGAAGTCGGGTGCAGGGGAGCACGACACCTGGCAAAGACCGTCTATCCGAAGTGGGCCATTTCCATTGACACAGGATATGGCGGGGATCCCGAAGCAGGGCCGGGCGTAGGAGTCCCACTGGGTACAGGGCCTGTCATAAGGCGATTTGAGTCAGTGAAACCCGCAAGGGGTATGTTGATGTTCTTCGCTGACAGAGAACTTGTCAGAGGTCTCAAAAAGTCAGCCGATGAGGCAGGTGTTCCTTACAGCCTGGATGTGCGCTTTGGCCTGTTTACGGACGCTGCGGGCGTATACGATGAGTGGTCTGACATAAAGTGTGTTTCCGTAACAGTGCCCAGGCGAAATTCCCATTCTCCGTACGAGGTTATTGACCTTAACACAATGGACCAGGTGTCTACACTTCTTGCGGTTTTCTTAAGAAGCCTTGGAACAACTGTTCATAGGCAGACGCAGCGGGGGTGATGTGTGTGGAACCCGGAGTCAGTACGCTTACGGTATGTCTAGTATCAATTACCACTGTTTTCCTTGTAACGGGTTTTCTTTGCCTGGTGATTATGGCGCTTGGCGCGATTATGCCTGACTGAGATTGGGTGCAAGTGGGGGGATATCCTTGTTTCTCAAAACCTTGGTATCGGTGTTAGCGTCCGGTGGGCTGCTGAACTTAACCGTAGGGAACCTCATAATGATCGGAGTGGCTATTGTCCTCCTTTACCTGGCCATTAGCAAGGGCTTTGAGCCTCTGTTGCTTCTTCCGATAGCCTTCGGGTGCCTATTGGCCAATATCCCGGGAGCGGGCATTTCAGATGAAGGAGGACTTCTCTACTACTTCTACACATACGGACTTGAAACAGAAATATTGCCATGCCTGATTTTCATGGGAATAGGTGCGTTGACTGACTTCGGCCCGCTGCTTGCCCGGCCCGTGACATTCTTGTTGGGGGCTGCAGCGCAGTTTGGGGTGTTTTTTGCCATGTTCCTGGCAGACGCGTTGGGCTTTGGCATCAGAGAGGCTGCCTCCATTGCCATAATCGGAGGAGCGGACGGCCCTACCGCGATTTACCTTACTGTGAAACTCGCTCCTCATCTGCTAGGGGCTGTGGCGGTTGCGGCTTACTCGTATATGTCCCTTGTGCCATTGATCCAGCCGCCGGTTATTCGCCTTCTTACTACACAAAAAGAACGCGAGACTGTAATGGAGGATCCTAAACCTGTTTCACAGGCTACGAAGATCCTTTTCCCCATCGTAACAACGATTGTCGGTTGTCTGTTATTGCCGGATACTACACCGCTTATAGGCTGCTTAATGCTGGGAAACCTCTTTAGGGAATCCGGCGTGACGGATCGTCTTTTCAATACCGCGCAGGGTGAGATGGTCAATATAGTGACCATACTCCTGACTATCGCTGTAGGCGGAACAATGGGCGCTGATACCTTCTTGACTGTGGCAACCCTTAAGATCCTCGCGCTTGGCGCTGTTGCGTTCGCAGTCAGTACAGCAGGTGGAGTCCTACTGGGAAAACTATTCTACGTATTGAGCGGAGGAAAGATAAACCCAATTATCGGTGCAGCCGGAGTGTCGGCAGTTCCTATGGCTGCCCGCGTATGTCAGGTGGAAGGGCAAAAGGCAAATCCTGAAAACTTCCTGCTTATGCATGCAATGGGCCCGAATGTGGCAGGCGTGATCGGGACAGCGGTTGCAGCCGGATGTTTTCTGACTCTACTGGGTTAGGCAGAGGTCGAATAAGGGCGCCTGATATCCTTGTCACCGTCAAGAATCTTCAGGAGGTGTAATTCCAGATGAAAAACGGAAACTCGTTTGAAATCAGAGCGAAGCTTCCGGGACAGCTTACCATAAACCCCGGCAAGCATCCTATGAAAAAGACTGACTTACCCGGAGTAGGGGATGTTGTTGACGTAAGACAGGAAGTAGCGTTCATCGAGGCCATGAAGATGCAGAACCAAATACTTTCGCCCAAGAAGGCGAAGGTTGTGGAGATCCATGCAAGCACAGGGCAAATGGTAAAAGCCGGGGACCTCCTTATGACCCTGGAAGAAGTATAAAGGGGCTTGAGAATATGGAAAGCATGGCTGCGAGAAGAACTGAATGGAC
>JAPXLY010000038.1:0-12406 GCA_033809295.1 Bacillota bacterium
CACCTGAGTCAATGACTTCTTTGGCCCGAGCGACAGGGGGGGCATGCCTAACGGGAAATGCTGTGGCAAGAATGACACCTTCATTTTCGCACACATCGAGCATGGCCATGGCGTCTTCAAAGGTGGTCGCCAGAGGTTTTTCGCACAGGACATGCTTGCCTGCTTGAGCTGCTCTGATACATTCATCTTTGTGCCTTGAATTTTCAGAACATATGATTACCCCGTGGATATCAGTATCCAGAAGGCCACTTAGAGAATGATAGTAATCAGTGTGATGCACGGCTGCTGCGGAAAGACCACGCTCCCTGTCGTTGTCATAGATACCTACTAGTTCTGCGTCAGGGATTTGGCTGAGCGCATAAGCGTAACTCGCTGCATGCATATGGGCGAAGCTTATTATGCCGATGCGTATCTTATCTTCTCGGGCAAGTCCTGTCTTAGTCATACAGGTACCACCTCTCCCGTTTTTGCTGACTTGATGGCTGCAAGGCTTATTTGTAGCGCCTTCAAGGCATCTTCCGGCGTCACTCTGGGTGTTATCTTGCTGTCGACAAAGGCTAGAAATTCCCGGAGCTGTCTGAGATACGGATGCTTATCTTTAAGAGGGCTTTCAGGGACTGCTACCCCCGGTCTGCCGGCTTGCATGCTTTCTGTAAGGACTGTAAGAGGTTGTGCTTTGCGGCTGTCGAACTCTATCATCCCAAGGCTGCCGCACACCTCGAACTTATAAGAAAACTGAGCTGGATGAGCCCAGCTCCCTTCAACATGGGCTATTACACCTGACTTCATTCGGACGACAGCCAACGCATATTCAAGAGGCCTATCATGTTGTGCGCAACGCGCGAATACGCGCTCTACATCCCCGAAACACCAAGCGAGGAAGTCGAAGTCATGTATGGAGAGATCCAGGAGGAGACTGCCGGAGCGATTGCTGTCTGAGTACCAGTTCTCCCAGCCTCTGGGGAAAGGCCCTGTGCGGGACATTCGGACTACACCGATCTTGCCTAACTTTCCTGAGGTTATCATGTTATGGGCCATCTCATACTCTGGGAAATAACGAAGGACATGACCGATGCCAAGCTTTACGTTGTTTGATTTGCAGGCCTCTATGATTGCCGTAGCGTCATCGCAACTAAGGGCGATGGGTTTTTCGCAAAAGACGTGTTTACCTGCGTACGCAGCCTTTTCCACACACTCTCTATGGAGGTATGTGGGAAGGCATACGTCAACTATGTCGACTTCCGGGTCTTTGAGAGCTGCGTCGGGATGGGCCCGGGGTATGGCTTCGCATAAAGCCGCCACATTATTAGCTCTTTCCGTGTCGCTGTCAATTACATACTTTACACGAACTTCATCGCATTGCTTATAGCAATTGGCATGCGTCCTTCCCATTGAACCTGCGCCCCAAATAGCTACTGTGTGCACATTGCGAACCTCCCCTGAATATCGTAATGCCCGGGTTCACCAATATTATAACTTCGACGCAGAGGGTCTCGAGACCTTTCTTTGCGTGCCGATGGGAAGGGGCCTCTCAAATACCAGCTAAACCAGGTATTGACACTACACGAAACAAGGTTACGCGAAGATCCCTGTCGAACTGTTCCCGAAGACTTCATATCCTGCGGGGTCACTTGATCTCTCCTGAGGGGGACGACTATTGACACGGAAGACATTGGAACTCCTTATCGCGCTTTTCATGCTGATAATCGGCGTGATCTTAGCCGGCGTAGAACCGAGTATAGGGTTTGGCAGCCGGGGTTCTCATCCTGCGTATTCGTTTTACGCACGTGGACATGGCCAGGTGGACAATGGCGCTATGGCAAGTCATAGCAGTGCAGTAGGGGATGAGAGAGCTGAGTTCACGGAACAGGCGGGGGAGGGAAGCGCGAGTGAATTGAAGGAGCAACCGGTAGATCAAGCGGAAGACACAGATGTGGCTGAGCAAGGGGCAAACTCAAACTGCAAAGTTCCGCACGCGCAAGGCGCAACTTACGTAATATACATAAACTGGGACGGATTTGCTTACCGGTATTATGAATGGGCAAACAGTCCCGGCGGGCCGGGGACTCCGGTTTTGAACTACCTTGCTTCAAGGGGCGCGCTGTTTACCAACGTGCATAACGGATTTCCCGGGACAACGGTCCCCATGCAAACCAGTATCGTTACAGGCGCTTGGCCGGCAATCCACGGCAATACCCACCTCTATTACGATCCTCCTGAAAACGTTGTAAGGCAGATGAATCGGGAAAACTCATCTGAGACAATTGGGGAGGTAGTAGCCAAAAGCGGCTTTTCATCTGCTTCAGTCCAGCAGTTTGCGCTTGAAGGCCGTGGCACATGGGCTGATGACCCTCGTCATCTATATGTGCAGCCTTCCGGGCCATGGCATAACAGGGTCGCTGAAGCCATAAAGATCCTCAAGCAGGAGGAAGTTGCTGCAGGCGATGGGCAAAGAGTGACTGTCCCTGAGATCCCCAGGTTTTTGGCGATATACGCTGACGACTTGGATGCAACCGGCCACAATCTGGGAATCAGTTACGGCTTCTCTCTTGCCCTTAACTACGAGGCATGGAAGGCGAGGCTCATCAGGAAGCTCGCACACATGGATTCAGGGCTGGGGCTTCTTTTAGATGCCCTTAGCGACTTGGGGATCCTGGACCAAACTGCAATAATCCTTACCAGTGATCATGGGATGTCCCATTTCAAAGGGGAGACAAGTCTGCCTGATGTCCTGGAGACTCTGAGTGCATTGGGTTACACTGCGGAGGTTCTTTCTGCAGGTGAAAAAGCTTCTTCTCGCACAGACATAGTCCTGGTGGGAGGGGATCTCTCTCTGCAATTCTATTTCAGGTGGGATATTACCATACCTGAGTATAATGAGATTGTTCACGTGTTACAGGGCAAGCCGTACTTCGGAGGGTATATGTCCCTCGACGAGCTGGCCAAGGCAGGCGCTCATCCGAATTTGGGCTCTTTGTTTATTTGGGCTGAACCCCCTTGCCACTTCGGCGCCGATGATCTCCTTTTAAGGGTAGGAGGGAATCATAACTCAGGTGACCCGTCGTCACGTCAAGTCTTCATGCTCCTCTCCGGGGCAGGCATAAGGCAGGGTATCGTTGTGGAGAAGCCTGCAGCTATCATTGATGTGGCGCCGACCATATCCCACTTGTTAGGCGTGAGACAGCCCGCCGACTCAATGGGCAGAGTCCTTGAAGAAGCAGTCTTTGACCACTAAGATAAATGTCTCACATAAATGGATAAACGTATGTAATTACCATGCAAGGTTTCGTACAGTCAGTGAACGGACGACTTAGTGGAGGAATTCAGGCGCCTACATAGAATTATTTATGTGTTAAGCTTTTGGAAGTTTCCACTGTCGTCGTATTGCAGGAACGGAGAGGGCGCACTTTGTTTAAGAGTTAAAATATGGTAGGGGCCTTGCAGGGAGTACGGTTTAATGATAAAGAAGAGAATCCTTAAAGATGACGGCAGGTACCTGATATACTACTCGTTTCCCCATGAATCGGATTCAATAGAAGATGGGCATCAAGACGCTCTTACCACGGCTGACATGGGGGTGGTGGCAGATGTCGGAGATGCGATGGAACCCGATGCTAAGGCAATGGGTTGTGACTGCAACTCACCGGCAGGAGAGGACGTATAAACCTCCTGAGGGCTTCTGCCCGTTGTGTCCGACGAAGGATATATCTTTTCCTACAGAGGTTCCTGCGTCCGGCTACGAGATTGTTGTTTTCGAAAACAAGTTTCCGTCTCTTCGACAAGCGCCCCCGGAGCCGACAGAGGACGGCACTGATATCATGAGAGTTGCGCCTGCGCGAGGCGTTTGTGAAGTAGTCCTCTATACCGACCGGCATAACACTACATTTGCCGATCTTGACACATCACACATCGCAAACCTCATTGAAGTATGGACAGACAGATACAATGAATTGGGTTCCCTTGATTACATAGATTACGTTCTCATATTCGAAAATAAGGGAGACGCCGTAGGGGTGACGCTCCATCATCCTCATGGCCAGATATATGCGTTCCCGTTTATACCACCTATCCCTCGGAAGGAATTGGAATCATCAAGCGAATACAAGAAGGCTACCGGGAAGTGCCTCCTTTGCCATGTGCTTTCTTTCGAGCTCGGTGACGGACGGCGGATTGTTGCGGAAAATCCGGGTTTTGTGGCCATAGTCCCTTTCTATGCGCGCTACCCGTATGAGATCCATATCATGCCCAGAAGCCACAAATCGTCCCTTCCGGATCTGGATAGCGACGAAAGACAGTGGCTTGCAGGGATACTGAAGACAGTCACTTGCGGGTACGACCACCTCTTCGGCTTTTCGTTTCCTTATATGATGATTATGCACCAGGCACCGACGAGTCAAGGCGATTTCGGCCATTATCATTTCCACATAGAATTCTATCCGCCTTATCGCACTGCTACGAAACTGAAATACCTGGCAGGGTGTGAATCAGGCGGAGGTACGTTCATAAACGATACTCTTCCTGAGGAGACTGCCGGAAAACTTCGTGTAGCTGTTAGCCGAGCATTTTCAGCAGGTGCACTCCAGCCGAATTCCTGTGCTGTTTCAGGCAAAGGTGAAAGAGGTGGCGGAGCAGGTGGCAGTAGATAGCAAGTGGCTCTTGCAGCAGTTTCAGGACGTGTTCGAAAGCTACTCAAAAGACGGGTTATGGATTTCTGCGGCACCTGGCAGGGTGAATCTTATAGGCGAACACACTGATTATTCAGGCGGATTTGTTTTTCCTGTAGCCATAGGACATAACGTAGCCATTGTGTTCAGACCGCGCACTGACAGGATTGTGAGACTCTATTCATGCGACTATCGCCAAATGAGCGAGTTTTGCCTGGATGAGATCGGGACTTCACCTGACGCCCCGTGGAGCAACTTCTTTAGAGGAGTAGCCTGGGCGCTGAGTGGCTGGGAGTTGCCGAAGCGAGGCCTGGATGCAGTCATATCAGGTGATGTGCCTATAGGTGCAGGGCTCAGTTCATCGGCTGCCTTTGAAGTAGCTTCTGCTTTCGCACTGCTGACGGCAGCAGGAACGGACCCGGCAATCCTAGACTCCTTTGAGTCTGAGTGCGGACTCAAGGTCAGGCGCGAGATCGCGCTTGCGTGCCAGAAAGCTGAGAATCTCTTTGTCGGAGTCAGTTGTGGAATCATGGATCAGATGGCTTCGTGCATGGGCAGGACAGGCCATGGCATATACTTGGATTGCCGGAGCCTTGAGCATGAGCCTGTAAGATTAGGGTTTGATGGCGCAGACATGAAGATTGTGGTTTACGACACCGGTATCAGGCGCGGACTTGTTTCTTCTGAGTATAACCGGAGAAGGCAAGAGGTGGAGACCGGTACAAAGATGATCGCGGATATACTCGGGCAGAGCGACATTCGCAGTCTGAGAGACGTGGAACTCTCCACATTCGAAGCGGTGCGAGAAATGCTTCCGCCAGAAGTCGCTCGTCGTTGCGAACATGTGGTAAAGGAGAACGAGAGGGTCTGGAATTCTGTAGCTGCATTGAGGCAAGGCGATCTCCTTGCCTTTGCGAATCTGATGTGGGAGTCTCACGAGAGCCTGAGAGATCTATATGAAGTCAGTTGTCCTGAACTGGACATGGCAGTCAAGCTCGCCTTCGAAACCGGTGGCGTGCTGGGAGCTCGGATGACAGGAGCAGGCTTCGGTGGGTGTACCGTAAATCTTGTTCGTAATGATGCCTTGAACGACTTAATATCCGCTCTTCCCGGCAGTCCTTTGCGGCCGGGGGCTTCTGAACCAAGAGCTTTTGTAATAGATGTGGTAGACGGGGCAAGAGTCTCGGTGCTATGAGCAAATCCCGGGAGGTGGTAGAGAAAGAAGGTACCCATGGAGACAGGTGTTGTGCGGCGTGAAGTTGAGTCGGAAGAATGCCGACGATATCAATAACAAGCACGGAGGGATATGAATGAAGACATCGAGATGGCTGAAGTTCGCTATCGTGTGTGCGGCAATGGTTCTTATGTTTGCCTCTGTCGCACAGGCGGCAGTCAGCGGAAAGCTGGAGATCTTCTCATGGTGGGCAGGAGATGAAGGCCCTGCGCTTGAAGCGCTAATCAACAAGTATGAGAAAATGTATTCCGGAGTGAACGTGGTCAACTCGACAGTAACAGGCGGAGCGGGTGTTCATGCCAAGGCGGTTCTTAAAACCAGATTGCTGGGTGGAGATCCGCCTGATACGTTCCAGGTCCATGCCGGACAGGAGCTCATCGGCACCTGGGTGGTTGCTGACAGGATGGAGGACCTGACCAAGCTCTATGAGCAGGAAGGCTGGCACAAGGTATTCCCTGCCGACCTGGTTAAGTTGCTCAGCACTGATAAAGGAATTTGGTCTGTGCCTGTAAACATCCACCGTTCAAATGTCATGTTCTTCATACCCGACAACCTTACCAAGTGGGGAGTAGGCGTACCCGCCACATGGGAAGAGTTCCTGAAAATCGCTCCTGATCTTAAAGCTAAAGGCGTTGTGCCTCTCTCGGTAGCAGAGAACTGGACTCAGACTCACCTCTGGGAGAGTGTTGCCCTCTCAGTTCTCGGCCCTGACAAGTGGGAGAAACTGTGGAACGGCGAATTGTCCTGGAAGAGCCCTGAGGTTATCAAGGCATGGGAGATGTTTGGGGACATCCTGGAATACACTAACGCTGACGCTTCGTCCCTATCCTGGCAGCAAGCCACTGACATGGTGGTCAAAGGCCAGGCTGCCTTTAATATTATGGGAGACTGGGCTGCGGGGTACATGACTACTACGTTGAAGTTGAAACCGGGGACAGGTTTCGGATGGGCGGCCTCACCCGGCACTAACGGAATATTCATGATGCTCTCCGACTCGTTCGGCCTGCCTGTGGGCTGCCCGAACAGGGAGAACGCCATAGCCTGGCTGAAGATGCTTGGCAGCCGTGACGGGCAGGATACCTTCAATCCGTTGAAAGGCTCCATCAGCGCCAGGACAGACTCAGATCTATCCAAGTACGACGCGTACCTGCAGAGCGCTGCAAATGACTGGAGATCCAACAAGATTGTAGGTTCCCTGGCTCACGGAGTCACCGCAAATGAGAGATTCATGAACGACTTCGCAACTGTCATGGAGATCTTCTTGCAGACAAAGAATGCCAAGGCTGCTGCCAATGCGGCGGAAGCAGTGGCAATACAGGCCGGTATCGGGAGATAAGAAGGCGGCCCCAGATGGGGTCACGGTGATAAGGCGGGCCCGTCGCTTTCACGCGGCGGGTCCGTGAAAGCATGCCAGGCCATAAGGACGGTGAGGGGAATGCAATCACGGCGTGATCAGGTGGCAGCGATTCTGATTATTCTGCCCTCCATTGTACTACTGGCGATATTCGTATATGGATTCATAGGTCAAACTCTTAAGGTGTCTCTTACTGACTGGGGCCGGGAAGCGGCGCTTGCGCTCCGCCCTGAAATCAGGTACGTGGGCCTGAAGAACTATCATGAGCTGTTCACGGGCTTTCTCAACATGCGGTTCAGGCAGGATCTGGCAAATATGTTCTTCTTCACATTGGCATTTGTAGGCCTATCTTTGTTTGTAGGCTTGGTTCTCGCCACGCTCATCGACCAACTTGCTTGGGGTGAGACTTTCTTCCGAACCGTCTTCCTATACCCGATGTCCCTATCTCTTGTGGTCACAGGCACAGTATGGCGGTGGCTATTGCAGCCCAGAGGCGGAGTAAATGTGCTTCCCACTTTGGTTGGGCTGCCTGCGGGCAAATTCCTTTGGCTGTCCAGCCGCGAGCAGAGCCTCGTCTTTGACTGGTCCCATATCCTTTATTATATTGGCATCATAGTCCTGGTTGTGATTGCCTTTATGGCATATGGACATTATCGGAGGGGAGAACGGCGGCAATTCCGCACGAAGGTTGTTATCTCCGGTGTTCTCATGGGAATCCTGGTCATCGGGGTTGCAGGTGGAATCACACTTTTGGACTACCCTGAGGAACACGGTTTTAACAAGGCAATCTGGGGAGTGGTCGCGGCTGCCGTGTGGCAGATGTCAGGATATACCATGGCGCTTTATCTTGCAGGGCTTCGCACCATATCTGATGAGCTTCGCGAGGCTGCCAGAGTGGACGGGGCGGGCAAGTTTCAAATCTACAGGTACGTGGATTTGCCTCTGCTAAAACCCATCACTGTAAGTGCAGTAGTCATTCTGGGGCACATAGCTCTCAAGATCTTTGACCTTATATTTGCCATGGCAGGCCCTGACCATGTGCCGACATCAGTTCCTGCGATAACCATGTTCCTGAAGACCTTCCGCGGGAACGAACTCGCTGTTGGTTCCGCCATCGGTATCATACTGTTGATTCTCGTCTCACTACTCATCATTCCTTATTTGGTCAATTCATTTAAGACGGGGGAGCAGTGATCCGAAATGAAACCTAAAGGCGTAACAAGAGTGTTTGTCCAAACGTTGGCGGTTCTTTTGGCTATTGCCTATTTGGTCCCCGTCTACATGACGATAGTTACGAGCCTAAAGTCGCCAGAGGAAATAAACCTGATGACTGCCTGGATGCCTCCGTCAGAATTGAACTGGGGCGGTTATTCCGTTGCGTTCCGGCAGTTCGCTCCTTATCTCAAGAACAGCTTCATATTGGCTGTCTGCGCCACACTGGTTTCAGCGGTGATGGGCTCACTCAATGGGTACGTGTTGTGCAAGTACAAGATCCCCGGGGGACGTGCAATCATGCCGCTAATTGTTTTCGGTATGTTCATACCTTATCAAAGCATCCTTGTTCCTCTCTTTCAATTCATGCAGAAGACGAGACTGTATGGGGGGTTGCCAGGTCTAATCCTTGTTCATGTGGTTTACGGCCTTCCAATAACAACCTTGCTTTTCAGGAGCTTCTACCAGGAGATCCCTGATGAGCTTTTTGGAGCAGCCGGTATTGACGGGGCGGACTTCTTCGGTATTTTCAAGTACGTAATAATCCCTCTTTCAGGCCCTCCGTTTTTGGTTGTCTGCATTTGGCAGTTCACGCAGATATGGAACGAATTCCTTTTTGCAGTGACTCTGACCAGGCCGGACGCGCAGCCTATCACTGTAGCCCTGGCAAACTTGGCCGGAGGCCAAGCCGTCTCATGGAACCTGCCGATGGCAGGGTCAATCCTTGCAGCACTTCCTACTGTACTTATCTACATTCTGCTGGGACGCTATTTCGTCCGGGGCTTGCTCGCAGGGGCGCTGAAGGGGTAATTAAGGTGGAAGGGCATTAGGTGTGAAATATTGCCAACAGCCAGCATCTCTTCCAGTACCAGTGCTGCAGCACCTACTGAGCTTGCCTCTTCGCCCTGGGTAGAAGCGACTATTGGCGGTAGGTTCACCATAGCGGTGAATGCGCGTTTCTTGACTGTGTCTCGGATTTCTTCAAAGAAAACATCTCCTGCCCGTGAGACGCCTCCACCGATTATCACTATCTCGGGGCTGAGCATGTTGACTGCGTTGGCTATCCCGATTCCAAGGCGCCTGCCTGCCTCTCGAATCAGGCTTTCTGCCACAACGTCGCCTTTCTTGGCTGCCAGAGATACGACTTCGGCAGTTATGTCCTCTGTGTTACCGCCCACAAGATCATGAATGAGCGTGCTTTTTCCTGTCTTGACTGCCTCGACGGCTGAGCGCGCAATAGCAGGGCCGGCAGCCATGACCTCCAGGCACCCGTGGTTGCCGCAAGGGCATACCGGACCGTTAGGATCGATGGTTATGTGGCCCAATTCGCCTGCTCCTCCTTGTTTACCGCGGTAGATTTCGCCGTTTATGATGATTCCCGCTCCAATACCTCTGCCTACGTTCACGCACAGGATATTGGCATACCCCCGTCCTGCTCCGAACATGGCCTCCCCTATTGCCATTGCTCTGGCGTCATTTTCCACCTTGCATGGAATATGAAATTCATCCTGGAAAACCTTGACCAGGGGTATGTTGCGCCATCCGGGAATATTGGGTGCGAATACGGATATCCCAAGTTCTGCATCGATCAAGCCTGGGACGGATAGGCCGAGCCCCACGATTTTGCTGCGCGTATCCACTGCTTGTTCCAGAGTTGTCTCAGTGACGTGAAAGAGGTTGGACATAACCGACTCACGTCCTTCGTTGACGTTAAGCTCCATGCGAGTGCGGGTTATGATATTCCCTTCCAAGTCGGTGACTACTGCAATGATCTTAGTTGCGCCAAGGTCAACTCCTGCGAGATAGAAGGCTTTGGGGTTAAACTCTATCATTACAGGAGGACGGCCTCCGCTGGATTCGCCGTATCCTACTTCTTCAGCTATTCCTT
Organism: Bacillota bacterium; assembly: GCA_033809295.1. Lineage (GTDB taxonomy): Bacteria > Bacillota > SHA-98 > UBA4971 > UBA4971 > UBA4971. Next base: position 10,353 of record JAPXLY010000038.1, read on the forward strand.
GAGAGATGAGCAAGGAGATGATATTCGATACCGTGGCAGGCGTAAGCTTAGTAATACGGGAGATGTCAGCGCGGGAAGCAGGGCCGATTTCTCTGAGCGCAGTGAGGACTGCAACAAGGTTTATGCTCTTGAGTATCCTTGTGTCGCTTGCCTTTATGCTGTTGAAGCATGCATTACGGCCTGATTGCTCCATAGCCTGTCGCCCACCTTTATGCCTTGGTGCAGAACTGAATCGGAATATCCAAAGATTGAACTAATAGTATTCTATGGGACTCTCCATAATCCTTCAGGCTTTGCTTGAGAGAATAAATGCGCACCACAGCAGTTTCGGAGAAGAAATTCCAATAGGGTCACTCAGGTATTGGGTGTGTTTGTAGCACAGCCCAAATCAGCGGATGCGGAATATGCAGGCCGTGTGCCTGCTGACGGTCTACATCCCGCGTCTTACCTGGTGACACCTGAAATTGTCCGTAGTGCGCATGATGCAGGGCTATTTGTTAATGCGTGGACTGTTGATAAGGCTGATGAAATGAAGAGAATGGCGGCCTCAGGTGTGGATGCTGTAATCACGAACTGTCCCGGGGAAATGATTAGTATCCTGAATGTCAACCGGGGGGAAGTACAGACAAGAGCACCTGGAACTCACGCCGCTTGAGTTTTTCAAAACGCGATAAGAAGGTGCCTGTCTGCAAGTTGGCAAGGCTCATTTACATAGCGGTTTCATCATGCTATACTAACAATGCATGTTAGTTCAGACCTAAGTATGAGTTCATTAGTTTTCGCTTGTTTTCCGAGGTCTTGGGTGGCACCGCACGGTACGTACACTTTCTGGAACCGGCGATTACTTATGGCGGGGACCGCCGTTCTCTCCCATATTATGTTAACACGGCCCGCCCGAATCGCAAAAACCGGCCGACGTCTTCGGCGAAACCGGCGATTACTGGAGAAGTCCAACGGTCTTATGGTGATCTACTTAGGAACAGAGTCCTTCCGCCGGCGTAGCTCAATGGTAGAGCGGCGCACTCGTAATGCGCAGGTTGTGGGTTCGATTCCCACCGCCGGCTCCAGCTTTATCCCTCTGCTGTTATCAGGCGAAATAGCAGTTATCCGGCACTTGCTTCCCCAGTCTTTTAGGAGATGGATTGCTGCAAGATAAGGGGTAAAGTGGAAATCACGAGCAAATTTCCCAATATTGGTCGATCTAAGAAGGAAAATCCAAAGAGATGGCGAAATTTAGTGTTAGCAATATTTGCTATTGTTCAGGACAAGCGAATGAAGTCTTAGCCGATAAGGGCAAAGCTTTCCAAAGAAAGCGACGCAAAGCCATGGGTCTAAGGGTGGAATACACCTATGACTGCCAGGTTGCCGGCGGGGTCAGACGTCGTTTGAAACTTCCAGTTTCATTCGTTGTATCAATCACCTGCTTGCAACCGGGCGGCAGGTGATTGAGCCTAAAAGGCTGGAACACTACGACGTATGATAAGGAGGTAAGACGTCATGAGAAGGTCACGGAGAATTATTGCTCTGACTACCGCATTGATGATGGTGTTGTCTGTCGGTATCGCGTTGTGTGAGGCCGAGGGTGGTCCTCCATCGGGTGATGCTGCGCTTGAGTTAATTGAAAAGAAAGTCGAAAATGCCAATGACCAGATTTGGGACGCAGTGGCGCAAGCCCAGAAGAAGGCGGAGGATCCCGAGCAAGTTGACAAAGCAATTGAGTGGTTACGTGAGAAGACCCAGAGAGTTGCTGATGACTGCATTGAATTTGGCGCAAAGCGCGGAGTAGAGGTAGAGTGTTTTGACGTTGAAGTAGACATCGGCGGTCGAACGATCACTATCGATCCAATGAAGGTCGCAGGTAGCTAAGGCTCTATACGTACAAACTCGGTGTGTCCGGTAGGGGTGTTACATGAAGGGGGTCCATATTGGCCGGGAGTCTGACTTCATCAAACAGGCAAGGAAAAGATCGACGGAAATCAGGCTTCTAGCAAAAGGAAACGGGATTGAGGTGATGAAGCAATACATCGCCCCAAATTCTCACATAACTTTAACAT
>JAPXLY010000039.1:0-11928 GCA_033809295.1 Bacillota bacterium
CAAGCCGCGAAAAAGTCCCTTTCCCCACTGCCATTGAGGTGTTGATAATGGAGGTCTCTATCGAGTTAATTCGCGAGGCAGGCGTCAGAATCCCCGGTGTAATCGGGCCCACCCTTGGAATAGTGGGAGCTTTGATCCTGGGACAGGCCGCTGTAGCAGCGTCGATAGTCAGTCCTATACTGGTAGTGATAGTGGCTATTACAGCTTTGGGGGCATTTGCAGTACCCAACTTCAACATGGCCTTTGCGATTCGACTGTATCGTTTCATGTACATCCTGCTTGCAGCAGCCCTTGGCTTCTACGGTGTTGCCATCGGCGTATTCATTCAGCTTGTAACATATGTGAACCTCAAGTCCTTTGGCGTGCCGTACATGTCGCCTGTAGCGCCACACACCCGTTCCAGCGGGGATGCGCTTTTCCGGTTTCCGGTTTGGAAATCGGAAATTCGCCCTTCTTTTCTAAAGCCTCAACAAGAAGAAAGACAGCCGCGTATATCCCGTGGCTGGATCAAAGGCCATGACGAGAACAAGAGGAGCGGTACTTCCCAGGCAAATGACGGACGCAACAGTGAAAAAGCAAAGCCGGAAAACCTGAAAGGGGAAAGACATGGCAGGTAAAGACAAGATAGGGACCAGAGAAGCCATAGCAGCTACCATCTATTTTCTATCCACAAAGCTCCTGATATCTTTTCCACAGCATATGGCTGAAATGGGCCAAACTGCAGCCTGGATTGTCCCTGCCGTAAGCTTTGCCGCTGCAACCTTGGGGTTTCTCGTGATAGTAGCCCTCCTAAAGCGTTACCCGGGAATGAGCATTGTAGAAGCGAGTGAAAAAGCGGGCGGGCCTGTACTTGGCGTCATTGCCTCGCTAGGGTATTTCGCTTTCTTCTTCTCAACTACAGTTCTCCTAATCCGGGAATTCTCAGAGACAGTCAGCACTGCCTTGCTTCCGCGCACCCCGCTCTCGGTGATTATGGGAGTCTTCATCATTGCAACCCTTGTTGCCGCATACATGGGGCTTGAAGCAATAACCAGAGCCGCATTGGCGGGCATGCCTCTTATTATCGGCACACTTATCCTGCTTAATATCTTGTTGCTGCCTCAAAGCAACCTGGACACCATATTCCCCCTATTCGGGCCGGGCATCGGGAAAATAGCCTATAACGGGGTGATCCACTCGGGAATTGCAGGTGAGATTATGTTTCTTTGTATCATTGCAGGACAACTTGGCGAGAAACACAAAGTGCAGAGAATCGGACTCATAAGTCTTGCAGTATCGGCTGTTCTCATGATTATGTCGACACTTAACTACTCCGCAGTATTCCCTTACCCCTTGAGCGTGCACATTGCATATCCGGGGTATGAGGCCTCAACTTTGATATACATGGGACGATTCCTCCAGCGTATTGAAGTGGCCTTCGTTTTTCTTTGGGTCATCAGCGCGTGCATTCATCTGGCACTTAGCGGGTACACAACAGCAGTCATCATCCAAGACATTCTGAAGCTCTCCTCCTATAAACCCCTTTTGCCGGCTTTGGCAATCCTCGGATTCACTCTGGCGTTGGTACCTTCTGACGTGCCTCAGGCAACATATGTTGATTTCATGATAGTGAAAACCTATGGTGGATTGGTGCTATTCGTCGTGCCTCTGATCTTGCTTCTAATCTCTCGGTTAAGAGGAGGCCAAAACATTAATAGGGGGCGAGTAGGCTCTTGAGCAACACGAGGGCCATGATAATCACCGCGCTTATCATAGCATGCGCATTGATGACAGGAGGGTGTTGGGGCAGAACCGAAGTGGATGAATTGGCATTGGTAATGGCAATCGGCCTGGATGAGGGGGAAAATAACACTGTGTACGTGACATTTCAGATTGCCGTCCCGAGAGCTGTAGCCAGCGGAGGCGCAGAGGGAGGAGGGCCCAGCGCAGGCGGAGGAAGCACCGGTGCAAGCCTCATTACCACCATGCGGGGTAGATCTATCCTGGGCCTCGTTGATGTGGCGAATACATACGTAGACCGACGCCTGTCATTTGTGCATAGCAAATTACTCATCGTCGGCGAAGGCCTTGCCCGGAGAGGCCTGGCACCTTACGTGTCAGAGCTGGTGAGATTTCATGAGATCAGAAGGACTATGTTTCTCGTAGTAGCTAAAGGCACTGCACGGGAATTCCTTACTGAGAACAAACCCGTTCTCGAGCAAAATCCTGCAAAGAACTTAGAACTGCTTACCCTTGCCGGCAGAAAAGCAGGGCTCATACCTACGTCACAGATTAACAGGTTTCTAGTGGAAATGCAGTCCCTGGCTGAAGAACCCTTGGTGATCCTTGCCGGCATTAACAAGGAACAACAGCCAGGTGAGCAACAAAGCGAAGGCGAAGAGAAAATGGAAGGAAGTGACGGCGATAGCACATCACGATTACAGATACCTTTAGATACGTCAGATATCAACTACATTGCAGGAGAATCTCCGTCAGTAGGCGGAAATCCTGTTGAGCTCTTGGGTGCAGCAGTCTTTCGAGGGGACAAGATGGTAGGAGAAATTACAGGAGAGGAAGTAAGATACGCCCTTTACATCAGGGGGACCTTCAAACAGGGTATTACTGTGGTTCGAGATCCTGATATGGATAATAGGTTCATCGCCGCAGACTTACGACTCGCCCGGCCCACGCAGGTTCGCGTAGTGAAAGACGGAGACTCATTCAAAATCAAGGTTAACGTTACACTCGAAGGAGGCCTTGTAGGGAGCCAAGTAGACAGAGACTATACGAACCCGAAGACCTTTGAGACTATTGAAAAACAGTTGGCTCGCGAAATAGAAAGGGGCTGTGAAGATATTATCAAAAGAGCCCAAACTGAATTCTCATCTGATATTTTCGCGTTCGGAAACAAAGCCAGACACCTGGCTATGACATGGCAGGAATGGGAGGATCAAAAGTGGAAGGACAAGTTTCCTGATGCAGACGCCAATGTGACGGTGAGAGTGGAGTTACGCAGGACAGGCCTGCTTTTTGGGTCACCGCATCCTTCGGACGACTAGACATATCCGACGTGCAGGGAGGAATAAAATGAGACCTGGCGCAATCTTGATACTGATGACAGCCCCGACACTGGTAGCCATTTATACAGGGAGCTTCGGCCTCCGGCTTGCAAAATCCGGGAACACCCGAGGGGCTATAGGCGTGTTCATTCTGGCGGCAGCCTGTGTTATAGCCCCTCTTGCCCTCTTGATACTCAGAGGATAGTCCCAGCGTCTTATCGCGCGCGCAAACGTTCCAGTTCATCGAAGAGCTTATCATTAAGCACTCGAATATAGGTGCCTTTCATTCCTAAGGACCGGGACTCGATCACACCTGCGCTCTCAAACTTGCGGAGCGCGTTGACAATGACGGATCTGGTTATGCCGACCTTATCTGCAATCTTGCTAGCCACGAGCAAGCCTTCTTCTCCATTGAGTTCTCTGAAGATATGTTCAACAGCTTCCTGCTCAGAGAAGGATAGCGTATCAAGGGCCATCTGGACGGAAGCTTGTTTCCTTGCTTCTTCTTCGACCTTATCCGCTTTTGAGCGCAGGACTTCCATTCCAATGATTGTAGCGGCAAACTCCGCAAGAATCAGTTCATCCTCTTCGAATTCCGGCTCGAACCTGGCCATCACAAGCGTAGCCAGTCTGTCTCCACCTGCATAGACCGGGACTACCGTTATGAGAGCTTCTCCAAATGGACACCGGCTGTCGTCGTCAAGGAAGCATTTCCCTTTGTCCTGCCGGAGATTGTCTGATGCTTCGATTATCCTTAGAAGCCAATCCATACACTCCTTAGGAAAAGCTTCCCCGTTACCCACGAGACGGGCGACTACATCACATTCGAAGTTCTCCATCGTCGCGAATCCCAGTAACTTGCCTCTGCGACTCACCACATAGACATTCGCTCCGACTTCATCAGACAGTACCTCCGCGAATTCTTTGAGGCTCAATTTGTGATCTGCAGACTCCTGCAAAAACCTACTGATTCTCCGCGATTTCTCCAATAGTTCCTTCATGAATATTACCTCCTTTAGCTGCCCCAGGGCTTTGCCCTCCTCTTTACGCTTCAGGCTCACAGTCTCCTTTCCGGGCTTGTCCGACCCAAAGGGTCAAGCAGTCCGGATCTCAGCATGGCACCATGGCCCATGCTCCCGACTTCCCCGAGCCTGGCTATGACAACCCAACCCCGGGCGTGCAATCACAAGATAAACCTGCTCAGATCCTTGTTGCCGACAATATCCAGAAGCTTCTCCCGAACGTATTCTCTGTCAATTGCCACTTTCTTTGAGGTGAGATCCGGAGCATCGAAAGATACATCCTCAAGAAGACGCTCCATTACAGTGTGTAATCGCCTGGCGCCGATATTCTCAGTCTCTTCATTTACCTCACTTGCAATGGATGCGATTTCATCTATGGCCTCAGGCGTAAATACCAGTTCAATGCCTTCTGTAGAAAGGAGCGCAATGTACTGTTTAATCAAGGCATTCTCAGGTTCAGAGAGAATACGCTTGAAATCCTCTTTGGTGAGACTGTCCAGTTCAACGCGAATCGGAAATCTCCCCTGAAGTTCCGGAATGAGGTCTGAAGGCTTTGACACGTGAAAAGCGCCTGCAGCAATGAACAACACATGGTCAGTCTTGACAGGGCCGTACTTAGTTGTAACCGTGCAACCTTCAACGATGGGTAGAATGTCCCGTTGCACCCCTTCCCGAGAGACATCAGGGCCCATACCCCTTTCTTTGCCTGCTATCTTATCCAACTCGTCGATAAAAACGATTCCCGTTTGTTCGACACGGGTAATTGCTTCTTGTTCCACTTCTGCCATATCAATAAGCCTTTGCGCTTCTTCCTGGGCTATGATCTTCCTGGCTTCTCTTACCGGAACCCGCCTTCGCCTGGTCTTTCCGGGTAAAGCCCCTCCGAAGAGATCTTGCATATTAATGCCCATCTCCTCCACCCCGGCGCCGCTAAAAACCTCGAGCATAGGAGGGGTTTTATCCTCTACGGACACCTCAATGATCGCATCCTCCAGTTCTCCTGCAACAAGCCTGGCTCTTACCTTCTCACGTGTGCGCTCCGCTTCCTCCAGTCTCCGCTCAAAGCCATCGTCATCCCGTTGAACACCGAATCCCCCCATAAGCACGGCAAAGGGGTTCTTCCCCGATTCCCTGGAAGGCAAAGGAGCCAGAATATCCAAAAGCCTCTCATCAACAACGGCTTCTGCCCTATGGTAGACCCGTGCCATTTTCTCAGACTTTACCATTCGAATGGCGTTTTCCACCAACTCCCTGATAATGGAATCTACATCCCTACCCACGTACCCTACTTCAGTGAACTTCGTGGCCTCGACTTTCGTAAATGGCGCATTAACCAACCTGGCCAGCCTGCGGGCAATTTCAGTCTTACCTACCCCGGTAGGGCCTATCATCAGGATATTCTTGGGGATCACTTCATCGCGGAGAGACCCTTTAAGGTTCAGCCTGCGGTACCTGTTGCGAAGAGCGATTGCCACAGACCTCTTGGCCCGATCCTGTCCGACGATGAATTTATCGAGTTCCGCCACAATGGCCCGGGGGGTCAGCTCTTCGAGCCACTCCACGTGTAAGCCCCCTTTCATATTTCCTCACACACGATCTCCTCATTTGTATATATGCAAATGGAAGACGCAATTCTCAGTGCTTCCGTGGCAACTTCACCACAGTTGAGATCTGTATGGCGAATCAGCGCCTTTGCTGCTGCCAGGGCCATAGGCCCGCCTGAACCGACTGCAGCGATGCCGTCATCAGGCTCGATAAGGTCTCCGTTGCCTGAAATTATCAGTAAGCCGGACTTATCTCCGACAACCAAAAGAGCTTCAAGCCTTCTCAAGGCACGATCCAAACGCCACTCCTTTACCAACTCCACCGAGGCTCTCTGCAAGTTTCCATGGTACTCATCAAGCTTACCTTCGAATCGTTCAAACAGCGCAAAAGCGTCAGCCGCAGTCCCGGCAAAGCCTGCCACGACCTTTCCTTCGTGGAGCCTTCTGACTTTTCTTGCCTTATGCTTCATGACGGTGTTGCCCATGGTAACCTGCCCATCTCCGGCAATAGCCACATGTTCACCGCGCCTTACCGCAACTATCGTTGTCGCATGGAGCTCATGCCTCACCACGGCCTACCTCCTAACCACGCTGTATTATGCCCGCGGGTGGGCCTTGTCGTAGACTATACGAAGCCTCTTTCTGGTCATATGCGTGTAGAGCTGAGTCGTAGAGACACTGGCGTGCCCAAGCAGTTCCTGTACAGCCCGGAGATCCGCCCCATGATCCAGGAGATGAGTGGCAAACGAATGTCTCAAAGCATGAGGACTGATCTCTTTGTCAACCGACGCCTCATCTATGTACTTATCTACCATGATTTGAACAGCGCGCCTGGAAAGCCTTGTTCCGTTGCAGTTCAAGAAAAGGGCGCGAGATTCTTGCCCTTTTAACGCAAGATTGGGCCGTCCACTTTCTAAGTACTCCACGAGCGCTTCTACAGCCTTTGCCCCTATTGGTACTATTCTCTCTTTAGATCCCTTTCCGTATGCCCTGACATAACCGGTAGAGAGGTCAATACTGTCAAGGTTGAGCCCAACCAGCTCCCCGACACGAAGCCCTGCAGCATAAAGAGTTTCCAAGATCGCTCTGTCACGGAGTCCGAGAGGCGTATCTCCGGAAGGACACTCCAATAAGGACACGACCTCATCCTCACGAAGAAAGGGCGGCAGTCTGCGCCCCTCTTTCGGAGTCCTAACACCTTTTGCAGGATTTTGGGAAACAATCCCTTGTTTGCACAGATAAGAAAAAAACGCCCTGACAGCCGCAAGTCTCCTGGCAATCGTCGGCTTGGAGTAATTCGCTTTTTGAAGATGCGCCAGGTACGCCCTGATCTCACGATAAGTAATGTTCGCTAAGCCCGGGCCCTCATTGTCCTTATGGACATCTTCGACAAAATCTATGAATGTTCGAATATCATGGGCGTACGCGTTTATGGTATTAGATGAGTGCCCCTTTTCAACCGAAAGATACCCAAGAAAACCGTCAACCTCGCCAATCAAAACAAACACAGCTCCCTTACGGAGGACACAACATTACGCCACCTACGTGGACTCCTTCATTTCAGAATTGTATCACAATCATAATTTTTGTTCAAGTCTGCAACCCAGGGTTTTCTCGAAGTGCTGTGCGATTTCCACAGATAATGCCGCAATTGCAAGCCTATCGGCTTTCCTATGTCGTTTTTTATCGGATTTTGGCAGAATCCCGAAATTGGCGTTCATAGGTTGAAAAATTCCAGGCTGTAAGGTGGATACATAGTGGCAAAGAGCACCTATGACTGTCTCTCTCGGAAACGGGAGAGGAGACAAACCGAGGACAAGCCTTGCTGCATTTATCCCGGCAACCAGTCCGGATGCCGCAGATTCCAAGTACCCCTCAACTCCTGTGATTTGCCCTGCAAAGAGCAGGCCTTCATCGTGTCGACACTGTAGTGTAGGAAGAAGGATTCGAGGCGAGTTAATGAACGTGTTTCTGTGCATCACCCCGTATCTGGCAAACTCCGCCCTTTCCAAACCGGGGATCATGCGGAAGACCCGACGCTGTTCATTCCATGTGAGCCGGGTTTGAAAACCTACCAGGTTTAGCAGAGAACGCCCGATATTCTCAGGCCTTAATTGCACTACCGCATAAGGACGCTCTCCGGTACGTGGATCTCTCAGCCCAACCGGCCTCAGAGGGCCGTAAGCGAGAGACTCCCGTCCGCGTTTTGCAAGAGTCTCTACAGGCATACAAGCCTCAAAAACCCTCATGTCTTCGAATTCACGTAACGGCGCTGTCTCTGCAGAGACCAAAGCATCATAGAAACGGTTGTATTCGTCTTCCGTCATGGGACAGTTGAGATAGTCGTCGCCTCCCCGTCCGTACCGCGAACCCCAGAATATGCGAGACATGTCCAGGGACTCCAGGGTCACGATGGGAGCTACGGCATCATAAAAGTATAGATTGTCTTCACCTGTCAACTGCGCGATAGGCCCGGCAAGGCCCGGGGAAGTCAGTGGGCCGCCGGCTATAATACAAGGCCTGTGCCGGGGGATCTCGGCAACTTCCTCCCTGACCAAACGGATACTCGGAGATCTTTCGATATATAAGCCGACAAGCCGTGAGAATCTGTCCCTTTCTACTGCCAGGGCTGACCCTGCAGGAATCCTGGCTGCTTCCGCGCATCTCATGATGAGGGAGCCGTAAATCCGGAGCTCCTCTTTGAGAACGCCGGATGCATTCCGAAAGCTGTCAGACCCCAGTGAATTGGAGCATACCAGCTCCGCCAAGCCGGACGTAGTATGAGCAGGCGTCATCACGTGAGGCCTCATTTCTACAAGCTGAACCCGGATGCCCCTCCGAGCTATCTGCCATGCAGCCTCACTCCCTGCAATCCCTCCGCCTACAACTACAACGCCACTGTCGTTCGCCAATTTAGCAACACCTGCAATCCTGAATTTTAAGAGCGCCCTAGGGCACCTCTTGTCTGTAATCACACCCTTCCCTGACACATGCAAGATAACCCTTTTTGCCGCCGCGCCTCACAAGAAACGCCCCGCATTTTGGGCACGACTTCTTAACCGGGACATACCACGTGGTAAACTTGCACTCAGGATACCCACTGCATCCATAGAATCTCCTGCCCTTTTTGGTCTTTCGCTCAACTATTTCACGTCCGCACAGGATACAATTAACACCGGTTGAGCGGATGATTTTCTTTGTGAACTTACATTCAGGATAGCCTTGGCACCCAAGGAACGTGCCGAATCTGCCGTGTTTCACTACGAGGTTACGGCCACATTCCGGGCAAAGTTCATCAGTGACTTTCTCCGGGATCTTCACCCTTCCGACATGTTCCTCTGCCGTGTCCACTGTTTTCTTAAATGGCGGGTAGAATTCGTCTATGACATCCACCCACTCAAGTTTGCCCTCAGCAATCCGGTCTAGCCTGGCTTCCATGTTAGCCGTAAACGCTACGTCAACAACATTCGGATATACCTGGTTCAGGACATCTACTACCACAAACCCGAGCTGGGTCGGGTGAAATCTCTTATCTTCAAGGACTACGTAATCCCGCTTGAGGATGGTTTCAATTATCGGCGCATATGTGCTGGGCCTTCCTATACCGTTTTCTTCAAGAGCCTTCACAAGTGTAGCCTCGCTATAACGAGCCGGCGGCTCAGTAAAATGCTGTTTATCCTCAAGCCGTGAAAGAAGCAGCCTGTCTCCCTCAGAAAGCTCAGGGAGGATTGAGTCATCCTCTTCAGCGTTATCCGTCCCTTCCTGATATAATACGGTGAACCCCGGGAACTTCACTCGAGAACCGGTTGCCCGGAAGAGGTAGTTATTGGCCTTGATGTCTACACGAACAGTATCTAGGACCGCTGCTTCCATCTGGCTTGCCACAAATCGGTCCCAAATAAGCGTGTATAGTCTCAACTGGTCCCGGGACAAGCGCTTCTTCAGGTCACAAGGCCTGCGCGTAACCAGGGTAGGCCTGATAGCCTCATGCGCATCCTGACTTGCAGCCTTCTTCTTGTACCGTCTGGGCCTGTCAGGGACATAGTCCTTCCCATATGCGTCCTTAATGAAAGACCTGGCTGAGACTTCAGCTTCAGCCGCGACTCGGACTGAGTCAGTTCGAATATAAGTTATGAGGCCTGCGGTGCCCTCAGCTCCAATTTCCAGGCCTTCATACAACTGTTGAGCGATTTGCATAGTCTTGCGGGCTCCGAATCCCAGCTTTCTTGAGGCTTCCTGCTGGAGCGTGCTTGTGGTGAAAGGAGGCTGAGGATTGCGTTTTCGTTCCTTTTCAAGCACTGTGACAACTTCATATTTCGCCCCCTCCAGATCTTTGAGGACCGCGCGAGCCTCATCAGCGGTGCCTATGTTTATCTTCTTTCCTGCTTTCCGGAGGAGTTTGGCGGAGAACTCCTGGCAGTTGCCACAGGTCTTCAAGAACGCAGTAATTGACCAATACTCCTTAGGAACGAAAGCCTCAATTTCCCTCTCTCTGTCGCATATCAGCCTCACGGCAACTGACTGAACTCTGCCTGCAGACAATCCTCTACGGACCTTCTTCCATAAAAACGGGCTAAGGGTGTATCCGACAAGCCTGTCGAGTATTCTCCGCGCCTGTTGAGCATGGACTCTATCCATATGAATAGGCCTCGGGTTGGCGACTGCATTCTTTACCGCCTTCTGAGTAATCTCGTGAAACTCAATGCGGCAAGCAGCACCGGAATCAAGATCCAGGGCTTTTGAGAGGTGCCAGGATATTGCTTCCCCCTCACGGTCAGGGTCAGTCGCAAGCAACACTTGGCCGGATTTTTTAACCGCCCCCTTAAGCTCCTGGATAGTATCGCTCTTGCCTCGAATGGTGATGTAGTGAGGCTCATAGTTGTTTTCCACGTCTACCCCAAGCTTGCTCTTGGGTAAATCCCTTACATGGCCCATGGAAGCTTTCACCTGGTATTTGCCGCCCAGCAGTCTCTCGATTGTCTTGGCTTTGGCAGGTGATTCCACGATAATAAGACCTTTTGACATTGTTACACTCTCCTAATGTGCGGCATCCCTCATAAGCCTGTTGTTCATCGTGCATTTATCATAGCCGGTACTCATTCTCTCCATATGTTTAAGTTCTCACATAGCCGCCGCTAACCCTTGTTGCCATGCCTTTCAATTCCAGGGAGACAAGGGTTGTGGTAACTCGTGACGGCAAGAACCCTGTCGCGATTACTATATCATCAGTAGACATAGGTGAAAAGCCCAGTTGCTCAAGGACCCTCTTTTCATGGGAAGAGAGCCGCACCTCTTTGGAATTATCCGGGGGATCATGCTCTCTTGTTGCCGGTATCCCGAGTTCTTCAAGGATGTCGCCGATTCCTTCTACAAGTCTGGCGCCTTGCCTAATAAGATTATGAGTTCCCCGGGAAAGAGGGTTCCCGATTTCTCCCGGAACCGCAAAAACCTCTCTCCCTTGCTCCAAGGCGAAATCCGCGGTAATAAGCGCGCCGCTGGTCTCTCCTGCTTGCACTATGACAACCCCAAGAGCCAAGCCGCTGATGACCCGGTTACGCCTGGGAAAGTTCTGTGGGAAAGGACATGCGCCAAAAGGGAACTCACTTACGACTGCCCCGTTTTCCGCTATCTTCTTTGCAAGCTCCTTGTTCTCAGGGGGATATATGACATCAATACCGCTTCCCAAGACTGCAATGGTTCGCCCACCTCCTGCCAGCGCTCCTTCATGCGCAGCAGAATCGATGCCTCTGGCCATCCCCGACACTACAGTGAGCCCTTCTTTCACTGCATTCTTCGCCATTTGCCCGGCTACTCTTCTTCCGTAGTGACTGGGTCTTCTGGAACCCACAATCGCAATTGAAAATGCATCAGACGGAAGGACTTCTCCCAAAACGTAGATAGCAGGAGGCGGATACACCATATTCAGTAAGGCAGCAGGATACGAATGATCATCCTGAACGGCTATCTTCACCCCGAGTTTCTCGGCTTTTTGAAGTTCGCGCATAAGCGCCTTTCCGTCACGGAGCGTCCGGATGCGTCCTGCAGTCTCTGTGCCAATCCCCTTCACCTGGCGCAACTCTTCTTCCTTAGCCCTTATTATGGCGCACGCTGACCCAAATCTCCGCATAAGATCCGCAAACCTCCGGCCTCCGACTGTGACTACAGTATTAAGGGCAATAACGCATTCTCTCTCTTCCATGTGACACACTCCGCTCGGTCACCATAGCAGATAGGCTTCTAAGTATGAGTTCATAGTTTTCGCTCATTTTCCGAGGTCTTGGGTTGCCCCACACGGCACGTACATTTTCCGGAGCCGGCGATTCT